>NZ_LJFZ01000043.1:0-56101 GCF_001420875.1 Frankia sp. AvcI1 | reverse complement strand
CACGAACCCCGCGAGCACGTCCGTCTCGAACGTCGCCAACTCCTCAGCGGACGCCGCCGACTGCCGCGCGTCCCGAATATCGCGTACCACCGCGAGCGCCAATCCGAGCACCTCACCTTCACGCAGACAGCGGAGAACGCAACCCACGTGAGGAACCTTCAAGAAGTCCGAGGCCGCGTCAACACGGCACGCAGGCCCGCCAAGAGCCAGAACCACCTGGACCACAGCACCTACGGCTACCCGCCGCAGATGAACCCCAGCGATGTCGGACTACCGGTGCCGCCGACGGGGGGCGCGGCCCGATGACCGCCGACGGCGAGACGTGGCGCGGCGACGCGCGGTGGGCGACGGTCTGGCACACCGGCCGGCACAACACTGCCACCCACCAGACCGGGCGACCGCCGGCCGATGCGCCGCACGGCGACGCGGCGGTGTCAGCGGCGGTCGCCGCCCACGCGATCGCGGCCTACAGCCGGCCCGGCGACACGGTGTGCGACCCGGACTGCGGGCGGGGAACGGTCGTGGCCGAAGCCGTGCACGCCCGCCGCCACGGCATCGGCATCACCACCGACCCCGAGCGGTGGGAGACCGCCCGCGCCGCGCTCACCCTGGCGAAGGCCCGCGGCGCCCGCGGCGACGGGATGATCCTCGACGCGCTGCCCGACGGCGAGTCCTGGACCGGACTCGGACCGATCGACCTGGTCCTGACCGCGATCGGACCGGCCGACCCTGCCGAGCCGACCGGTCCGGCCAGGGACCGGCTACGCGCACGGCTGGCCGCCTACCGGGACCTGCCCCGGCCCGGCGGCCACCTCNTCGTCATCNCCGCCTACCACATCGGCGGCGGGNTGGACCTGGCCAGCCAGGTCGCCGCCGCCGGCCGGGACGTCGGCTGGCGGCCGGTGCAGCGTGCCGTCGCGCTCACCGCCGTCCCCTACACCCGGGCCCTCGGCACCCACCGCCCGCACGGGCGGCCACGCGCCTACCCGGTCCACCAGGACGTGATCGTCTTCCGTGCCGACGGCCAACCAGTCCGGCGACCGCGCCCACCGGACCCGCCGCTCCCCCCGGCGCCGCACGCCGCGCTCGACGCCTCGCACCGCCCGGCCGCCTAGCACTCCCGTGCCGGCCGGGCCCGTGCGCGCACCGCACCGCCGCGGCCGGCCCCACCTTCTGGTTGGAGCCCCGCATGTCTGACCTGCTGCCCATCCCCGCGCTGCCCCCCGCCCCGCCCGTGCCGCAGCGCCGGCCTGGCTGGTGGTGGCGGCTCACCCACCTCCGCGCCGCCCGGCAGGCGCGGCTGCTCGCCGCCCACCACGTCTGGACCACCGAACGCGCCCGCGCCGCCCAGATCGACCTCGTCCGCGCCGGCTTCCACCTCGGACCGATCCCCTTCGGCTACCAGGCCCACCGGGTCACCGTCCCCGACGCCGATGGCCAGCTCCGCCGCCGTGTCCGCCTCGTCCTCGACCCCGGACCCGCGACCGTTATCGCGACGATCTACCGGTGGCGGGTCGACGACCGGCTCAGCCCTCTGTCCATCGCCATCCGCCTGCACGGTCTCGGGAACCTGTTCTTCGCCCTGGTCGACCCGGCGACCGGACTCCCGCGGCCGTGGACCTCGACCGCGATCANCCGCGTGCTGGCCAACCCCGTCTACACCGGTGNCACCGTCTGGGGCCGCACCCACGCCGGCCAGCCCGTCTCGCCCGAACACTGGATCATTTGCCAGCACGCCCACCAACCGATCATTGACGGGCGGACGTTCTTCCGCGCACAGCTCCTCGCCACCCCCGGGACCGCAATCCTCAGCCCGCATCTGCCGCCCTGGGAGTTCCCCGCCGACCCCCGTCGCCCCGAAACGGGAACGGAATGAGCCGCACGCCCGCCGCGGACGATTCCGAGCCGCTTTCCACTGGACGGCGGGACGTGGCTCGCCAGGTCGAAATCGAACGGATCGAGACCGTCGACATGACCGCCGAAGAATACGACGCGGCGGTGTCCGCTCTGGCGGAACTCGTCCTACAGTGGGAGAGGAACGGAGCGCCGAACACGGCTCCGAAAAAAGCGGCCTGAAACCTACACCGACCCTCCCTTCAGGTGGGCCGCCGTCAACCCATCCGAAAAAGGAGCGTCGGTATGCCGCGCCCATTTCCCACCCGACAGTCCCCCGAGAAGGCGGCGATGAACACCGTTGCCGGTGCCGTGCCGGTCGTCCTCTACGTCCGGCACGGCACCGGCGACGGATGCCAATCCATAGCGGCACAGCAGGAGAAGGCCCTGGCCTTCCTCGCGACACGTGCCACGAACGTCCAGATCTGCGACCCGGCCGGCGACACCGGCAGCCGGTTTCCGGCACGGCCAGCCCGCCGCCGAGGAATCCGGCGCCGCCGACGCCACGAATAGCCCGCCCGTCTCAGCAGAAACGCGTCCAGGGGGAAGGAAAGGAACAGCCGCCATGCCGCGCTCGACCGCGCGCCGCACCACCACGAAACGAACCCAGCAGGCCGTCCTCGAACCGCTCGACACCGTAAGAGTCGGGATCTACCTACGCCGCTCCACCGACGACGAGAACCAGCCCTACACCATCGAAGCCCAGGAAGAACGGCTGCGTTCCTACGTCGACTCCCAACCCAACTGGGTCGTGGCCCTGCNGTTCGCCGACGACGCCTCCGGCNCCACCATCGAACGCAAGGACCTCCAGCGGGCCCTGTCCGCCGCCCGCAATGGGCTCATCGACGTCCTGCTCGTCTACCGCGTCGACCGGCTCTCCCGCAGCCTGCGTGACACCGTCCACTTGCTCGAAGAACTCGACCAGGCCGGGGTGGTGTTCCGCTCGGCCACCGAGCCGTTCGATACCGCCACGCCCATCGGCCGCATGCTGCTCCAGATGCTGGCGATGTTCGCCCAGTTCGAGCGCGACATGATCATCGACCGGGTCATCGCCGGGATGGAACGCAAAGCCGCCAAGGGCCTGTGGAAAGGCGGCCGGCGCCCGTTCGGCTACCAGGTCGACAAGACCGCCAAGAAACTGATCATCGACGAGACCGAAGCCGCGATCGTCCGGCTGATCTTCGACCGGTACGTCCGCGACCGCCTCGGGACGAAGAGCATCGCGAACGTCCTGAACAACCGCGGCCTGCGCACCACCGTCGGCGGCCCCTGGTCCGGCCACAAGATCCTGCGCATGCTCGACAACCGGATCTACCTCGGCGAGCTGACCTTCCGCGAGATCACCGTCGAAGACACCCACGACCCGATCATCAGCGAGGAGACGTTCGACGCCGCCCAGAAGATCCTCACCGAACGCAGCGAGGAAACCTCACGCCGGGCCTCCAACCCCTCCGACTACTACCTGACCGGCCGGATGCGCTGCCCCCAATGCGGCACAGCCCTCATCGGCACCCGCGCCACCGGCCGCAACCACACCTACCGCTACTACACCTGCCACACCCGCAACCGCTACAACCGCCGCGAGTGCAACGCCCCCCGCCTCGACGCCGACGCCGTCGACTACGCCGTACTCACCGCGCTCGCCAGCTTCTACCGCGACCACCAGCACCTCATCGCCGACGCCGTCACCAAAGCCCAGCGCCACCACCGCGACGCCCGCTCCGACCGCACCGACGAACTCACCATCATCGAAACCGAACTCACCCAGACCGACCAGGCCANCGATCGCTACCTGGGCGCCTTCGAGCGCGGTACCCTCGACGAGGAGATCCTCGCCACCCGGCTCGAAGCCCTGCGCACCAAGCAGAAGCAGCTCCGCCAGAGGCAGGCCGAACTCACCGAAGAACTCGACGACGAACCGGCCATGCCGGCCCGCTCCACCCTCCGCACGATCGTCAAGCACATCGAGACAATCATCGAAACCGGCGACGACCTCCGCCGCAAGGCCCTCATCGAAGCCCTCATCGCCGAAGTGAAGATCACCGGGCCGGACCGGCTCGTACCGATCTTCAAAATTCCTGGGGCCAACGCTTCCAGGGACGCCGCCAACGTAGAGACTGGAGAAGACACAGATCGACCCAAGTCGACCCGACCAGCGACGCCCGCCGCCCCCCGCGGGGGCGCCGCAGCCGTCCTACCAGCCACAACGCCCCCGAAGGGAGCGGTTCGCGCAATGCCTACATTGGTGGAGGTGGCGGGAATCGAACCCGCGTCCTCCGGCACCGACACAGGGCTTCTCCGGGCGGAGCCTGCTACTTGTTTCTCAGCCCCGTCGGACCCACAGGCAAGCCGACGTAGGCTCAGTCGCTGTTTGATTTTCCAACTGGCCCCGCGACCGGGTCAGTCGGTGATCCTCCTAGCGACGTCAGATCCTGGGCCGGAGGCACTCCCAGGCTGACGGTTACCTAGTCCCTACGCCGCGAGGGCGTACAGGGGGGTAACAGGCTGCGTCTTGTTGGCAGCTATTTTTTTGAACGGATCGTTAACGAGATAACCGTTCATCCTCGGCCCGCTTCCCCTGCCTCGACGTCCGAAGTCGAAACCGATCACCCCCAGGTACGGTTGTCTTGCCTACCGTCTCATGCTACCGCAGGACGCGGGCGATCGGAGCGATGCGCCGCGGCCGGCGGACCCGGTCCGCGTCGGCNGCGGAGGGCGTCGGCGCCCGGCCCGACAGACGCGGAATCGAGGAGCGAAGGCGGGCATGCCGGGCCCCGCGTGGTAGTTGTACGTACAACGGCATCCCGTCCGCCAGCCCCGGGGAGACCACTGTGGAGATCAAGGAACTGGGACATCTCGTCCTCTACGTCCGCAACATNGAACGTTCGGTCGCGTTCTACCGGGACGTCCTCGGCTGGCGGCAGGTGTTCCCGGACCCGGCGGCCTCCGCCGACGGTCCGCTGCGGGTGCCCGCGGCCGGCTTCTCCGCCGGCCGCACGCATCACGAACTGCTGCTCATCGAGGTCGGCGAGGACGCGGCGGCGGTGCCGGCCGGCCGGCGGATCGGGCTCTACCACTTCGGGCTGAAGGTCGGCGACACCGACGACGAGTTGCGCGAGGTCCTCGCCCGCATCCGGGAGGCTGGCGTCGACATCGTCGGGGCGTCGGATCACACGATCACCCACAGCCTCTACATCCTCGACCCGGACGGCAACGAGATCGAGCTCTACATCGACGTGGCGGGCGTCGACTGGCAGTCGCAGCCGCACCTGATCGCCGCCCCGATCCGCCCCCTGCGCCTGTAACGGCACCCGTCGCCGGCACCGCGAGCCGCACCCCACCTCCCCGCGGCCCCCGCCTCCCCCGCGGCCCCCTCGCTGCGGCACCCACCGGCTCGGGTGGTCGTCCGGTGGCCAAGGGTTGCGAGGCCCGCGACTCGGCATCGGTGACACTGAGCCGATGACGCCGTCGACGCCACCCCTGCCGTCGGCCGGTCCCCCGCCCCCGCCCCCGCGGCCGCCCGCGCCGTCGACGGGGTGGGATCGGCGGGAGGTGGCGTTGCTGCTCGCGATGGCGAGCCTGACGGGGCTGGTCGACGCGACCAGCTTCCTCGGGCTCGGCCGGGTGTTCGTGGCGAACATGACCGGCAACGTCGTGTTGCTCGCGTTCGCGCTGGCGGGGGCGCCCGGGTTGTCCGCGGACCTGTCCGCACTCGCGTTGACCGGCTTCCTGACCGGCGCGGTCCTCGCCGGGCGGACCGGCAGGGCCCCGGGGCTGCGCCAGGGGCGCGGACCCCGCTGGCTGACGGTCGCGCTGGCCCTCCAGACCGGGCTGATCATCGCGGCGCTGGCCGCCGCCTCGGTCACCGGCGACACGGACCGGCCTTATGCGATCATCGTGCCGCTGGCCGGCGCCATGGGGCTGCAGCACGCGACGGCACGGCGGGTGGCTGTCCCGGAGGTCCCGACCAATGTGCTGACCACTACCCTCACGGGGCTGGTCATCGACTCACGGCTGGCCGGCGGCCCCGGCTTCCACGCCCCGCGCCGGTTGGCCGCGCCCCTGGCCATGTTCATCGGCGCGCTGGTCGGCGGCGCGCTTCTGCTGCACGTCGACCGGATCGTGCCGCTCGCCCTGGCCGCCGCCATCGCCGCCGGCTGTCTCACCGCCGCCGCCGCGGGCCTGCTCATCGCGCCTTGACGATCCGCTCCACGCCCAACCGATCGTCGATGGTCGACCCGGCTCCGCACCCGCCTTCGGGCTTCCTCCGCGAGGACCGCCTCATCACCAGCCGGACCTCCGGCTGTCGTCCCGCGGCCAGATTGCGGTCAGATCGTGNCGAGGGCTGTGACGCACAGGTTGGGACCGGAATCGGGTTCATTCGATGACGGACGGGCGCGGCGGGGTGTGGTCGTCCGCAGGCCAGTTCGTGCAGAGGAAGGCCCAGGGCTCGTCCCGCACCCTGGTCATCACCAGGGTGATGGCCGGACCGCCGGCGACCAGATCGCGGCGGCGTGGCAGCAGGCGGCGGCGCAGCTCGTCGACGTCGCCCGCGAGCCCACGACGACGGATCTCCAACGCTCCGATCCCGCGCCCGCGTAGCTCGGCGGCGAGCCGGCGGACATCGAACGGCAGACTCGCGGAGATCTGCAGCAGCCGGGCGAACGGGGTGGCGACGGGCGTGTCCGAACTGAGGAAGGCGATCATCGGGTCGAGCTGCCAGGCACCGAGCTGGCGCGCGAGCTCGCCTACCAGGCCGGCCCGGGTCACGGCCGGGCTCGGGTCGTAGAGGTACCGCCCAGGGGCGGCGACCGGGCCATCGGGCTCCGCCGGGTCCGCAACGCCCACCAGGCTGACCGGCCCGTCGGGGAAGGCGATGCCGGCCTCAGCCGACCCGAGCGCCGCGAGATGCGCCGGCGACCCGAGATGCGCCCCCGACGCGGGGTGCGCCGACGATGCGGGGTGAAGCACGGTCGCGCGGCGCTCGGTCGTGGCCAGCGCCGGGGAGAACAACACGGCCTCCTTGAGGTCGCGGCCGTCGGCGACGAACTCGATCTCCCAACCCTGCGGGACCTGGTCTGTCGCGAGGCCCGGGGCCGCCTTCACCGCCACCGCCGCGACTCGGTCGGCGAGGGCGAAGCACCAGGGCAGCGGCGGCTCGCTGGCCCGCGAGGCCAGCCGGCGGTCCCCGGTGCGCCGGGCCGGGTCGACGAAAACTCCGTCGTAGCCGGTCAGGTCGGCCGCGCGGACGTCGGCGAGCAGCGTGTCGACCCGGTGCGCCCCGTGGACTGCGACGTTCAGCGCCGCCATCCGCAGGTGGACCGGGTCCCGGTCGACGAGCAGGATCTCCCGGCCCGGGGCCAGGGCGAGGGCGTCCCCGCCGATCCCGGTGCACAGGTCGGCCAGGCGGCTGCGGCCGGCGAACCGCGCCGCCCGGTGTTCGGCCGCGGCCTGGGAGGACGCCTGCTCCAGCCCGGCACGGGTGAAGAACATCTCCTCGGCACGGGCGAACTTGGCCGCCGCCCGATGCCGCAGCTCCGCCTGCGTGAAGGCGGCGGCGACCAGCTCGGCGGGCACACCCTCGGCCCGCAGCCGCGCGCCGACGGCGAGCTCCCGCGCCGCGCTCCCGCCGGACCCGCCCCTACCGGACCCGCCCGTGCCAGACGTGCTCCGGCCGGGACCGCCTGCCCCGGAGCCGCTCCCGCCGGGGCCGTCACCGCCGGTGTACACCGCGGCAGCGGCGGCGAGCACCGCGCCGCCGTCGGCGGTCAGCAGGGCGTCGAGCTGGGCCAGGCGCTCGGTATCGGTGCCGGTCAGCGGTAGCGGCCCTTGACGCGGCGGCCCATCTCCCGGCTGATCTCGCGGGCGGCATCCCGCTCGGCGAGGGCGTGCCGCTTGTCGTAGGACTTGCGACCGCGGGCCAGGGCGATCTCGATCTTTGCGCGGCCATCCTTCCAGTAGAGGGCGAGCGGCACGAGGGTGAGGCCGCCCTCCTGGGTCTGGCCGATCAGCTTCTCGATCTCGGCCCGGTGCAGCAGCATCTTGCGCTTGCGCCGCGGGGCGTGGTTCGTCCAGGTCCCCTCGGTGTACTCGGGGATGTGCNCGTTGTGCAGCCAGATCTCGCCGTCGCTGACCTGGGCGAACCCGTCGACCAGGGAGGCCCGCCCGGCCCGCAGCGCCTTGACCTCGGTGCCGCGCAGCACGAGCCCGGCCTCGTACGTGTCGAGGATGTCGTAGTCATGCCGGGCACGCTTGTTCTGCGCGATGGACTTGCGCCCCGTCTCCTTCGGCACCGTCTGCGACCCTCTTCCCACTTGCCACACGTTCGCNCGAACGTCCCCGAACCTACGTCCTGGCTGCGCCCCACGCCCGCACGGCGCTGGGCCGGCAGCCATCCACCATTGTATCGATCATGCGGGGGCGGCTCAGACGCGCAGGTGGNGGCGCAGTGCGATCGACGCCATCACCGCGGCGGCCACCACGCCGGCGGCGAGGACCACGACCGCCGACTCCCAGACCGCGGACCAGCCGAACAGCGGGAACATCGTCTGCCGCGCGAACTGGCCGTCGACCAGGAACACCTTCGCCGCGACCAGCACGCCGGCGGCGAGCAGCCCACCGGCCAGCCCCGCGACGGCGCTCTCCAGCACGAACGGCGCCCGGATCGTCCCGTTCGATGCCCCGACCAGCTTCATGATCGCCGTCTCCCGGCGGCGGCCGTGCGCGGAGATCCGGATCATCGTGTAGATCAGCGCGAACGAGGCGAGCGCCTGCACGGCGGCCAGGGTGAAGGCGCCGACGGTGAAGGCGTCGAGGAAGCGGTAGAGCGGATCGAGCAGGGCACGCTGGTCCCGGACCGCCTCCACCCCGTCGAGCCCGGTGTAGGTGACGACGATGTCGCGCGACGCCCGAGGATCGGCCAGGGTCAGCCGCAGGGCCGCGGGCAGATCCTCGGGGCCGACCCCGGCGACGACGTCGGGCGAGCCCCGGAAGTCGCGGCGGAACCGCTCGTACACCTGCTTCTTCGTCTCGTAGTGCACACCGACGATCAGCGGGTCACGGCGCATCTCCGCCTCCAGTGCGGACCGCTCGGCGGGGGTGATGCCGTCGGAGAGGTCGACGACGACCTCGATCTGGTCGAGCAGGAAGCCGTCGATGGTGTGCACCTGGGCCCGCAGCAGCAGGCCCGCGCCGAGCATCGCCAGGCAGATCGTCACCGTGACGATCACCGCCCCGGTCATCGCGAGGTTGCGGCGCAGCCCCGTCCACAGCAACGAGGCCAGCGGGCCCGGGCGCATCAGCCGACCGGGCCGTTGCGCGTCGGCGCCGCCCACGGGCTGCGGGGGCCGCCGTCGGGCGCCCCCCCGGTCGGCTGGGCGGGCACCACCATCGCAGGCACCACCATCGCAGGCACCAGCGGCGCTGGCTCGGACGGCGCTGGCTCGGACGGCGCTGGCTCGGACGGCGGCAGGGGCTGCGGCGCGGTCTGGTCGTAGCGGCCGTCGGCCTCGTCGCGGATCAGTGCGCCGTCGCCGAGCTCGAGCACCCGGCGCCGCATCGCGTCGACCAGGGACGCGTTGTGGGTGGCCATGACGACGGTCGTGCCGGCGCGGTGGACGGCGTCGAGCAGGCTCATGATCTCGATGCTGGTGGCCGGGTCGAGGTTCCCGGTCGGCTCGTCGGCCAGCAGCACCCGCGGCCGACCGACGAACGCCCGGGCGATCGCGACCCGTTGCTGCTCGCCGCCGGACAGCTCGTCGGGATAGCGGTCCGCCTTCTCCCCCAAGCCGACCAGCTCCAGCACTTCGGGGACGACGCTGCGCACGACATGTCGGGGACGGCCGACCACGTCGAGGGCGAACGCGACATTGGCCGCCACGGTCCGGTTCGGCAGCAGCCGGAAGTCCTGGAACACGCAGCCGACGATCCGGCGCAGCTGCGGAACCCGCCGATCCGGAATCCGGGCGACGTCCCGGCCGGCGACGACGACCTGCCCGCTGGTCGCGCGGTCCTCCCGCAGCAGCAGCCGCAGCAGCGTCGACTTGCCGGATCCGGACGGCCCCACCAGGAACACGAACTCTCCGGCACCGATTTCGGCGCTGACGTCGATCAGGGCGGGCCGGGCGCCGTTGGGGTACCACTTGCTCACCNAGCTCAGGACGATCACCGCACATCCTCACGTCGAGCACCAGGTCATCTACATTCCGTGACAGAGATGGTAGGACGTGACCGGAGCCGCACGGCGCCGCACGCGAGGGCGAGCCGCGCCAGCCCGGCTACCCACCGTCCGTCGGCAGGGCGAAGGGGCGCCCGCGGGCGTACCGTAAGAGGGAGTCGATCGTCCGGATCCCGTTCCGGNGGGCGAGCGGGGGACGACCGNCACGGCGCCGGGCCCGGCTCCCCGGAGGGACTGTGGGGACGATCCCTCAGATCCGCGGTCGACGTGCCGCGGCGGGAAGCGGGAAGGAGGCGGCATGGGCAGCGAGGATCTGGTCTGCGCGCGCTGCTCGGGTCTGGTGATCGAGGGTCGGTGCCCCACCTGCCGCGCGTCGCGCGAGTACCTGCGCCGGAACTCCGTCACGATCTCCCCGCAGCTCATTCTCGCGATCATTGCGATCGTCATGATGCTCGCGGCCCTGGCCGTCCGCCACGCCACCTGAACCTGAGGCCCGGGCGGGCCACGACACGTCCACCTTCCGGCCATGGCGCACCCTCGTCCGAAGGCGGCCGGGCCGGGCGCCCAGGTGACCCGGCGATCGTTGGCCTTGAGGAAGTCCGGGCGTACTGTCTCCGTCGATGCCCGCAACCTGCCGCCTGGAGCGTCGATGGTCCCAGCTGTGCCCGTCCGGCGCCCCGGGCGAGTCGGNCCACGCCGCGGTGGCCGAGAGTGGTTGCGCCGGCTGATCCTGCTCACCACGGCACTCGCCGTGGCCGCGGTCGGGGTGGTCGCGTGCGGCGGTGGCTCCCAGCCCTCCGCCGCCGGTGCGTCCGCCCTCGCGGCGCCGGCCGCAGGTCCGTCGGCCGGTGATGCGGCGAGCACCCGTCCGGGGGCGACCGGTGCAGGGGCCGCGGCAGGGCTGCGCACCGTGGTCACGGGGCTCGCCGCGCCGTGGGACGTCGCCTTCCTGCCGTCCGGCGAGGCTCTGATCAGCGAACGCGACAGCGGGCGGATCCTGCGGCTGCCGGCGGGCGGCGGGCGGGCGACCGAGGTGACGAGGCTGCCCGGCGTGGTCCACCACGGCGAGTCGGGGCTGCTGGGGCTCGCGGTCTCCCCGGCCTTCGCGACCGACCGGCTCGTGTACGCCTACTACACCTCGGCCACCGACAACCGGATCGTGCGCTTCCGGCTGTCCGGCGNCCACGCCGAGGCGCCCACCCCGATCCTCACCGGGCTCGCCGACGCCACGTTCCACAACGGCGGCCGGATTCGGTTCGGACCCGACGGCCTGCTCTACGCCAGCGTCGGGNACGCCACGGTGCGCACGCGCGCGCAGGACCGGTCGAGTCTCAACGGCAAGATCCTGCGGATGCGACCCGACGGCGGCGTCCCGCCGGNCAACCCGTTCCCCGGCTCCCTCGTCTACAGCCTCGGCCATCGCAACGTCCAGGGCCTCGCCTGGGACTCCGCCGGCCGACTATGGGCGTCCGAGTTCGGCCAGGACCGGCTCGACGAGATCAACCTGATCGTTGCGGGCGGGAACTACGGCTGGCCCGGCGTCGAGGGCGCCGGCGACACCGACGGCGGCCGGTTGCGCAACCCGCTGGTCACCTGGCCCACCGCGCAGGCGTCCCCGAGCGGGATCGCCATCCGCGGCAACACCCTCTACGTGGCGGCGCTGCGCGGGCAGCGGCTGTGGGAGCTCACCCTGGCCGGGGCGAGTGTGCAGGGCCGACCGCGGGCGCTGTTCACCGGCGAGCTGGGCCGGCTGCGCGCGGCGGTGGCCGCTCCCGACGGCTCGGTGTGGCTGCTCACCAACAACACCGACGGCCGCGGCGCCCCGAAGCAGGGCGACGACCGCATCGTCGCCCTGCGCTAGCCGCCGCGGCATCGTCGAGCCGGCGACCCCGGCACGCGGGGCCACTCAGCGGCTGCCGAACAGCTCTCGGTAACGCTTCGAGGAGTTCGGATTCAGATCCGGTCGATACAGCGACGACCGGACGTTCGCCGGCTCGGAGGTGTTGAAGTAGGCCTCGTAGGCCAGGTCCGCCGCATGCGCCACGAACGTCTCGTGCATCTTGCCGATGTAGAAGGGGTTGTCCTTCCCACCGCCGTTCGACCAGGCCACCCCCCACTCCGGGACGGCGAACTTCTTCCCGTGATCACGGGCGAACCGGATCACCGTGCACAGCCCGGACCGCTGGTGGCACTGCAGGTCCCAGCTTTTCTGGTCGACCGACGGGGGGTAGAAGTCGTACGCGTCGATGCTGACGACGTCGACGTACCGGTCACCCGGATACGCATCCCACACGTCCCGCCCGCTACCAGGCAGCCTGTCGGCGTGGGCGTTCATGTTCCAGTCGATTCTGACTTCCGGCGCGGTCGACCGGATCGCGGTCACCGTTCGACGGAAGCATGTCTTCCAGGTCTCGACGTCGCGCACGTGCCAGTAGTTGAAGGCGCCGTTGAACTCCCAGCCGAGGCGGACGTAGGCGTCGGCCCGACCGAACTTCGTCAGCGTCTCGCCGAAGGTGCGCCAGTAGCCGTCGTAGGCGCCGCCGGCGCAGGTGGCCTCGTCGCCGTCCTCGGGGAACGGCGGCTGCGCGATCGACAGTGCGCCGGGGAACCTGTCCCGGGTGAAGGCCGCCGTCGGCCAGTCCGCCGAGACAAGGTTGTACCAGTCCTTGCGGCTGGTGAAGACGACCGCCAGCCCGATCCCGCGGCCGGTGAACGTGGACCAGGCGTTCACGTCGGCCGGGTAGTTGCCATTGGTGCCAGACACCCAGTGCACTCCCGCCGGCTTCGGCTCCGGCGCCGGTTCCGACGAGCCGGAGCAGGCACCGAGCCCCTCGGCCAGCAGCCCGAGGATCAGCAGCCCGAGGATCAGCGGCAGCGGCGGGCGCGGCCGGCGGAAGCGCCGGTCGCGGCCCCGCAGATGCGGGCCTGGCGCCACTGCCCGGCCGCCCCGCGCGCAGAGGATCCGGGAGCAGGGTCCCCCCGTCGGGCAGGAGGACCTCCCGCAGATGATCATCTGACGGCCCCCCGTGTGGTCTCCACGACCGCACACCCCCCTCGATCGGAAGCGGCCCACGTCCTGCTGGCCGCGCCCCGGCACACCACCTCGAAGGGTAAACCCTAACGTAAGGGTCAATTTCCGGCTTGTCCGGATCCCCGATGATCACCCTTACCCGGCGGGACGCCGGGCTCGGACAGAGGCTGCCCCGTCCCGGGGGTGGACCGGCAAGCTGGACGAGGCGGCGGTCAGCTCCGCTCGTCGGCCGGGTGGATCAGGCCGGGTGGATCAGCCGGGTGGTCCGCACCGCGCCGGGCCGACCTGACGCCGACGATCTGTTCGCGCAGGCCCACCACGTCGCCCACGACGATGACGGCGGGCGAGCCGATGCCGGCCTCGGCGGCCTGCTCGGCGATGTCCGACAGCGCGCCGGTCAGGACGACCTCGTCGGCGGTGCCCCCGGCGTGGATGACCGCGGCCGGCGTGTCCGGGCGCCGGCCGCGCTTGACCAGCTCCCGGCTGATCCCCGCCAGCGCCGCCACCCCCATCAGCACGACGACCGTCCCCGGCCCGGTGGCCAGCGCGTCCCAGTCGACGGTGGAGCCGGGATGGGAGGGATCGACGTGCCCGCTGACGAAGGACANGTCCTGCGTGATGCCACGGTGGGTGACCGGGATGCCGGCGAGCGCCGGGACGGCGACCGCGCTCGTCACCCCGGGGACGATCTCGCACGGCAGTCCGGCCGCGGCGCAGGCCAGGGCCTCCTCGCCGCCGCGGCCGAAGACGAACGGGTCGCCGCCCTTGAGCCGCACGACTCCGAGTCCGCGCCGGCCACGGTCGACGATCACCGTGTTGATCTCGTCCTGGGTCAGGTTGTGGCCATGCGGGGCCTTGCCGGCGTCGATGATCTCGGCGTCGGGGCGGGTCTCGGCCAGCAGCTCGCGGGGGGCGAGGCGGTCGACCACCACGACGTCCGCGATCCGCAGCAGACGCAGGCCGCGCACGGTGATGAGATCCGCCCGGCCGGGCCCGCCGCCGACGAGCGCCACCCAACCCTCGGAGGGTCTGTCCACGCCGATCACCTCCGTCGCTGTCGCCCTGCCGGGCCCGTCTCGGCTGCCGGCGCGCGAGCCCCGGGCGCGACGACTCTCCCAGTGTGCGGCCTGACCAGCCCGTTCGGGGCGGATCGCGCGGTCCGTCTGGACCTGCCCAGGCCGGACGGACGCGACCAGACCGGATGCGGCCAGACCGGACGTGCTCAGACCGGCAGGCCCAGGTCGGCAGGCCCAGACCGGGCAGGCCCAGACCGGGCAGGCTCAGCCATCGCGCCGGTCCGCCGCCGGGCCGACAAGGACGCGACCGGCCCGCACCTCGACCGGGTGGACCGGGATGCACACGCCCTCGGCGTCCAGGCAGACACCGGTGACCAGGTCGAACGCCTGCTTGTGCAGCGGGGAGAAGACGACGGCGCGCTCGCCACGGGATCCGACGAGACCGCGGCAGAGCACGTTGGCCCGGGAGATCGGGTCGGTGTTCCCGACCGCGACGACCGGCCCGTCGCTGAGCCGGAACACGGCGACCTGCNCGCCGTCGACGAGCGCGCCGGCCCCCCGGTCCGGGGTGAGATCCTCCAGGGCACAGACATCGGTCCAGTTCACGCTGACCTCCAGGTGGTCTCGGCGGGGTCCGGCAGAGCGAGTGCCGGCGTCGCGGCGGGGGCGGGGGCGGCGGCGGACTCGGGCGGGCCGGGCTGGCGCACGACCGGCAGGGTCGTCCCGGCGATCAGCGCCACCCGCTCGGCGTCGCGGGCCGGCCGGGGCTGGCCACGGTCGAGCACGTGGAGGATGTCCGGGTCGGGCGTGTCGGGGGCGTTGACGAACGAGGTGAACCGGCGCAGCGCCACCGGATCGGCCAGCGTCGCCTTCCATTCGTCCTGGTAGGTGTCGACGTGGTGCTCCATGGCCGCGTCCAGCTCGGCGCAGATGCCCAGCGAGTCCTCGACGATCACCTCGCGGACGTGCGCCAGGCCGCCGTCGAGGCCCTCCACCCACGGCGCGGTGCGCTGCAGGCGGTCGGCGGTGCGCACATAGAACATGAGGAACCGGTCGATGTAGCGCACGAGGGTCTCGGTGTCGAGGTCGGCGGCGAACAGCTCCGCGTGCCGCGGCCGGTGACCGCCGTTGCCGCCCAGGTAGAGGTTCCAGCCGAGCTCCGTGGCGATCACGCCGACGTCCTTGGAACGCGCCTCGGCGCATTCGCGGGCACAGCCGGAAACCGCCATCTTGATCTTGTGGGGGGAGCGCAGCCCGCGGTAGCGCAGCTCCAGGTCGATGGCGAGGGTGGTGGAGTCCTGCACGCCGTAGCGGCACCAGGTCTCCCCCACGCAGGACTTCACCGTGCGCAGCGACTTGCCGTAGGCGTGCCCGGACTCCAGCCCGGCATCGGTGAGCCGCTTCCNGATCTTCGGCAGGTCCTCGGCACGGGCGCCGAGCAGGTCGATGCGCTGACCACCAGTGATCTTGGTGTAGAGGTGGAAGTCGCGGGCCACCTCGCCGATGAGGATGAGCGCCTCGGGGGTGACCTCGCCGCCCGGCAGCCGGGGGATGACCGAATACGTCCCGTCCTTCTGCATGTTCGCCAGCAGGTGGTCGTTGGTGTCCTGCAGCGCGGCCCGCTCGCCGTCGAGGATGTAGCCGTTGTGGATCGAGGCGAGGATCGACGCGACCACCGGCCGGCAGACCTCGCAGCCCCGGCCCCGCCCGTGCTCGCCGATGAGCTGGGAGAACGTCGTGATCCCGCGGACGCGGACGAGCTCGAACAGCTCGGCCCGGNTGTGGTCGAAGTGCTCGCACAGGGCCGTGGAGACCGCGATGCCGGCGGCGGCGAGCTGCTGGCCGAGGATCGTCTTCAGCATCGGCACGCAGCTTCCGCAGCTCGTGCCCGCGTTCGTGCAGCCCTTGAGGCCGGCGACGTCGGTCAGCCCGTGGTCGCCGATCGCCGCGCAGATCTGGCCGTGGGTGACGTTGTTGCAGGAGCAGATCTGCGCCTCGGCGGGCAGCGCCACGCCGGCACCGTCGCCGTCGCCGGCCGGCAGGATCAGCCGCGCCGGGTCGTCCGGGACCGCACCGGCGGCGCCGACCAGCGCCCGCAGGGTGCCGTACTCGCCGGCGTCGCCGACGAGGATGCCGCCGAGCACGCTGGCCGCATCGTCGGAGAGCACCAGCTTCTTGTAGACCCCGGTGACCGGGTCCGCGAAGGTGATCGGCAGCGCACCGGGCGTCGCGGCGAAGGCGTCGCCGAAGCTCGCCACGTCCACGCCGAGCAGCTTGAGCTTGGTGGACAGGTCCGCGCCGGTGAAGGTCGCCGCGCCGCCGAGGAGCCGGTCGGCGACGACCTCGGCCATCGCGTAGCCGGGGGCGACCAGCCCGTAGACCCGCCCGCCGGCCGCCGCACACTCGCCGATCGCGTAGACGTGCTCGTCGCCGGTGCGGCAGCCCTCGTCGACGACGACGCCGCCCCGCTCGCCGACGGGCAGGCCGCACGCGCGGGCCAGCTCGTCGCGGGGGCGGATACCCGCGGAGAACACGACGACGTCGGCGTCAAGGCCGGCCAGGCCCTCGGGGTGGCGACCGAAGACGAGCCGGGCGACCCGGCCGTCGGCGTCGGCCTCGATCCGCTCGGTGGCGGTGTCGGTGTGCACGCCGATCCCGAGCCCGGTGATGTGGGCGCGCAGCGTCTGGCCGCCGGCATCGTCGACCTGCGCGGGCATCAGCCGGGGGGCGAACTCGACGACGTGGGTGGTCAGGCCCAGGCTGCGCAGGGCGTTCGCCGCCTCCAGGCCGAGCAGGCCGCCGCCGATGACGACGCCGGTGCCGGTGCGGCTCGACCGCGCCGACGCGCTGATCGCGTCCAGGTCCTCGATGGTGCGGTACACGTGGCAGCCGGCGGCCTCGCGCCCGGGGACCGGCGGCACGAACGGCGAGGAGCCGGTGGCGAGCACCAGGGCGTCGTACCGGTAGCTGTGCCCGGGGGCGGTGCGCACCGTGCGGGTGGCCCGGTCGACGGCGACGACGGGTTCACCGAGCCGGACCCGCAGCCGGGGATGGTCGAGGAAACCGGCCGCGACCAGGCTCAGGTCGTCCGCCGTCGACCCGGTGAAGTACGCCGACAGGCCGACCCGGTCGTAGGCCGGCCGTGGCTCCTCGGCCAGGACGGTGACGTCCCAGACCTGNCCGGCGTCCCGTTCCCGCAGCGCCTCGCACAGCCGGTGGCCGACCATGCCGTGACCGACGACCACCAGCGACCGAGCAGACATCCGCGCACCACCCATGTCCCATATCCGATCCAGGGATCCGCCACCGTCGGAGGGAACCCGCTACGGTGGCTGACCGTACGAGCGGTGGATGTCGCCGCCGACTCAGGTCGACGTCGTCGCGGAAACAAGGCACGCACCCTCGGCCGCGGCCCGATGTGAGACTCCGTCGGCCCGGACCGGACAGGCCTCACAGGACCGAAACGACGCCGGTTAACCGCGCCGTTGCCAACCGGTAAGCGCCCGGACATCGGGGTGCCTGATCCTTCCAGGGACCTGAGATCGGCGTGGGTCCACAGGCCAGGAGGTCGTCATCTTGCCAACCCCCAGTTCCGCGCGGCCCNAATCCGGCGAGATCGCCGACGGTGCGTCGGTGACGGAACGGATGCCGGTGACGGAGCTGCCTCCGCTGCTCGGGTTCACCGTCGGGATCACTGCGGCCCGGCGCCGCGAGGAGCTCGCCAGCCTGCTCGAACGGCGAGGCGCCCGGGTGGTGCAGGCACCGGCGCTGCGCATCGTCCCGCTTGCCGACGACGGGAAGCTGCTCGCCGCCACCCGGGCCTGCCTCACCGAGCGCCTCGACGTCGTGATCGCCACGACCGCGATCGGCTTCCGTGGCTGGCTGGAAGCCGCCGAGGGCTGGGGTCTCGGCGACGGTCTGCGCGACCGCCTGGCGCAGGCCCGGCTGTTCACCCGCGGGCCGAAGGTGACCGGCGCGGTCCGGGCGGCGGGGCTGACCGAGTGCTGGTCGCCCCACTCGGAGTCGGGCGCGGAGCTCATGGCCCATCTCCTCGGCACCGACCTCGCCGGCCTGCGCATCGCCGTGCAGCTGCACGGCGAACCGCTGCCGGACATGGTCGAGGGGTTGCGCGCCGCCGGGGCGGAGGTGGTCGAGATCCCGGTGTACCGGTGGGAGNCGCCCGAGGACCTGCGCCCGGTCGGGCGGATGGTGGAGCTGATCGTCACCGGCGGGGTGTCCGCGGTGACCTTCACCAGCGCGCCGGCCGTGCTGAGCCTGCTGGGGACCGCGCGGGAGGCCGGCCGTCTCGACGAGACNCTGGCCGCGCTGCGCGCCGACGTGCTGGCCGCCTGCGTGGGACCGGTGTGCGCCGCGCCCCTCGTCCGCGCGGGGATCCCCGTCGTGACGCCGGAGCGTTACCGTCTGGGGGCGCTGGTGCGCACGCTGTCCGACGAGCTGCCGCGCCGGCGGGTGCGCACCGTCGAGGCCGCCGGGCACGTACTGCGGGTGCAGGGCGCGGCGGTGATCGTCAACGGGGAGCCGGTGATGCTGGCGCCGAAGACGGCGGCGGTGCTCGACGCACTCGCCGAGCGTCCCGGCCGGGTGCTGTCCCGCGCGGAGCTGCTGCGCCGCACGGGCACCGCGGGGCTGACGGACGAGCACGCGGTGGAGATGACCGTCGCCCGCCTGCGCACAGCGCTCGGCCCGNCCGGCCGCGCAGTGGAGACCGTCATCAAGCGGGGCTACCGGCTGGCGATCGCCTGAGCCGGAGCGCGACCTTCTCCGATTCCTCTGCCTGACCACCGTCGCCCCGACGTCATCGGACGCCCCCGCCGGACGACGCCATCCGACAACAAGGGACAACAGCGCACGACAGCGTCGGACACCTCGTCCGACGACGTCATCCGGGAATGGTGGCGCGCGCCTGCGCACGGGCGCGTTTTCGCCGCGCCGTTGCGGACCCGCGGTCAGCCGTCCCGGCCGAGCCGCCAGCGCGCCGCGCGATATGCCCGCCAGCCGGACCGCAACCCGCGCCGGGCACTCGTGAGCGCATCGCGGTGCCCGAGGGAAACCAGGCGCAGGATGTCGGCCGCCCCGGCCGCCCGGTCCACCACCAGCCGGCTGATGCCGAAACGGGACTGGGTCGGCTGATGCAGCCGGTAACCGACCTCGCAGGCCGAATCGAATCCCGCCGCCGCGACCACGTGCCGAACCGACGCGCAGTGGTATCCGAAGGGGTAGGAAAAGCTGTCCGGGCTGCGCCCGGTCTTCTCCTCGATCATGNGCCGGCTGGCGGTCACGTCATAGCGGGCCAGCGCCGTGGGCACCACGTCCAGTTCGAGATGGCGATGACCGTGCGAGCCCAGTTCGATGNCCTCCCCCGCGAGGTCGGCCAGGTCGGACCAGCCCAGCAGGGGGAGATTTCGTTCGGTGTAGTCGTCCAACCAGGTGGCGCGCCGGCCGGCGTAGGCGGTCGGGATGTAGAGGGTGGCCCCGGCGTCGGCCGTCTGCAGGGCCGGCAGGGCCGTCGTCACGAAGTCCTCGAAGCCGTCGTCGAAGGTGATGGCCACCTGCCGGCGGTGCGGATGCGCGAGCGCGTCGGTGAGCCCGGTGAGGTGGTAACCGCTGGCCGCGAGCGCGCCGAGCTGCTCGGCGAACAGGCCCGGCGGGACCTCCCAGCGCCGGAAGTCGGCACTCACGGAGTCACCCACGCTGTGGTACATCAGGACGGGCAGG
Source organism: Frankia sp. AvcI1 (assembly GCF_001420875.1). Taxonomy (NCBI): domain Bacteria; kingdom Bacillati; phylum Actinomycetota; class Actinomycetes; order Frankiales; family Frankiaceae; genus Frankia; species Frankia sp. AvcI1. Next base: position 36,249 of record NZ_LJFZ01000043.1, on the reverse strand, counting down.
GGCATCGGAGGCGCTTCGTCCAGCACGCCGGAGGCGGCACCGGGCAGCGCGGTCGCCAGGGTGGTCACCTCGTTCCCGTACCCGCGACGATCGCCGTCATGCCCGGATCGAGCCGGAAATTTCCGTGCATATACCTGTGTGCATTCATCTGCAGGGACACAGGCCGTACTCCCTCCGCGACGACGGTGCGCAATCGTGGACGAACAGGTGACACGGGCGAACATCCCATCGAGTGAAGTAGTGCGCGAACCAGCTCAGGAGGCCGAAACTAAAACATCGAACGGTCCGCGAACTACCCGGGACTCTACACGCGCATACCGGGCGTGCCAATGGCATCGGGAGATCCGCCGGAGACGTCACCCAGGGGTGGTCTACACGGTCCCGACCCACTCGCCGGACGGTCCGGATCAGGCCGCCGGCCGGATCACTGCCATTTCACCGGGCGTTCACCGCGGATACGGTCGAATTCAAAATCGTCCGGTAAATCGGGGGAACACGGATGGGTAGCCCCGCGGAAGGCATGAACGACAAACGTGAAGGCCGCCGGCCACGGCGGAGAACAGGTCTTTCGATCGATCGATCCGCGCAGGCGCGGAGAACCGACGCCGAACAGCACCGGGCGACGGGGCTGGCGCCCTCACGCCTGGTTCTCGACGGCCCGCCGCCACCGAATCTCGGCATCGATGAAATTGTCGAGCTCGCCGTCGAGCACACCGCCGGTGTTCGAGGTCTCGGTGTCGGTACGCAGGTCCTTCACGAGCTGGTAGGGGTGCAGGACGTAGTTGCGGATCTGCGATCCGAAGGAGACGTCCTGAGGGCCGCCGGTGATGCGCTGCTTGGCCGCGGCCTCCTCGGCGCGACGCCGCTCCAGGAGCTTCGCCTGCAACACGATCATCGCGGCGGCCTTGTTCTGGAGCTGNCTGCGCTCGTTCTGGCAGGTGACCACGATGTTGGTGGGCAGGTGGGTGATACGGACCGCCGAGTCGGTCGTGTTGACCCCCTGGCCGCCCGGGCCGGAGGACCGGAAGATGTCGATCCGCAGGTCCTTGTCGTCGATGTCGACGTGGTCGGACAGCTCGACGACCGGGGTCACCTCGACACCGGCGAAGGAGGTCTGCCGCCGGTTCTGGTTGTCGAACGGCGAGATGCGCACGAGCCGGTGCACTCCGTGCTCGCTGCGCAGCGTCCCGTAGGCATAGGGGGCCTTGACCTGGAAGGTGGCGGATTTCAGGCCCGCCTCCTCGGCCTCGGAGGTGTCGAAGACCTCGGTGGGGTAGCCGTGGCGCTCGGCCCAGCGCAGGTACATCCGCAGCAGCATCGCCGTCCAGTCGGCGGCGTCGACGCCGCCGGCACCCGCGGAGAGCTGCACGATCGCGTCCCGCTCGTCGAACTCGCCGGACAGCAGCGTGCGCACCTCCAGCGCGGAGATGTCGCCGTTGAGCGCCGGCAGATCGGCCGCAGCCTCGGCAAGCAGGTCGTCGTCGCCGAGATCCGCGGCGGCGGCGATGTCGTCGAGCCGGCGGCGCAGCCCCTCCACGCGGGAGATGTCGCCGCGGGTCGACGACAGGCGCCGGGTGACGACCTGCGCCCGGTCCTGGTCAGACCACAGGTCGGGGTCCGCGGCCTGCCGCTCCAGCTCCTCGGCGCGACGGCGCAGCCCCTCCACGTCGAGAACGGACTCGATGCCGCTCAGCGTGGCATCGAGCTGCTTGATCTCCTCGGACAGGTCGACGGCCATGGTGTTCACCTTACCGGCGCCTCCCGCGACCACGGGCAGGACTGATCTTGACCCGACGCGCGACGGACCACAGCGGCCGGGCTGGCCGTCCCCCGGCGCGGGGCCGACCGGGGCGGCGGGAGGTCGTCCGCCTACGAACCAACCGGCCGCCGAGGACGGTCGGCGGCCACGTCCGACACCGTCCNCCGCCGTCGCGCCGACACCGGGCTGCGGTCGTGAAAAGCCACGTCGATGAAACATGNAAAGGCATGGAGACATCAGCCTGAAACACGGGATGCGGGCTCGCGAATATCCGGCCAACCGACACCCGCACCGCGGACAATCCGAACGGTAACCGCACCACCTACCCGGGCAGGCCACCGCCCGGACGTCGATCGACGCCAATCCACGAAGAGACCTGTCCCACATCGCTGAGCGCACACGATCCCGCGCGTTCGTCGCCCCCGAACGATATCTTTGACCGCGGCGCTTCGCCGGCGAATTCGCCGGGCATCTGGCTCCGCGGGGCAACGTGGTCCCGCCGNCTGCCGGGCTGCCACCAGGTCATGGTCAGGAGACCAACGAACACGGACACACGGTTAATGCGGGCCGCCAGGGGGCGGAACAGTCAGTGCCGGGCCGCGTGACAGGGAAAGCGAGGGAGGCCGCCATGGGAACCCAGCTCAGTCAGCAGACCGACCGGGGCGCGCAGTTAGACCTGGCGGTTCACCGTCCCGTCGCGCTTCGCCGGCAGGCAGACGGCGGCGCGATCACCCCCACCCGAGCACGAAGGGTGCCACCGTGTCCGAAGCCTCGAACCGGCGGTCCGTCCTGGTCGCTACCGGCCTCGCGGCGGTGGGCTCCATGAGCCTGGGAGCCGACGCCGCCGCGGACGCCGCCGGACTGCATGACGCCTGCGCCGCCGCGCTGGACGCTGCGGTGGACGCCTATGAGACCACCGATCTCGGCGCGACCGCCGCCGCCCTCGTCCCCCTCGAACGCACGACCAGGACGGTGCCGCGCGAGCACCGGCTGCGCGGGCGGGCCGCCCTGGACTGGATGCGCCTGCACGCCGCCGTGACGACCGCCGCGGCGGCCGTGGCCTACGACCGCGGCCAGCACGCCGACGCCGCCACCCGGGCGGACCGCGCCGCCGCCCTCGCCCGCGCCGCCGGCGACGGACCACTCGCCGCGCGGGCGCTGGCCCTGCGCGCACGGATGGTCCGCCCGCACAGCCCGGCGGTCGCCCTGCAGATCGCCGGGGTGGCCGCGCGGATCGCCGGGTTCAGCCCCACCCGCGCGCTCATCGCCGGCAAGGTCGTCACGAGCGCCTGNGCGGCCACCGGCGACACCCCCGGAGTACGCGACGCGGTGGCCCGTGCCTGGCAGACGATGGAACGCCTCGGCGACGACGACTTCGGCTCCCCCGGGTTCGCCCTGGAGACGTACTCCCCGGCGGACCTCGCGTTGGCCTGTGCCGAGGCGCTGACCACCGTGGGCGCCGCGGACGAGGCCACGCCGCACCTGGAGCGGGCCGAGACGCTCATCGCCGGCTCCGGCCAGACCGGAATGGTGGTCTCGGTCCGGATGGCGCAGGCCCGCGCCGCGCTCGCCCGGGAGATCCCCGACCGGGACGAGGCCGCCGCCTACGCCGGCCAGGCGGTGACCCTGTCGGCGGACCGGCCGGCGCAGTGGCTGGCCCGGCTCGTGCGTGACGTCTCCGAGCTGGCCGACCTGCGCACCGGGCAGGGCCTGGACGATCTCGTCGACGCCACCACGCCCTGGCTGCGCGAGAGCTGGGAGGCCGACCGGGATCCCCAGCGGCCGGCGGCGCGTTTCGGCGCCCCCGGCCCGAGCGGCGTCATGGTGCAGCGGGCTGGCGGACCACCGACTGTGCCTGTGCCCCGGCCCGCACGGTGACCGGCCCGACCCCGAGGTAGCCCACGACCGGCAGGTCGACCAGGCGCGAACCCTCCACCTCCACCGTCGTCGCGTCGACGAGGTTGGAGGTGAGGGTCGTGCGGCCGCTCGGGTCGGACTGCTGCTGGTACTGCGCGACGGTCGCGTTGATGTCCGCGAGCGGGAGTTCCTGGAAGGCGTCCCTCGCCGTGTAGATCGCGTTCTCGTCGATGCGCTGCGCGGCCGCGAGCGCCGCGCCGTCCGCGGCCGAGGCGACCGACCGGCGAGCCAGGTAGACGGCGGACACGTCGGTCACGACGACAACCAGCATCGCGGCGACCATCAGGTAGCCGAGCGTGAGGATGAGGATCGTCCCGCCNTCGGCGCCGCCGGTCGCGGCCCGCTCACCGGTCGCGGCCCGCTCACCGATGCCGGCCCGCTCACCGGTCGCCGGGTTCCGCCGCAGGTCACCAGGCATGTGCTTCTCCCCGTCCGGGATCGCCGGGCACCCCGCACCGGCGTCCTTCGCCGATCCGCCGCCCGGCATCCCCGCATTATAGGAGAATGCGCCACGTACGGATCATGCGGCGCGCATACCTCCCCGGGGGGGAAGGATCATGACTGAAGGGTCACCGGGGGCGCTCGTCGCGGAGCGTTTCCGGCTGGTCGAGATGCTCGGCCGGGGCGGGTTCGGGACCGTGTGGCGGGCATTCGACGAAAAGCTGCGGGCGGACGTCGCCCTGAAGGGAATTCGGCGCCCAGCCGACCTGTCCGAGGCCGAACGGGACGAGATCGAGACCCGGCTGGAAAGAGAATGCCAGATCTCCGCCGCGCTGCGGAAATGCCCGCATGTCGTCACGACCCTCGATGTCGTCCGGGATGTGGATGACGATCCGTGGATTGTCATGGACTATTACCCTTCCCAGTCGTTACGGGCGGTGCTCGACCGGGAGGGGCGGCTGGCGCTGGCCGAGACCGCGNCCATCGGAACGTGTGTACTGGCGGCCCTTGTGGCCACGCACGCGGCGGGGGTCGTGCACCGCGACGTCACCCCGGCGAACATCCTGCTGGGTACGGACGGCTCGGCGCGGCTGACCGACTTCGGGGCGGCGTTGCGCACGACCGATCAGCGGATCACCGTCGGCGCTCTCGGCGTGCCCGGCTTCGTCGCGCCGGAGGTGCTGACCGGGCGCTCCCCGCAGCCCGTCGCCGACGTGTTCGCGCTCGGGGTCACGCTGTTCACCGCCGCCGAGGGCCGGCCGCCTTTCGACTCCGTGACCTGGGCCGAGGCCGCGTCGGCCCAGCCCGGACGGGCGGCGGCGACGACGGCCCGGTCCGGCCCGCTCGGCCCGCTGTTCGACCGGATGCTCATGCCCGACCCGGCCGCGCGGCCCACCGCGGAACAGGCGCTCGCCGCGATCTGGGAGTTCCTCGACGGCGCCGCCGGCGACGTGACCGCAGACCCGTTCGCCACGGAGACCCTCGACAGCACAGAGACCCTCGACAGCACAGAGGACCTCGGCCGGGCGGAAGACCCGGATGGAACGGACGGAACGGACGACCTCGACGGAACGGGGGCCGCGGAAGACCTCGGCTTCACGGAAGACCCTGCCGGGACGGGCGAGCTCGATAGGAGGGAGGCCACGAAAGGGCGGGCGCTGCAGGGGCTGGGCGAGGGTGCGGCGAGTTTTCCCGAGCGGCGCCTGTCGCGGGTCGTGCTGCTCGCGGTGGGCCTGATCCTGCTGTTCGCGTCCGGAATCGTGCCTGCCGGTCTCGGCGGTGGTTTCAACCTCTGGGATCCCTGGCATCTGCTCTCGGTCGCGGTGCCGGTCGTCGCCGCGTTCGCGTTGTTCTGGCGGGCCGCGCAGCCCACGGGACATCTCGCGATCGACGCGGATCGGATCTCGACGGAACGCGGGTGGTACCACTTCACCATTCACTGGAGCCGGATTGACACGGCTCGGGTGGCAGCCGGAAAGCTCGCCGTCACCCTGGTGGAAGGGGACATACCCGTACAGACTTCCCAGTACGAGCGGATCTGGCCGCTGCCGCGCTACAACGCCCGCACCGGCGTGCTCACCGTCTGCCGGCTCTCCCGTTTCCGGGGCGCCACCCCGGCGGCGGTCTCCGCGGCTCTCGACGCCACCGCCTGGCCGCACGTCTGACGATCAACCCTCAAGGCAGCGGCGTCACGATTCCGCCGGTCGAGTCGCTCACCGTCGGAGGCCCGCTCCAGCACGGCGACGACCTCGCTGCGACCGCGGTCCCGGTCGCGGAACAGCGACACCGCCCCGTCGGACCTTGAAGTTCGATCATCGAAAACAACATCGACGCAGCTCATGGCGCAACTATCCATGATCGCGTGACGCATCTGCCGGCCTGGGGCGTCTGCCGGGACCTTCAGGGCGTGGCGAGGCGGTCGACGAGCACGGCGATGCCGTCAAGCAGGCGGGCGAGNCCGAAGTCGAACTCGCCGTCCATGTCGTCGTCATCGTCGAGCGAGCCGGAATCGATCGCGCGTTGCAACGAGGGGAACACCGCGGGATCGATGAGCCGCGAGAGTAGCGCGCCGTAGCCCGGCATCATCTTCTCCCCGCCGGAGGCCGCTTTCAGGTCGGCAGACAGCGTGGCCTCGTTGCGGACGAAACCGCTCAGCAGCAGCACCGAGGACAGTTTCTGCTGCTCCGTCAGGGGGGTGTGCGCCAGGCATCGCAGGNCGTCGTCCATCCAGGCGACCATGTTCGGGCCGAGCGGCGGGGTGCTGATCGGGACGCGCAGGGCCCAGGGATGACGGTCGTACGCCGCCCGCGCGCCCTGCGCCCAGCGACTCAGACCCGCCCGCCAGCCGTCGTCGGGCTCGCGCGGGCCGGGCGGGCTGCCCATCGCAGCGTCCACCATCAGCAGCAGCAGTTCGTCCTTGGCGGCGACGTACNGGTAGAGCGACATGGTCGCGGCGCCGAGCTCCGCGGCGACGCGGCTCATCGACAGCGCGCCGATGCCGTCGGCCTGGGCGACGTCGACCGCCGCGGCGACGATGCGCTCCAGGCTGAGCCCTCGGCGGGGTCCGCGGCTCGGCCGCTCCCTGATCCCCCAGAGCATCTCGACGGCCGGCGGAAGGGCGAAGACGCCGGGCGCCTGCGGCCTGGCGCCCACAGCGGAGGCCGCGGGCACGCTGCCCGAGCCCGAGGGCACGCCGGCGGATGCCGCGGGCGCGACGCCGGATGCCGCGGGCGCGCTGGCCGGGTCGCCTCCCGGTCCGGGGCTGCCGGCCATCGTCACCTCCGCGCACGTCAGGGATCCGACAGCCGCCCTTCGCCGCACCGCCGTTGACGCCATCCTAGATCTGCGTACCATCTACGCTATTCAACGTACGTCATACGCAGTTCGACCTCGCGGCGAGGAGTACCCTCACGATGTCCACTGACCTGGCGATCGAGGCCGTCGGGCTGGCCAAGTCCTACGGCTCGACCTCCGTGCTCGACCATGTCGACCTGCGGGTGTCCCGCGGCGGCGTGTTCGCGCTGCTCGGCCCGAACGGCGCGGGCAAGACCACCACCGTGCGGATCCTGGGCACGCTCACGCGCGCCGACGCCGGCCGCGTCCGGGTCGCCGGCCACGACGTCGGCACCCAGCGTCGCGAGGTCCGGCGGCGGATCAGTCTGACCGGCCAGTACGCGGCCCTCGACGAGGCGCAGACCGGCGAGCAGAACCTGCGGATGATGGGCCGGCTGCTGCACCTGCCGCCCCACCTGGCCCGCCGGCGCGCCGCGGAGCTGCTGGAACGGTTCGACCTGACCGCCGCCGGCCGGCGCCGGGTCGAGACCTACTCCGGCGGGATGCGCCGCCGGCTGGACTTGGCGGCAAGCCTCGTCGGCGAGCCAGAGATCATCTTCCTGGACGAGCCGACGACCGGGCTGGACCCGCGCAGCCGGGCCGCGATGTGGGAGATCGTCAGCGAGCTTGCGACCGCCGGCGTCACCGTCTTCCTCACCACGCAGTACCTGGACGAGGCCGACCGGCTCGCCGACCGCATCGCGGTCGTCGACGGCGGGCGGGTGGTCGCCGAGGGGTCCGCGGCGCAGCTCAAGGAGCAGGTCGGCGGGCGCCGCCTCGACGTGGAACTGACGGCCGCCGCCGGGCCCGAGGCGTTCGCGACGGTCGTGCACCAGCTCGGCTCGCGCGCCGTCACCGCCGATCCGGCCCGGCGCACCCTCGGCATCGCCACCGACGGCACGGCGGCCCACGTGCGCGCCCTACTCGACGAGATCGACGCCGGCCGTGACCGCGTCGCCCGCTTCGACGTGCACGGCACCACCCTGGACGACGTCTTCCTCGCCCTCACCGCCCGCCCGGCGCCCACTGAGACCCGCCCGACGCCCACCGAGATCCGCCCGACCGCCATCGAGAAGGGAAGCACTCGTGTCTGAGCTGACCTTGGCCCAAGCGACCGTCCGCCCCACGCCCCGGCCGGCGTTCGTCGACGCCGCCGGCCACGCGGCGACGATGATCGGCCGCAGCCTGCGGCTGTCCGCGCGCAGCGTCGACGGCATGATCACCGCACTCGCACTCCCGATCATGCTGATGCTGATGTTCGTCTACCTGTTCGGCGGGGCGCTGCGGACCGGNATCGACTACGTGGACTACGTCGTGCCCGGCGTGCTGCTGGTCTGCGCCGGCTTCGGGGCGGCGACCACCGCTGTCACCGTAACCAGCGATCTGACCACCGGCGTGATCGACCGGTTCCGATCGATGGACGTCTCCGGCGCCGCGCTGATCTCGGGGCACGTGGTGGCGAGCGTGGTGCGCAACCTCGTCTCCACCGCGCTGGTGGTCGCCGTGGCCCTCGCGATCGGCTTCCGCCCGTCCGCCGGGGTCGGCGGCTGGCTGGTGGCCGGGGGCGTGCTGGCGCTGTTCGTGCTGGCGCTGTCCTGGCTGTCGGCGACGATCGGGATCGTCGCCGGTTCACCGGAGGCGGCGAACGGGTTCACCTTCTTCGTCAGCTTCCTGGCCTACCCGAGCAGCGCGTTCGTCCCGGTCGACACGATGCCGTCCTGGCTGCGGGGCTTCGCTCGCGACCAGCCGGTGAACACCGTGGTCGAGACGACCCGCGCGGCGCTCACCGGCGAGCCGGTCGGCTCCATCGCCTGGCACGCGGTGGCGTGGAGCCTGGGCATCATCGCGGTGTCAGTCGTGGCTTCGAGCGTGTTGTTCAACCGCCGGATCCGCTGACGGGCAGCTCGGCGACCGCCCAGGCCGCCGCCGGGCCCGTCACGGGGCCCGGGGGTGGCCCTTAGCCTGGTCGCGGATCGCCCGCGTTGGTCAGGTCGCCCGGTCGAGCGGCGCGGGCGCCGGCGCCTGGGCGGCGCGNTTCACCTGTCCGCCGCGTTGCCGGCGGACGGATGGGCTGCACCATTTCCACCCGCGTTGGCCGCGTTGCCAGAGAAGGGGGCGGACGGATGCGTCACACCCTTCCCGCCCGCGTTGGCCGCGTTGCCAGCGTTCGGCGGCGGCGGGTTGGTCAGCGCGAGAAAGTTCAGCCAGTCCTGCAGTTCGTGGGTGGACAGCCAGTCGACCAGCGCGGCCAGGGACGCGTTGTCCGCGTCGCTTGCATTGCCTGCGTTGCCGGACTCCGTCCCGGCGCTGGCCGGCGTCGCCACTCCCGCCACCGCCGCCGCCGAGAGCGTGAACGCGAGCCCCAGGCCCGCCAGACGTGATTTGCGCACGTGAACGTCCAACCTTTCCGAGTAGGCATCGAAGGGTGAACAACCGGCTCAACGCTGCATAAAGACTTCCTCCCGCTGCCTGACTGAGGACCCTCCGAGGCGCTGGAGCGCCCCGAGTCTCCCATGGGGGAGGTTACTACGTCTCGGGTATTACGTGACGTTCTGTCGTGGAACTCAGCACGGCTCACCCTCGGTGCCGACGTGGTGTGAGGCATCCGAACGGCATGGACGTGGGCGGGCGCGCCCGGTGCCCGTCTACTCACACCGCCCGGGCCGCGGACAGCCGCTCGCCGCGCGGCGCCCAGGCCGGGCTATCCCCGCAGCGCCCGATAGGTCTCGGCGGCGGCCGGGTGCAGCGGCAGCGGCTCGGTGTTGATGAGGTTGCCGACGTCGAGGTACTGGGTGCCCCGGGCCTGCTTCGGCACGAGCTGCCCGGCGTGCTCGACCAGCACCCGCACGGTGTTGCGGACCACCCGATCCGGGCAGTGCGGCCCGGTGACCAGCAGGTTCGGAACGCCGACCGTATGCACGGCGCCCNCCGCCCGGTAGGTGCCGGCGGGCAGGGCGACCTCGTTGTAGTACCGGCCGTAGCGGCGGCGCAGTTCGGGGACGTAGGCGCCGAGCTCCAGCAGCCGGATGCCCCACTCCCGGTCCGCCTGGGCCAGGACCTCCGTCGGAACGCCGCCCGACCACAGCATGGCGTCGATCATGTCCTCGCGCAGCGCGCCCACGGCGTCCTTGAGGGACAGGTGGCGCGCCTGGCCGAGCATCNCCCCCGCCGTGGCGAACAGGCGCTCGCCGAACAGTGCGGCGCCGGAGCCGTTGGCACCCAGCGACACGGCCCGGCCGGCCAGGTCGGGCACGGCCCGCACCGGACTGTCGGCGCGCACGACGAGCTGCATGTAGTTCTCGTAGACCCGGCCGAGCGCGGAGAGCCGCACCGGGCGGCCGAAGGCGGGCAGACCCTTCTGCGCGGCATCGAGGGCGTCGGNGAGGGCGAGCCCGAGGTCCGCCGTGCCGGCCGAGACGCTGCGGATGTTCTGCACGCTGCCGAGCGTCGGAACCACCTGGGCGTGCAGCAACGGGCGGAGCAGGTTCGCGAACTCGATGTAGAAGCCGTCGGGTTCCCCGGCCGCGATCGAGACCGTGGGGTCGTCCGACGAGCAGCCGCCGGCACTGGCGACGGTGACGGCGGTGGCCCCGACTGCCAGGGTGCCGAGCAGCACCGCGCGGCGAGAGGCGGTCACGAGGCGGCTCCGGGCGTCGTCGCCCTCGCCGGGTCGTCGCGCCGTCGGGCCCGGCGGCGCTGGGACCTGGGCAGCCAGATCGTCGGCATCGTGTCGGCCCCGCCTGACCGCGAGAAGCCGGGCAACCCCGAGCCGCGCCCGCCGTTCGCCGGCGTGCCCGCGGGCGCGGAGTCGGCCGGCGGGGACGTGGGCCGCTCCCCGACGGGCAGCTCGGCGGCCACGGACAGCCCGTGCGGCGTCACCGTCTCCAGGATGAGTCGCCCGCCGTTGTTGGTCACCAGCCGCTCGGCGATCGCCAGGCCGAGCCCGGAGCCGGACAGGTCGTGGTTGCCGCGGCGGAACCGTTCGGTCAGGTGCGGCAGCTCGCCGGGCGGCACGCCGACGCCGTCGTCGGCCACGGTCACCCGGCCCCGCCCAGACGGCCAGCGGGCGGTCACCGTCACGGTCACCGTGCTGCCGGGGGCGTACTTGATGGCGTTGTCTATCAGCACGTCGACGATCTGCTCCAGGTCGGTGTCGGCGCACAGCAGCGGGATGGGTTCCGCCGGGACGCGATCGACCAGCGTCACGTCCCGGGCGGCGGCGGCGGGCAGCCAGAAGTCGATCCGCTCGAGCACCGTCGCGCTCGCGTCGCAGGCGGCCGGAGTCGCGGGATGGGCGGCGAGCTCGGTCGCGGCCGCGTCGGCGACCGCGAGCGCGCGCATGCCGTCGAGCAGGACCTGCAGCCGCCCGGCCTGGGCGACCATGGAGGCATAGGTGTCGCGCGCCTCGTCCGGCAACGAGCCGGCCAGCATGTCCATCCGCAGCCGCATCGCCATCAGCGGGTTGCGCAGCTGGTGAGAGGTGTCGTCGATGAGCGCCCGCTGACGGCGCGCGGAGTCGGCGACCGCGTCCGACATCCGGTTGAACGACGTGAGCAGCGTGCGTACCTCCGACGGCCCCTGCTGCGGCGGCACGTGCGCCGCCACCACCCCCTTGCCGACCGCCCGCAGGCCGTGCTCGAGCTGGGTGATGGGTCGCAGCACCCAACGCACGATCAGCAGGATCACCGTCGCGAACACCGCGGCGACGGCGAGCACGCCGAGCAGGACGTGCCCCCACACCCGCCCGACGTCCGCCGCGGCGCGGTCCCGGCTCGACACCAGCACCACCGCACCGCTCACCTCGACGCCGTTGCCCACCGGCCGGGCGAACAGGACCCGCCCGGACGACCAGGGCCGGATGTCGGGCAGGCTGGCCTGGCGCTGGTTGCGCAGCGCCGCGTCGATCGCCTGGGCGACCTGCCCGCCGCTTGCGAGGTCGCCGAGGTCGCCGCGGGAGACGATGGGATGGCCCGCCGCGTCGACGACGGCCACGGCGTCGCCGTAGAGGTCGGCGTGCGCGTCAATTTCCGGTTCGAGCTGGTCGGAGNCGGTGAGCGCGAGCTCGGCGAACCGGTTGATGTCGGCGGTGCGCCGGCTGACGAACCGGTCGGAGCGTTCCGCGGAGGTGGTGTAGAGCAGCGGAACGGCGAACGCGGCGAGCGCACCGAGACCGGCCACGATGAGGACGATCAGCAGCCGCCGGCGCATCTCAGTCGCCCAGCCGGTAGCCGAAGCCGCGGATGTTGTGCAGCGGGCTGGGCCGGCCAAGCTTCTTGCGCAGCTTCGACAGGTGCACGTCGAACGTCCGCGACACTGCCACGTAGGCGTCGCCCCACACCTCGTCGAGCAACTGCTCGCGGCTGACGGCCGCGCCCGCCTTGCGGGCGAGCACGGCGAGGATCTCGAACTCGATCCGCGTCAGCACGACCTCCTCGCCGGCGACCGTCACCAGATGGGTGTCGAGGTCGATGGCGATGTCGTTGACCTGCACTCGCCCGACCGGGGTGGCACCGCCGCGCTCGGTGCGGCGCAGGATGGCCTCCATGCGGGCGAGCAGCTCGTCCATCCGCACCGGCTTGATCAGGTAATCGTCGGCGCCGAGACGCAGGCCGCGCACGATGTCGCGCTCGTGGGTGCCCATCGCGGTCAGGACGAGGACCGGGGTCGCGGCCAGCCGGCGCAGGCGACGCAGCACCTCCAGCCCGCTGATGTCCGGCAGCCCGAGGTCAAGGAGCAGCAGGTCAGCGTTGCGATGACGGAGCAGGGCGTCCGCTCCCCGGGTCACCCACTCGACCGGGTGGCCGCGCGCGTCCAGGACGTCCTTGATCGCGCCGCCGACGCCGTGGTCGTCCTCGACCAGCAACACACGCATTGTCAGCCCCGATCTTCAAGCCCCGACTGGTGAGGTCTCCTCCATCGATACGTGGATCAGCAACGACACCAGCAGGCAGGCCCCCGGGTAGTAGCCCGAAAACGGCTTCTGGGCGGCACGTTCGGGCCGGTTGGACACGTTCGGCGGCGATGCGGCCCCGGCGACACGTCGTTCGACGATTCCTCGCCGCCGGCGCCGGACCCGCCCGGCTTCGGNCACCCGGCATCGAGCGATGGCATCCCGACCGCCCTTCTGGATCACGGCCACCGAGGGCGATCGGTTGNGCCCGCGGTCTGCCGGTGGTGTCGCCTGGACGACCGGGCGCCGTGTGGTTCACAGCGTCACGCCATGATGGCGCGTGGTCACCCATTCCGTCCGTTCTGCACCTAAGTCGGTGATTTGTGTCATCAGCCACACCCTCTGGCCCTGACCGGTCGAGCGGCGAGGAGTCCGGGCAGGCGCGGGGCGTCGTCCCCGCGGTTCCCGCGATCCCCGCGGTTCCCGCGCAGCCCGGCGAGACGCGCGGGTCGGCGCCCGTCGATCCGGAGCCGGTACCCACCCGCGTCCTCGACGGTCCCGCGGCCTCACCGCCGCCCCCCCGGGTTGTACCGCCCGTCCCGCCGCCGGGCCGAGCCGGTCCGGACTCCTCGCGCGAGCCTCCCGCCCCCGGTGGCATCGACGATCCGGCCGGGGGTACCGGCTGCCCCTATCCGGGCCTCGCCGGGTTCGACGCCGCCAGCGAGCGGTGGTTTTTCGGCCGGGAGCGAATGGTCATCGACCTGGTCGTCCAGGTGCGGACGCGGCTGACCGCGGGCGGTCCGCTGGTCCTGGTGGGAGCATCCGGATCGGGAAAGTCGTCGCTGTTGCGCGCGGGTCTGCTGCCGGTGTTGGCCCGCGGGGCGGTCCCAGGGTCGGACACGTGGCCGCAGGTGCTGATGACACCGGGTGAGCATCCCGTGCGAAGCCTGCTCGATCAGATCGCGGGGGTCGGGATCGCGGCGGCGGTGTCGGGTACGGACGCCGAGCTCCCCCAGCGGCTCACCGAGATCCTCGCGTCCCACCCCGGCGGAGGGGTGGTGATCGCCGTCGACCAGTTCGAGGAGATCTTCACCAGCTGCGACGATCCTTCCGAACGGGAGACCTTCGTCCGGGCTCTGTGCGCGGCGGCGGCAGCCCGCGACGACCGGGGTCCGGCGGCCGTGGTCGTCCTCGGTCTGCGGGCCGATTTCTATGCCCGCTGCGCGGCCTACCCAGAGCTGGTCGAGGCGCTCCAGACGGGCCAGGTGGTGGTCGGCCCGATGACGGCCGGGGAGATCCGCGACATCGTCGTCAAACCGGCGCGGACGGTGGGCGTCGACGTGGAACCCGGTCTGGTCGAGCTGCTGCTGCGCGACCTGGGAGCGGCGACGGCGACCTCCGCCCAGGGCGCCGTGAGCGGGGCGGGAGTCGTGGCCGATCCCGGCTCGCTGCCGTTGCTCGCCCACGCCCTGCGCTCGACCTGGTTCGCTCGGGAATCGTCGCTCGGCGGGAACTCGTCGCCGCTGACGGTGGGGGCCTATCTGCGGATCGGTGGCCTGACCGGCGCGATCGCGCAGACGGCCGAGGGCGCCTACACGGGGTTGGCGGCCGGCGCGCAGCAGGCTGCCCGTCCGCTGCTCATGCGGATGGTCCGCCTGGGCGAGGGTGAGCAGGACAGCAGGCGGCGGGTGCGACGGGCGGACCTGCTCGCCGCGGTGCCCGCGCGCGAGGCCGAGGCCGTGCTCGACGCGCTGGTCGCGGCCAGGCTCGTCGAAGCCGACACCGAAGGCGACGGCGACAGNCTGCAGATCGCGCACGAGGCCCTGCTGCGATCGTGGCCGCGGCTGCGGGAGTGGATGGNCGTCGACCGGGCCGCCGCGATCGCGTTGCAGCAGCTCGGCGACGCTGCCGAGACGTGGGATCGTGGCGCGCGCGATCCGTCGTACCTGTTCGGTGGGACCCGGTTGGCGGCGGCCCGGGAATGGGTGGAGTCGCAACCGGACCAGGCGCCCCTCTCCCCGGTCGCCCGGGCCTTCTACGACGAGAGCCTGCGCGTCGATCTCGCCGCGCAGCAGGCGGCGGTCCGGCGGACCCGTCGGCTGCGGCGACTCGTCGCCGTCACGACCGTCCTCGCGCTGGTGGCGGCGTCGCTGGCAGGGCTCGCCTACCGGCAGGGCCGCACGGCGGCGGCCGCCCGCGACCGCGCGTTGTCCCAGCGGATCGCGAACCAGGCCGACCTTGTCCGAGGGCCGAATCCGGCGATCGCGGCGCAGCTCAGCCTGGTCGCCTACCGGAAGGCCGACACGCCGGAGGCACGGGGCAGCGTGCTGTCGTCGTTCAACGGCGGTTCCGGAGTGCCGACCCGCTACCTGTTCCACCGCAACGCCGTGGGGGCGGTGACCTACAGCCCGAACGGGAAACTGATCGCGACGGGCAGTGACGACTGGGCCACGGCCATCTGGGACGCGGCCGATCCGCGCAGGTCGACGCCGCTCGCCGTCCTGCCGGGCCCGCGCGACGGCGGCCACACGCGGGCGGTGAAGTCGGTGGCTTTCAGCCGCGACTCGACCCTGCTCGCCACCGGCAGNGGCGACCGGACCGCCAAGATCTGGGACGTCTCGACACCGAGCCGTCCCCGCCTTCTGGCGACCCTGCCGGAGGCCACCGGGGATGTGTACGGGTTGGCGTTCAGCCCCGCCGCGGACCGGCTCGCCGTCGGCGGTTACGGCAACTCGGCGCGGATCTACGACGTCTCCGACCCGGCCCGACCGACCCTGCAGGGTGCGCTACTGATCAACAATCGGGAACCCCTGCACCGGGGGCCGATCGACGCCCTCGCCTTCAGCCCGGACGGCACCTTTCTCGCCGCCGGCGACGATGCCGCCTCCGCGGTGCTGTGGTGGGTGGGCCCCGGGTTGCGCATCGGCCCGGTCGGCCTGCTCAACGCCCCCGCCGGCGACCCCACGTCGCCCAGGGTCGGCGCGATCCGGGCCGTGGCGTTCGGTCCCGACGGCCACAGCGTCTACACCGCCGGTGCCGCGGGCCGCATCCGGGTGTTCAGCGGGCCGAACCTGCTGCACCTGACCCACACCGCGACCCTGGGCGTCGGCAACGACCCGATGACCACGCTCGCCGTTGCCCCGAGGGGCGGTCTGGTCGCCGCCGGCGGCAACCTGTTCGACGGCGTCCCGCTGTACGACCCGGCCGCCACCACGTCCAGCACCGCATTCACCGATACCTCGGACGGGGAGAGGCCCCTCACCTTCCTCGACGAGGGCGCGGTGACCTGGACCGTCGCCTTCAGCCCCGACGGGCGCCATCTCGCCAGCGGATCCGCCGACGGCGCCCTGCGCGTCTGGGAGATCCCTGGGCCCGCGCTCATCGGCCGCCACGGCGAGCAGCAGTCGTCCGAGGTCAACCCGCGCACCGGTGACGTCGTCACGGTGTCCTACCGGGCGGNGGAACTCTGGAACATCGCCGACCCGTACCATCCCGCGTCACTGTCGGCCATCACCGACGATCTGGCCGACGACGGNGACGTCACGAACGGCGCGGCGTTCCGTCCCGACGGTCAGTTGCTGGCCGTCGGGACGGCCAAGCGGGTCTGCCTCTACGACATCACCGACCCGCGGCGACCATCCATGATCAGCACCTTTGCCGGACCGGTCGGCGGGGTGTTCACGCTCCGCTTCAGCCCGGACGGCCGAACCCTCGTCCTCGGCGGCTTGGGCGCGCCACCAGCGTCGAGCTTCTCCACCGAGCTGCAGACCTGGGACGTGCGCGACCCGCGGCATCCGNCCAGGCTCGCCGCCGTCACCGCCCACCGCGACAACGTCCGTGACATCAAGTTCAGCCAGGACGGCCGGATCATGGTGTCCGTCGCCGATCGCAGTGTGCGACTGTGGGACGTCCGCGACCCGCGCCGGATCGTCCCCCAAGCGACGTTGCCGGACTTCCCCNGCGAGGCGCTGCGCGCTGNGTTCTCCCCGGACGGCCGAACTCTCGCGGTCGGCGGTGGCGGCCCCCACGCCACCCTGTGGAACGTCGCCGACCCGTCCCGACCGGCGCTGATCACCTCGCTGTCCGGCCACGTCAGTCAGGTGAACACCGTCACGTTCAGCCCCGACGGCCGCACGTTGGTGACCGGCAGCCTGGACAACTCGGTGCGGGTCTGGGACGTCCAGCGCCTGGCGCATCCGAAGCTGGTCGAACGATTGAGNCNCTCCGGCGGAACCGACACCGGGATCGGAACGATCGACTTCTCCCGGGACGGGTCGACCCTGATCGGCACGGTGTTCTCCCAGCCCGCGACGCTGTGGGACCTGGACGTGAAGCGGGTCGCGCAACGCGTCTGCACCCAGGCGGGAGTCGGCATCACCAGGGCGGAGTGGGCACGCTTCCTGCCAGACCAGGCCTACGATCCGCCGTGTGACTGACCTGGCCTTTGCGACAATCCAGCCTTTCGCGAAAATTCCCCTGTTCGCGCCGTTCGCGCCGTCCCCTTCGGACCGGCGCGAACGGGGGACGCACGGTCTAGGCACCGGCCGGCGGAGGGCGGGCGGGCGGCGGGCACACGGACGGCGGTGCCGGCGTGTCGGGCCGGCCGCGTGAACCTCGACCGCGCGAATCTGGAGGCGGNCCTCCCCGGCTACACGGTCACCCGGCTCATCGCCGGCGGCGGGTTCGGGCTCGTCTTCGCCGGCCAGCACCTGCGCCTGGACCGACCGGTGGCCATCAAGATCCTGCTCCCGGGAGCGGACGGCGCGGCTGCGGCCCGCGACACCTTCGCCGCCGAGGCGCGCCTGCTGGAACGCCTTGCCCACCCCCACATCGTGCGGGTGCATGACTTCGTCGAACGCGACGATCTTTCTATGATCATCATGGAGTACTGTGGCGGGGGGACGCTGCGCCGGTGGGTACGGCACCGACCGACGGTCGTGACCGTGGTCGGCATCGGGCTCGCCGTCGCCGCCGCGCTCGACCTGGCGCACCGCCAACAGGTGATCCACCGCGACATCAAGCCGGAGAACGTCCTGTTCGCCGGCGACGGAACCCCGAAGGTCTCCGACTTCGGCATCGCCAAGATCGTGGCCTTCAGCGGCAACCCCACGAACACCGTGATCGGCACCCCCGCCTACATGGCTCCGGAACAGTTCACCGGCACGGCCCTGCGGCCGGCGACCGACCTGTACTCCCTCGGCATCGTTCTCTACGAGCTGCTCTCGGGCCGCACCCCGTACTCCGGCCGGGGCATCGCCACCTACCTCACCCAACGGCACCTGCACGAACCGCCGCCGCCGTTGGGCGCCCCCACCCCGCCCGCGATCGCCTCGGTCGTGATGCGAGCCCTCGACGCCGATCCGGCCCGCCGGCCTCCCACGGCCGCGGACTTCGCGAACGACCTCGTCACCGCCACGACCCGCGTGTTCGGACCAGGCTGGTTACAGGGCTGCACCATCCCTCTCCATCTTCCCGACGAGATCCGCGCGTCGGCAGGTCGTGGTGGCCGGACAGCCACCGCCCCGCCGTCGGTACCGCAGGGCCGGCCCACCGCGCCGCGCCGGCCCGCCGTCCCGGACGCCGTCGAGACGGTCGGGTACACGGCGACAGACAGCCCCCCGGAGTCGGGTACGCCGGCAGACGACGTCCCCGCAGCGGCGCAGGCACCAGCCACTGTCCGCGCACCGTCCCCCACCGATCCGGCTCCCCCCGCCCCGGCTCCCCCCGCCCCGGTGGCGGACTCGCCGCCCGGACGCGGAACCCCCCCGGCCGGCGGCACGCGCGGATGGTGGCCGAGCCGACGCAGGTCGACGCGGAAGCCGGCCGCCCGATCGGCCGGGCGGCCGGTCGACTACCGGATCGACAGCCCGTTCGGCGTGGCCGTGGCCCCGGACAGGGCGCTGATCGTCTCCCAGCCGCTCCTGCACCGCATCAGCAGGGTCGACCCGGAGTTCCTCCTCGACCTGGCCCCTACCGGCGTGCCTCCCCACGGCCGAGGCGGGGGCCTGAGCGTCGTCGCCGGCACCGGGAAGGCTGGCCGCACCGGCGACGGCGGCCCCGCGTCCGACGCCGAACTGGACAGTCCCGCCGGCATCGCCGTGGGGCCGGACGGGTCCCTGCTCATCACCGACAGCCTCAACGATCGGCTCTGCCGGGTCTCACCCGAGGGCCGGATCGAGACCGTGACCGTCGTGTCCGGTCTGCGTCGCCCGAGGTCGGTGACGGTGGACGGGGACGGTGTCATCCATCTCGCCGATACCGGCAACCACCGGGTCTGGCGGCTCGACCCGGACGGCACGGCCCGGGTCGTCGCCGGCTCCGGCACCCCTGGGCACTCCGGGGACGGAGGTCTGGCGATCCACGCCTCGCTGAGGGGCCCGCAGGCGGTCGCCGTCGACGCCCAGGGCCGACTGCTCGTCGCGGACCAGGAGCACCGCCGCGTGCGGCGGGTCGACGCCGCCGGACGGATCGAGACCATCGCCGGCACCGCCTACGGGGGTCGCCCGGCGACGGCCGGCGGGCCGGCGCGCGCCACGGATATCGGCGCGCCGACCAGCCTGGCCGTCGGCCCCGACGGCATCGTCTACGTCGTCGATTCTGCGAACAACCAGGTACTCGCCCTGNAGGGCGACAGCACCCTGCGCGTGCTCGCCAGCAGGTCCGGACCGGTGGTGGTGGCCGATCCGCGCCAGGTGGCCGTCGGGCCGGACGGGACCGTGTACATCGCGCAGCCGGGTCGCCACCGCATCACGATCATTCCTGGATGACGGTTGCGCGGGCCCCTACCGGTGGCGGCCCGAGGTGAACATCCAGGCCAGGTGGGCGCCCGGCATGTCGCGGACGGCGCGGACGACCGGGGCCAGCCGATCCGGGTCACGCTGGTCGAGGTGTGCCCTGGCCGCCGGGCTCCGCGTGTCGGCGGGAAGGGCACGTGAGGCGGCAAGGGCGCGCTCGGTGTGGAAGGCGCGTTCGGCGTCGTCGAGAGCGCGCAGCCGTCGGGTTATCTGCGCCTGTACCTGTTCGAGCGCGGTGAGTTCGTCNCACCCCGTGGCGCGCTGGAGCACGATGACGTAATTGGTGGTCTCGCCGAGGGCGGCTTCCCGCGGCAGGGACACCACGTCGTTGGTCCAGGCAATGATGTCACTCGACGCCGCGCACAGCTCGGTCCAGCTCTCCGTGGCGGCGAGGTCCGGGGGGATTTCCGTCCGGTAGACGACTTCCACCAGGTCGTACATGAACATGGCGTTGTCGTTCCGGCGCAACGCCGGGTATTCCTCCGGGGTCGCCACCGTGCCGCCCTGCCGGTGGGCGATCTGGGTGAGGAAGGCGTCGCGGTGGTCGTGGATGTGCTGGAGGATGCGGCGGCGCCACGGTGCGGACATTCCCCGGGCGGTGCGGGGCCACAGGTCGGCCAGGGCGGTCACCGAGGGAGGCGCGGTGGCGGGCGCGGGTTGACCCTCGACGATCGAGGTGATCGACGCATAGGTCTCACGCACGATCGCGGCGTCGCGGCCCATGGGCCCTTCGTCCTGCTCGTCATCGAGGTGGAACAGCCACACCACCCACTGGGCGAAGAGCTCGACGTCGTCCTGCCGGGCGTCGGGCAGGCTCCGGGCGGCCGCGAGATGGAATCCGGCGGCGTCCAACCGGGCGCGCGCGGCGGCATCGGTGGCCAGGCCGAACTCGGCGGCCCAGGACAGAAGGTTTTCGCCGATGCGGTCGGCCGCGGGATGCAGCCGCTCGGGAATGCGGATCCCAAAATCGGGTCTGGGCACGCCGGCGGGACAGAGCTGACACATGATGGCCTCGGTGCAGGGAGGGGGCGGAGTCCGCCGACTGACGTGCCTACATGGCGAAGACGACGTTGCGGTAGGGCGAGCCGAAGTACACCGGAGACCAGCCCATGCGCCGTCGAAAGCAGGCGGGCCAGAACCGTCTATCCGGAATTATGGCGCCGCCAGGTGGCGCGGAGGAGGCATTCGGCCGAACTTCCAGGCACCTGCGACTGTGAAAGGCGACTCAACTCCGACTCTGGCTCCGGCGTGGATCTCGTCAAATCACCACTCACCGCAGTCGGCGATCAGGCGAGCAACCGGGGTTCGTCTCCGAGGCCGACCGCCTCGCTCGTGGCCCGGGTCTCGCTCGCAGCCCGGGTGAGGCGGATGAACCCTTCGGCACCCCGAACACTGCGTAGGCAGCCGTCTGCCATGTCCGCAACCAGGGCCTCGCCGTTGTTGCCCCAGGCGACGACCGGCACCTGGCAGACGAGCTTCTCCCCGTCACGCGTGCTGGCGGGCAGCCCGCCCACGATGTTCTTGTCGCCGCCTTCGAAGTTGGGCCTGAACAAGGCGGTGTAGCCGTGGGCGGGGATCATCGTGAGTCCTCCCAGTGGGTCTTGGTCTCGGCGGGGCCAGGGGTGGGGAGCGGCGAGCGGTCACGGCTCGGGCGGCCCTGCGGCACGCACCCACCGCAACGCCCGACGGGTGAGGACACGTTCCCGCAGGCGTGCCCGCCGTGCCGGCCCGGCTCGCCGCGGTGACGCCAGACGCTGGTGACGCCGCGGATGGGGACGTGCCGCGGCCCCGGCCGGCGAGGATGCCGAGCCGGGGCCGCGGGGATCGGGCGGGGTCAGGTTCCCCGCCCGTCGTCGATCAGGTTCTGTGGCGTCGTCGTGGGTGGCGGTGGCTGCAGTCCGCGGTCCGTTCCCACGAAGGGGGCCAGGGCGGTCGGGTCCGTGATCTGGCGGTCGGCCCCGGTCATCTGATCGAGGTGTTGACGAGCGTGTACCCGCTGAAGCCACCACCGGCGATGGNGTCGGCCCGGGCGATGCCGCTGACCTGGACGGGACGCAGGCTGAAGGCGGGAGTGGTGGTGCCGTTGCCGAGCTGCCCGAAGAAGTTGCTACCCCAGGCCCACACGGTGCCGTCCCGGCGCAGCGCGTACCCGCTGAAGCTGCCCGCGGAGATCGCGGTGACCCCGACGAGGCCGGTGCTGCCGCTGACCTGGACGGGTACCAGGGAGGTGTCGTCGGTGCCGTTGCCAAGCTGCCCGGTGTTGTTGAGGCCCCAGGCCCAGGCGGTGCCGTCCCCGCGCAGCGCGTACCCGCTGTTACCCTCGCTGCTGGCGGCGATGGCGGTCACCCCGGTGAGGTTGCGGATCACGACCGGTACCGTGCTGGACACGGTGGTACCGTTGCCCAGCTGCCCTTCGTCGTTCGCGCCCCAGGCCCAGACGGTGCCGTCCCGGCGCAGCGCGTACCCGGTCTCCTGGCCGCCGGCGATCGCGATCACTGCGCTGAGGCCGGTGACCCGAACGGGGAACGGGCTGTTGGCGGTGGTGCCGTTGCCGAGCTGCCCCTCGTCGTTGTCNCCCCAGGCCCAGACGGTGCCGTCCTGGCGCACCGCGTACGCGGTCGTGCCCCCGCCGGCGATGGCGACGACCCGGGACAGGCCGAGGACCCGGACGGGTACCCGGCTGTTGGTGATCGTGCCGTTGCCCAGCTGCCCGTAGTTGTTGTAGCCCCAGGCCCAGACGGTGCCGTCCTGGCGCAGCGCATACCCGTTGACGGCGCCGCCGGCGAGGGCGACGACCCGGGTCAGGCCGCTGACCCGGACGGGCACCGTGCTGTTCGTGATCCTGCCATTNCCCAACTGCCCGTAGGCGTTGTAACCCCAGGACCAGGCGGTGCCGTCCCGGCGCACCGCGTACGCGGCGTACCTGCCCGCGGCGACGCCGACCACGTCGGTCAGGCCGGTCAGGCCNCTGACCCGGACCGGCACCGCGCTGTTGGTGATCGTGCCGTTGCCCAGCTGCCCGAGGCCGTTGTAACCCCAGGACCATTCGGTGCCGGATCCCGCGACGGCTAGGTGCTGCCTGGAGGGCGTCCCCCGTGCGGGGGCCGCTGTGGCCGCTGCCGGCAGGGCCACGATGCCGGCGGCGGCCAGCGCCACCGCCCCCGTCCCCAGCCGTCCTCGACGAAGCATGTCCGCTCCTCAGAACCATAGGTGCCGTCATCGACACCCGATGGACACGAAGAGTAATCACGCGGAGCCACTACGCCGTTATCTGCGTGATATATTCGTTGCGCTGCGTGTTGCTCACACTCCTGGACATACGGCCGCCGAGCGCTGGCGTGAATGCGCGGCCGACCGGCAAAGGTCCGACCCACCCCCGGCGGATCGCCCGGGTAGGCCGATCCGCGCCTTCACTGACGCCGGCCGACGGNCCATCGCTGCGCGGACGACGGGGAGCCCGCAGCGATCGGGACCGGTCGAGCGCGGGAATCAACCGGCATGCCGGCCACGACTATGATTGCATCGTCCTCGGTGGCATTGCGGTCTGTGATGGTCGGAGGTTTACATGGCGCCAGCGCCACGTTTTCGTCGGGTGGCGGCCCTGCAGCGTCCTTTCGTCGACCGCGAACCGGTACTGGCGGCTTTCACCGAGGAAATGGCGCGCATCGGCGCGGGACCGCGCGTGTTCAATGCGATCGGTGTCGGCGGCATCGGCAAGTCGCGCCTGCTGCGTGAGTTGACCGACCGGGCCGCGAGCCAGGGCCGCACCGCCTCCCTCGACCTTCAGATTCACTCGATGCGCCAGCAGGAGGAGGCGCTGGCGGTGCTCCGTAACGAGCTGGGATCCCAGGGCGTTCCTTTCGACCGGTTCGACATCGCCTATGCCGTGCTCTGGCAGCGGCTCCACCCGCATCTCCGGCTGAACCGGTCGGACCTGGCCTTCGTCGACGACAGTTCGATCCTGACCGACATCGTCGACGCGGTGGCCGGGCTGCCGGTGTTCGGCACCGCCCGCGGACTGGTCAGGCTGCTGGAACGCGGCACGTCCGACGTGNGCCGCCGGATGCGTCTGCGCCGCGACCCGACACTCGCGACACTCGACGACCTGCCGATCAGCGAACTCGCCGACGCCGTCACCTACCTGTTCGCCGAGGACCTGCGGGCCGCCAGCCAGGACAGGCCGTACGTCATCGTCATCGACAGCCACGAGGCGCTGGTACCCAGCCCGGTGCGCTCGGGGCGGACCCAGCTCGCGGACGCGTGGCTGCGCGACCTCGTGGCGCAGCTCGACCGCGGCCTGGTCGTCATCGCCAGCCGAGAGCCCCTNCGCTGGGAGCTCACCGATCCCGACTGGGACGGCCTGATCCGGGTGAGCGACATCGGTGGGCTGCCGATGGAAGCCCGGCTGGAACTCCTCGACGCCGGCGGGATCGCGGATCCGTTCCAGCGCCGGACGATCGCCGACGCCAGCGCCGGGCTCCCCTTCTACCTGAATCTGGCCGTCGACACGCACCAGCAGACCGGCGGGCGGGTCAGCGGCGACCTGGTCTCCCAGCAGGAGATCCTGGCACGTTTCCTGCAACACGTCGCACCGGAGGAAATCCGGTCCCTGGAGGTTCTGAGCCCGGCGCGGATCTTCGACTACGGAATCTTCCAGCTCCTGGCCAGCACCTTCAACCTCCCCGCGCACCGGATCGCCTGGGAATCCCTGACGGCGTATTCCTTCGTCTATCCGGCGAACACCGCGCTGCGTTTCCACCAGCTCATGGCGTCCGCGCTGCGCGAGCGCCTGTCCGCCACCACCACCGCGGACATTCACGCGCTGTTGCGGGGGTTGTGGGAGAACCGCGCCGATCTGGCGACGGGCCGCGACAGCGGCAGCCTGTCCGCCCGAGCCCTGCGCGAGGCCGCTTACCACGNGCTGCAGGGTCACCACGCCGGCGGCACCGCGATCCTCGACTATGCGGACCGGGCCGTGCGCGGCGGCGGGCACGGTGCCGCCCGCGGCATCACCGACGACCTGCGCACCCAACTGCCCCATCAGCCCGCCGGCAGGGACCTTCCCGAGGCGTTGCGATGCCTCGACGCGGAGGCCGCGGTCCGCCTCGGCGACGCCGCCACTGTCATCGCCCTCACCCCCGGGCCCATCACCACGCTCGCCGTCGACACCGTCGTCGGAGCGCGGCTCGCCGTCGCCGCCGGGAACGGTCGACGCATCGCCGGTGAGACCAGCGCGGCGCTCACCATCTTCACCCATGTCTGGGACCGGGCCACCGGATCGCCGCGGCGGACCGCGGGCCTGTGGGCGGCCGACCTCCACATGGCGCAGGGCAGGTTCCGCGACTGCGAGACCCTCGCCGCCGAGCTCGACGAGTCCTGCCCGGCCGAGGACGCCGAGTTCTGCGGTGACGTGGCCCGGCTGAGACACCTCGCCCACCGGTTCGCCTTCGACTTCGACGCCGCCGCCCGCTTCCTCGACGAGGCCGCCGCCCGCTACGCCGAAGCCGGCAGCGTCCTGGGCGCGGCCAACATCCAGACCAACCGGGCCGAGCTCCTCGCCTTCACCCGACCTGCCGAGGCGATCATCGAGGCCGGGCAGGCCATCGAGATCCAACGGGAGATCGGCGCCCACCACGAACTCGGCAAGGCGTATACCGCCCTCGCCGTCGGGCAGCTGCGCTGCGGTCAGCTCGACGAGGCCGAGAACTCTCTTCGAGCCGCCTGCGACGCCCTGGACGGAGTCGGCTACCGGTCCGGACGGGCCCGCGCCGAGTTCTACCGGGCGGCCGTCCATGCCCGCCGCGGCCGGCTCGACGAGGCGGTCACCGCCCTGCGCTGGGCTGTCCACGAGCTGGAAGCGGCCGACGTCTACCCGACCATCATCGTCAGCGCGGCGCACGCCCTGGCAGTCCTCGGCGTCGACGACGACCGGGTGACCGCCGCCGCCCGGCGGGCACGGGCGGGTATCCAGCCGTTCGGCACCCACGCCGATCTCGACGCCCGCATCCGCGACTTCGTCACCGACCTCCTCGACGGGTACGCCTGGCAGCCCGACGAGCTGTACCGGCAGGCGATCGGCCGCCCCGACGCCGCGTCCGGCTTCTACAACCACAACATCCGGATGGGCACCCCCACCGGCGACGTGATCGTCCGCATCCCGATCCCCGGCAGCNACATCATGGATCTGATGATCTGGCCGGAGGCCGACGTGCTGCGGGCCATCCGCGGGACCGTCACCCACGCCCCCCGCCTGCTCTACGCCCGCACCCAGCCCCGCTACCAGATCGTCGAGTTCCTCCGCGGCCAGCTCCTCGACAACGCCGCCCCCCGCGGCACCCGTGTGCCCGGGCACCTCCTCGACGACGTCGTCGAACTGTTCGGCCAGCTTGGCCTCGTCCCGCGGGAGCACCTCCCGAGCCTTGCCACCGACTGGCCCGAAGACCGCCGGACCGCCGACTTCGCCCGCCGACTGTCCGCCGTCACCGCCGGCGTGCACTCCCGTTTCCTGCCCGAGTTCGGTGACCTGTACACCCGGTTCGGAATACCCGCCGACGCCCTCGCCCCCATCGAACAACGATGGGCGACCCTGCACCCCCGGCCCTTCCGGCTGCTACATACCGACATTCACCGCAAGAACATCATCGTCTCCGACGGGCGCGCCCACTTCCTCGACTGGGAACTCGCCCTCTGGGGTGACCCCGTCTACGACCTCGCCGTCCACCTTCACAAGATGAGCTACCAGCCCGACGAATCCATCGCCGTCGTCACCGGGTGGAGCACGGTCGTGGGCGGCGCCGCCGCCGAGGGATGGCAACCCGACCTCGACACCTACCTCGCCCACGAGCGGGTGAAATCCGCCATCGTCGACACCGTCCGCTACACCAAGCTCATCGCCGACGGAAACCTCACCCCCGACAGCCGCAACACCTTCATCGACAAACTCGTCGGCAAACTCGCCGCCGCCCACGCCGTCCTCGGNCACCACCCCGGCATCGACCACGCCACCGCCACCATCCATATCCAGCAATGGATCGACCGGCGCAGATAGGGGGGTGTCACGGTCAACGATAGGGGGGTGTCACGGTCAACGACGAGTCGCACCTGCCCATCAGGCGTCGATTCCGACCAAGATGTTCGGAATTCCTCGGCGAGTAGTCGGCGGCTTCTCAGGTGCTCCCGCTGACCTGGAGTTTCTNNACGTCCTCGGCGGTCATGCACCGTCCTCCGATGCCCCAGTCCCCGCTGCGGACCTCCTCGACGACGACATGGGTCACCGATCGCATCGCCTCGCCCTCGATGCCGACCATGACCTCGGTCAACTTGGTGATCATCTCCTGCTTCTGCTGTGGGGTGAATACGCCCTCGATCACTTTCACGTCGACGAACGGCATGTCCGTTACCTCCAACGCTGTACCCCTGACCCCAGCCGCCGTCCGGCAGCCGGGCTGACCACGGTGTACCCAGGCAGGCCGACGAAAGTCAGGAGTCTTCCTGTCGCGGGTCGTTACGNGCCTGCGAACGCTGTGCCGGTGTCGCGGGGGCCCAGTGTTTCGTCCCCCATGCGGATCAGGAGGCTCCGACGAGGAACGAGTACGTGCTGGCACTCACCAACCAGCGGCCGTCGACGCGGACGGCTTCCGCCTGCCGCCTGATCTCGTACCCCCAGCGCGCGCCGAGCTCCGGGTCGGTGTGGGTGATGATGACGGTCGCCTTGGCCCGGTCGCCAGCGATCAGCGTGATGGTCCCCAGCCGTACCTTGAGATTGCCGATGACACCTGGATAACGCTGAATGAAACGCAGTCCGCATGATGTTGTAAAACCACGCGATCCCACGTAACCCCGTGAACGCAGGAAATCCCTGCTAGGGCTGGGCTTCTCGCCTGTCCGCGCGGAACTGGTCGATGACGACGGTGAACTGGCCGTTGACCGCTCAACGAGCGTTGTGCCAGGTCAGCGACCTGGCCGCTCTCCCGCGGTCCNCAATCCGTCCGCATGATCTTGCAAGTCCGTAGACGTCCATGNCGCGTCCACGATCCGGCGCGTCCGGTCCGCCGAGTCCGGGAACAGGTGGGAGTACGTCCGCAACGTCTCCGCCGGGTCGTTTCCGAGTCGGGCCGCCACCACGGTCACGGACTCCCCGCCATCGATCAGCGTCGACGCATAGTGATGACGGAGATCATGGAAGGTCGTGTCGGCCGGGACGGTCGGAAGCTCCGACGACGTCGTCCNCCTAGCCTTGCGGTCCCGTTTCCGCTCGGCGGCCGCCGCGTTCACCGCCTCGACGGCATCCGCGAACGCGAGGTGAACCATCCGCGCGGAGATCGGCTCCCCCTTCGCGGTCTCCCCGCGGTGGAGCAGGGTGCCCAGCATCTCCCCCGCAGTCAGGACCGGGCCCTCCGGCTGGGCCGCCCGCTGCGAACCCGCGAATCCGAGGCCGCCCACGAGCGCGCCCGGCGTGACGCAGCGATTGCCCGGATGGGGCGGGTGGGCGCGTGACCGACGCAGGTCCGATCGACCCGGCTGTCATCCGGGCTGAACGGGACATCCTCGGCGTAATGATGATGCGCCCCGGCAGCGTCGAGGTGGTCTGCAACATCGTTGCCGCCGAGGACTACGCGCGGCCTGCGCACCAGGAGATTCACCGGGCGATCTGGGCCCTGTTCACTGCCGGCGAGCCCATCGACCGGACGTCGGTCGCGGCCCGGCTGAGAGCCACCCCCACGGTCCGGGGACGTCACGGCCAGCATCAGACGGTGCTCGACGCCGTCGGGAGCATGACCTACCTCGATGACCTGGCAGGCGCCTACACGACAGCGGGCAGCGCGGGATACCACGCCCGCATCGTCGCGGCGGCCAGTGAACGCCGGCGATGGGCCGAAGGACTGAACCGGCAACTCGAGCGTGTGGCGAATCCGGCTGTCGACATGNCGGACGTCAAGGCCGACCTGCGGACCGCCCTCGACCGGGACTTCGGACCGGACCGCGGCAAGGCGGGGCGCCGCGCACGGGTCACCTGGGGGACGAAGATCGAACCCGAACCACCCTGGTGGGCGTGGGAGGACGACGGCCGGGACCTCCCCGAGGACAAGCTCGCGTCGTTGCGGGTGCCGGTGCCGTTCGGCCGTTTGCCGGTCGGGGCGCTGGCGATCGCCGCCGGCCGCGAGGNCACGGGCAAGAGCTCGTTCGGGATTTGGCTGGCCGCCCACATCACCCGGGGCACGCTGCCCGGNGCGTACTTCGGCACCCCGCGCCGCGTCTTCTACGTGGCCGTCGAAGACAGCTGGAAGCACACCTTGATGCCCCGGATGATCGCGGCCGGGGTTGACCGGTCGAGGGTTGGCCGGTTCGACGTGGTGGTTGATGAGGATACCGAGCTGACNCTGTCCCTGCCGGCAGACCTCGACCTGCTCGAGGCCGAGATGGTCCGCCATGACGTCGCGTTGCTGGTCGTCGATCCGCTGATGTCGGTCATCGGCTCCAACATCGACACGCACAAGGAGCGCGACACCCGGACCGCCCTCGACCCGCTGGCGAGGCTGGCGGACCGCACCGGTGCGGTGGTGCTCGGCATCGCCCACTTCAGCAAGGCGTCCGGTAGCGACGCCTCGTCACTTATCACCGGGTCCGGCGCGTTCAAGAACGTCGCTCGGAGCATCTTCGGGTTCGCCCGGGACCAGGAAGACGGAAGCAGGGTCTTCAGCCAGGTGAAGAACAGCCTCGGGCGGGACCACCACGACCTTCCGTCGCTCTCCTACGAGATCAGCGATGTCGTGGTCGAAACCGCGAAGGGCGACGCCCACGTCGGCAGGTTCCATTTCAGCGGCCTGTCCGAGCAGTCGGTGCATGAGGCGCTCAGCGGCTCGAGGCCGGGCTACTCCGCCCGTGACGCGGAGACGTGGCTGACCGAGTACCTGACGGAGGCCGGAGGCACCGCGCCATCAAAGGAGATCAAGGAAGCAGCGAAGGAAGAGGGCATCTCCAACAAGATTCTTCGCAAGGCGCGGGAGTCACTGAAAGTAGTCATCGAACAGAGCGGGTTCCCGAAAGTATCGACGTGGTCACTCGCCTCGGCTCCAGTCATGCCCAGTGGTGCCCACTCGGGCCCCCCGCCACAACTGACACGACTGGGCACGACTGGGGGCGCGGGCATGACTGCATCCCAGGACACGGCCGCGCTCACGGCCACGGAAAGTAGCGATGCCGCATGATCGCCAACGCTGACCGGGCTGCTCTCGCCGGCGAGAGCGAGGCCCAAATTGCCGCCCGGATCGCCGAGGCCGCCCGCCGCGCCGATGCCCGCCGCGCCGCCGAGCTGAAGAAGCGCACCGCCCGTGACGCCGGACTCGTCCGCCGTCACGCACGCAAGATCAACCGACTCGAAAGGACCCCGCCCATGACCACCGCGACCCCGACGGCGGCCGACCCGCCGACCGCCCGCACCCTGATCGACACCGGGGCGTG
This sequence comes from Frankia sp. AvcI1, assembly GCF_001420875.1. Taxonomy (NCBI): domain Bacteria; kingdom Bacillati; phylum Actinomycetota; class Actinomycetes; order Frankiales; family Frankiaceae; genus Frankia; species Frankia sp. AvcI1. The sequence goes on along the minus strand of NZ_LJFZ01000043.1, from coordinate 6,155 downwards.
CGCCGCCGGCTGCATGCTGGCCGTCTCCCCGCCCCGCACCTGCCGGTGCGGATGCTCCGGCCAGCACCACGGCGCACTCGGCCCCACCCCCGTGCCCACCCTCGACCCGGCCCGGGCCGCCGCATGAGCGCCCCCCGGACCGCCCGGCCCTGGACCGGCAGGCCCCGGCCCGACGGCGACACCGAGGCCACCGCCCGGGCGCCGTGGCGGGGCATGCGCTCCCCGGCCGCCTGGACCTGCCCGTCGTGCCGGACCCCGTCATGCCGGACCCCGCCGTGCTCGGCGAGCTCCTCGCCCGCCATGCCACCGGCTGCCCGTCCTCACGGCCGGTGGCGTGATGGCCGCCTGGGGTCCGTCCCCGCTGGGCCGAGAGGACCCCTCGTGACCACCGAGCCCGACTCGCCCAGCGACCCCCAGCAGCAGGCCGCCGAGGAGCGGCTCGCCGATATCAAGGNGCGCCTCCGCGAGTTCCAGAAGGCAGAACGCGCCCGGCGGATCCGCACCGGCACCCTCCGACCCCGAACCCACGCCGAAATCACGGCCCACCTCGATGCCCTCGACGAACGCGACGCCCGTATCCAACGCCGAGTCCGAAAGGCGGCCCGACCCCCTACCGACAACCATGACCGGCCAGCCCAGCCGGACCGGTCGTTCACAGCTCCCCGCGCGTGACGCGCGCGCGAGGCAGGTGATCACATGCCCTCGAAGTCGCCGAAGCCGCCGCCGCTCACAGAGCATGAGAGGGCCGTGATCCTCGCCATGGTCGCGGACGGGCTCGGTTGCCGCGAGGTCGCCCGGGAGGTCGGCCGGTCCCCGGCGATGGTCTCGCGAGTCGCCCGCCGGGCAGGTCTCACGTTTCCGCGAGCGAGCTGGACCGCCTCGGCCGCGGCCGCTCGGCGGAACGACCTCGCGTGGCAACGGACCCTCCGCGAGGAAGCGATCATGCGGCAGATCGATCGGCACTTCCAGGCCCAGGGTGACCTGCGCACGGCGCCGAGCGCCCACGTCCTTGNTGAGGCGCTCGCCGTCGGGTTGACGGTCGACCAGCTTGTCTGCATTTACTACCAAACCCAGCGCTACTGGGAACGACCTTGATCACAAGAGAGGGAGTTGGTGTGATTTTCACCGACCCGNCCGACGTTGCCGGCCGCCGGGTGGCCGACGTTCTCCGCCGCCACGGGTGGACCCCATTCCCACAGGCGGCATCGGCCCGGCATCCCGCTCGGACACGGGTCGGGGAGCCGCAGGTCCTCGCGGTACGTGGAGGCCGGATCCTCGCCGTGTGGGTGCGGACCTCCTTGCCGAGGCCAAGCCGGCTGCCCGACCTCGACCGCTTCGGCCCGCACGTCGAGACCTTCCTGATCGCTGGCCCGGGCGACCTACGTTCCCTCCGCGACCGGCTCTTGGCTGTCCAAGAGGCGGAGGGAGCGTGAGCCTCGACGTCACCGCGCTGTCCGAGGCGCTCGAGCGGNCCATGTCCGCGGTCCCTGTGCCTACGCAGCTTGCGGGCGCGGTCCGTGATCTTCTGCTGGCCGGCCTGGGCGCGCGGATGCGGACGGATGGCGGGGGCCGGGTGCCGCCCGGTCTCGTCGACCTCATGCGAGCGCTGGACGACGCTGCGACTGGCCGCCTCCGACCGACATTCCCGGGGGAACACACGTTCGGCCGGCAGTCGATGGTGGAAGAGATCGGCGCGCCGGAATTCGCACGCCGCGCCGGTCTGCCCCGCCAGACCGTCACCCGGCTCTGCCGGACCGGCGTGCTACCGGCCCGCCGCGTCGGCCGCGTCTGGCTCATCACAACGAACGTGGAGCCCGATGTCCCCCCAGCCCACGACACCGCCGACCCCGGCGGATGACCTCCGCCACCTCGACGCCACCGCCCTATCCGCGGCCATCGCGGAAGCCGAACAGGCCGCCGCTGAAGCCGAGCAGATCGCCGAGGCCGCCGCGGCACGCCCCGTCGGCACCATCGACGAACAGGCCGAACAGGAAGCACTCGGCGCCTTCGCGCGGGCCCGCGCCCGCGTCCTGCACACACGCGGCGACCAGGCACGACGGGAGCAGGCTCGCAGGGCCCGCCTGCAGGTGATCGCCGACGCGATCGACAACCGGCCGGCCGACCACCAGCGGGTCTTCGACCGCGCCGAGCAGATCGCACTCTGCCTCCGGCAGATCGTCGAGGTTGTCGAGGCCCGAAACGGTTTCGTCGCCGAGACCACCGCCGCGATGCGCGACGTCGGGATCCGCCCCGGCCATCTCGCCGAGTCCTCCGCGGCTGTCCTGCACCTGTGGTGCCCACCCCCGGGATACGGCCGGACGGTCGGCCATGAGACCCGCCGGGTTGACGCCGTCGACCTCGACGAGCTGCTCACGCTCGTGCTCCGCCGGGCGCTGCCGGCCCTTCCGAAGGGCTGGCATGCCCCCAGCCTGCCAGACACACCGCGCACCGCGGACCTCCGCCAGGTCATCGCCGGGAAATTCGCGGAGCGCCCTGACCTCCGGGAGGACGCATGACCAGCCCGTGGCTTCCCGACCCTGGCCAACAGTGGGCCGAGGCCGACCTGGCCGACGCGGTGGCCGCCGAGGCCAGCAAGGAGATTACCGCCGCGCATCGCCGCGGCGACCTGTCTGATCTTCTTGCCCGCGCCAACCCGGACCGCGTCGAGTAGGCGGCTCTCATCTCATGCGAACGCCAAACACGTCCCACCCCGTCCCGTCGCCGGCGGACCTGGTCGCCCGGACCGAGGTCCCCATCCGGTGGCCGGCGATCTCGGAGAGGATGGCACGCCGGCTCACCGCCGAGCGGCGTATCCCGACCTGGATGATCGGCCGGCGGGTGTTCGTATCGGCCACCGATATCGAGGAGTACATCGCTTCGTGTCACCGGCCTGCGGCACCGCCGATCCACACCGCGTAGCTTCCCGGTATGAGTAGCGATGACCTCGTGATCCGTTTGGAGCCGCGGAGCGAGTTCGCGATGGTCTACTTCCGGGTGCCACGAACGCTTTCAGGCGAGATGGATCAGGCCCTCCGTGACGTCGGTGCTGAACCTGCTCGGATCGCAGAGTTCGGGCTCGGGCCCGTGGATGTCGCTCTCGGCGTGCTCGCGGCTCCGGGTATATGGCAGACGGTTCGTGCGGGGATCGAGGCCATCGGCGCCCGCCATAAGACCAAGACCTTCCGTCTCCAACTGTCTGGTGACGAGTCGATCGAGGTCGATGGTCATTCCGCAGAGGAGACCGAACGCCTACTCAAGGCTGCGGGTGATCTGTACGAGCGCAGGGCCGCGGAGTGGCGCCGCCTCTCCGGCNGAGACAGCGGCGAAGGTACGGATTCCGCTGGCTCGTGACCCGGGCACGCTGCGTGGGTCACGGCGGGAGACTGCGGGGNTCTACGGTCCCCCACAGCTACAACAGAACCGTGATTCTGTTGTAGCTTCTGATCATGCTTACCGAGCCCGTCGCACCGTCCATCGACGTTGCCCTCGCCGAGATCATCGAGCCGAGCTCGCTCATGCCAGCCGTCGGAGAGAACCCGTGGCCCACGCTCGTCGCGCTCTGGCTCGACTCCGGGTTCGCGGCGAAGACGCGGGAGGCGTACGGCCGCGGGGTTGCCGAGTGGACGAGGGCCTGCGCCGGTTGGGACGTCCATCCGCTCGCCGCGCGCCGGCAGCACCTCGACCGGTGGGCCCGCGAGCTGGAATCCGCCGGGCAGGCATCCACCACGATCGCCCGGAAGCTGTCCTCGGTCGCCTCGGTCTACAGCTACGCCGCCGACGAGGGTGTCATCGCCGCCTCGCCGGCCGCGCGGGTCCGCCGGCCGAAGACCACCGACCGCCACCAGGCCCCCGGCATGTCCCTCGACGAAGCGCGGGCGTTCCTCGCCGCGGCGGCCGCGGACGGGCCGCGCACCGAGGCGCTCATGGGGCTGCTGCTGCGGAACGGCCTGCGGGTGTCCGAGGCGATCGGCTTGGACGTGGCCGACCTGGACACCGAACGCGGGCACCGGATCATCCGCATGGTCGGCAAGGGAGCGAAGGCCGCGGTCATCGTGCTCGCCCCGGCCACCGNCCATGCCCTTGACGTCTACCTCGACGGCCGCGCCGACGGCCCGCTGTTCGCCACGTCGACCGGGCGGCGCCTGGACCGGCCGGCGGTGTGGCGCAAGGTCCGCCAGCTCGGTCAGCTGGCCGGCCTGCCGCAGACCCGGCTGTCGCCCCACTCAATGCGCGCCACCGCCATCACGCTCCTGCTCGACGCCGGCGCGAGCCTGCGCGACGCCCAGGACTTCGCGCGGCACGCCGACCCGCGCACCACCCGCGGCTACGACCGGGCCCGCGGCAACCTCGACCGGCACGGGACTTACGCGCTGTCCGCGTTCCTCGGCGAGTAGTCGGCCACCTGATGGGCCACGACATCGTGACGCCGAACGACATCGCGTATTGGAAATAAGGGCCGGCCCGGATGCCCACAACTGGGCCATTTTGGTTCGAATGTCGTTTAACGGTGTACAAACCTAGTCATGGTGGATGACGGGGGATCAGCGCGGCGTAGCGGCCGGCGGTGGCTATGCGTGATTGCCGGGCTCGCAGGNATTACGGCGATCGCGGCGGTGGTGGGGATCTGGCATCTGCCCGCGCGGATGTATCCGGGTACCGGTGACGGTGCGGTCCAGGCACGGGCGGCGTTGCAGGGCGGGCTGCTGACCGCGGCCGCCGCCCTGGTCGCCGTCGCCGGCGCGCTGATCGCCTTGGACGAGACCCGCCAGGCCAACGCCGAAACCCGGCGGGCGAACGAGGCCGCAGACGCCCGCGAGCGGGAGGCAAACAAGAACACNCACGTCCGGGAGCTGTTCACCCGCGCGGTGGACCAGCTCGGCTCGGATAACGACACGGTCCGCCTCGGTGGGATTTACGCGCTCGAGCGCATCGCCACCGACTCCCCGTCCGACCAGCGCACTGTCATGGAAGTCCTCTCCGCGTTCGTCCGGACGCGCAGCACCGACCCCGATCTACGCCGGGCAACGCCACCGAGCGGGGACAACAGCGTTCCGCCGGTGCGGCCTGCGGCCGACATCCGTGCCGCAGTCCAAGTTCTCGCTCGCCTCCCCCTCGATGAGGACATTCCCCGCGCTGATCTGACCGGCGCCGACCTCACCGGCCCCGCTAGCCTTGCCGGTCTCCAGTTCCCCGCCACAGCAAACCTCGCGGGAGTTGATCTTAGCCGGGCGGATCTTTCTGGAGCACGCCTGTCCGGAGTCAACCTGGCGGGTATTCGAGGTAGCGGCCGTGTGCCCGGCTATCCACTGCTCGAGGGTGCTCTGCTGGATGACGCGGTGCTCACCGACGCCGTGCTTGCCGGTGTCCGGCTCGAGAGCACGAGGCTGACCCGAGCCAACCTCGTCCGAGCCAAACTCGGTTATTCAACCCTCACGGGCGACATGACGGGTGCCGATCTGACCGACGCGGATCTGTGGAGGGCGAACGTTGAGGCCAACCTCCAGGACGCCATCCTGACTCGGACCCGCCTGTCCGAGGCGCGTCTCGATCGGTCTCTGAACCTGAGTCCCGAGCAGGTGAACGAGGCTCGTGGGGACAGCGGAACGCACCTGCCGGGGCACATAACCCCGCCGCCAGNCTGGCCCATCAATCCAAGACATCCCCGGTAAGCGGGCCGCCCGTACGGGAATGGGTGCAGATGTAGTCCCGGATGGGATACAGCGACCGGTATGGAGACCTTCCGTTTCCAGAGGCGGGCTTCGACCGGTACGCGCCGGCCGGTGTGGCGGATCCTGCGGGGCGGGCCCTCGTCACGCCGGCTGGCATCGCACTGGCGTCTACCCGTCGTCCTTGCAGTTCCTCCACTCGTCGCGGCTGATCGTATAGATGGAGTACTCGCCGCCCTGGATCGTTTCGGTGCGGTCGTAGGTGAGGCCGAGCTTGGTGGCGACCTTGATCGAGCCGGTGTTGTCGGCGGTCATGATGGAGATCAGGTCGTCTCGTTTGACGACGTCGAACGCGAACTCGAGCGCGGCGCGGCCCGCCTCGGTCGCCAGGCCCTGGTTCCATCGGTCGCGGCGGATGGTCCAGGCGATCTCGCAGCCGGGCCAGCCGAGCGCCTCGTACAGGCCGGCGCGGCCGAGGAGTTGCCCGGT
>NZ_LJFZ01000042.1:0-58721 GCF_001420875.1 Frankia sp. AvcI1 | reverse complement strand
GATCTCCAGGTCGCTGGACTGGCCCTCCCCCTGCGCCGACGGCTGGTGGATCAGGATGCGGCTGTGGGCCAGGGCGAAGCGCTTGCCCGGCGTCCCCGCCGCCAGCAGCACCGCCGCCGCCGACGCCGCCTGCCCCATGCAGATCGTCGAGATGTCCGGCCGCACGAACTGCATCGTGTCGTAGATCGCCGTCAACGACGTGAACGACCCACCCGGCGAGTTGATGTAGATCGAGATGTCCCGGTCCGGATCCTCCGACTCCAGGAACAGCAACTGCGCCATCACGTCGTTCGCCGACACATCGTCGANCTGCACGCCGAGGAAGACGATCCGCTCCTTGAGCAGCTTCGAGTACGGGTCCATCGAGTACTCGCCGCGCGACGTCCGCTCCACGATGTTGGGCAGGACATGGCGGGCGGACGGCGCGCCGCCGCCCGCGTGGATCGGCCGGGCGGCGGTCATCGGGCGCTCCCCGCCGGGCCGAAGCCGGTGCGGCCGGCCGCGCGGCGCGGGCCGATCCCGGCACCGCCGACGCCGCTGGGCACCTGGTCGGCCCGTTCGACGACGTGGTCGACCAGCCCGTAGTCGCGGGCCTCCTCGGCGGTGAACCACCGGTCGCGGTCGGAGTCGGCCTCGATCTGCTCGACGGTCTGGCCGCTGTGGAAGGCGATGCGCTGCTGCAGCGTCCGCTTCGTGTACAGCATCTGCTCGGCCTGGATGGAGATGTCCGCGGCCGTGCCGCCGATGCCCCCGTGCGGCTGGTGCATCATGATCCGGGCGTGCGGGAGGGCGTACCGCTTGCCGGCGGCACCGGCGCAGAGCAGGAACTGGCCCATCGAACCGGCGAAGCCGAGAGCGACGGTGGCCACGTCGTTGCCGACGTACTGCATCGTGTCGTAGATCGCCATGCCGGCGCTCACCGAACCGCCCGGCGAGTTGATGTAGAGGTGGATGTCCGAGGTCGGATCCTCCGCGGCCAGCAGCAGCAGCTTCGCGCTGATCGCGTTGGCGACGGCGTCCTCCACCACGGCGCCGAGGAAGACGATGCGGTTCTCCAGCAGGCGACCGAACACCTGGTCGTCGCCGGTGGCGGCGCCGCCGGCCTGGGCGGCCGGGCCTCGGGCCCGGCCAATGCCGGGCCCCGCGTGCGCCGTCGATGTTTCGATCATGAGACGTGTCCTCCCGCCGGCCGGGTCGGGACTCGTCGCGCACGACGAGAAGCCGGCCCTTCCAGGGTCACCGGAAAAGCCGCCGCCGGACCGGCGGTCTGCCTGCGGCAGATCTGCTCCTGGCAGACAGGCCTCAGTGCGGCCCGCACCACGGCCGCCGCATCCCTCACCCAACGTCCCGGGCCGGGCCGGGCCAGCGCCCCGCGCTGACAGCGGCCAGCGCGTCAGCGGTCGTCGCCGCCGAGCGGGTCGTCGAGGAAGTCGAGGAACGAATCGTCGAGGTCCGGCCGACCGCCGGCGAGTCCCGGGGCCGGACCACTGCGATCGGATCCGTCCGCGTCGCCGTCGGTCCGCAGGGACCGGGCCGTGTCGTCCCGCAGACCGATCATGAAGTCCTCGGCGAGGCGGACCTGCTCCTGCAGCGAGGCGAGCTTCTCCTCGGCCAGGGTGACCCAGGTCTGCAGCCGGTCGTGCAGCTCGGCGCGAAGCTGCGGAGGAAGCCCCGGCTGCGCCATCCGCTCACGCAGAGTGAGCAGCGAACGCATCTCCTCCACCGTGAAACCCAGGGGCTTCATCTTCTTGATCAGAAAGAATCGATCGAGGGCATCGTCGTCATAGAGCGGAAAACCGCCCTCCGAGCGGCCCACGGCGACGAGGAGGCCAGCCTCCTCGTAGAACCGGGCGGTACNCAGGGACAAGGTCACCAGGGTGGCGACGTCACCGATCTCGTAGCGCCCGTCGCGGGCGTCGGCGGAAGACCTGGCGCTGCTGGTTGTGGACAATTCAACCCTTATCAGGTGAGCTTGGCGGCTGGTGTTCAGATATCTAGCGTCTACGCGTGGGCAATCCGCGGCTACACACAAGCGGTAAAGATCTGGTAATCCCTGCCCCACCGTGCGTCCCCGCCGAGGCCGGCTCCCCGAGGCCCCGCGCGCGATCTTCCGTAGCCGAGACCGGGGCGGGGCCGCGGCGAGNGTCGGCACACCGTCCGCACCCGTCGGATCCAGCGCCAGCCGGAGTGCACCGGACCCCGCTCCGTCACATTGTGTAGCCGGAAGATCCGGCGGGCCGATGTGCCCCACCGACCTACCGTAGCCGCTGACCTCGCACTACACGCCCAGGCGCGGCCGGCCGCCGAACCGGAGGGACGCCTAGCGCTGGGTCACGCTGATCTGTCGGCGTCGCCGTGCAGGCCGATGACGAAGTCCTCGGCGACGCCGGCCTGCTGGCGCAGGGTGGCGAGCTTCTCCTCGGCCAGCACGACCCAGGTGCGCAGCAACTCGCGCAGCTCGGCCCGACGGGCGTCGGAGATCTTCGGGTCGGACAGCTCGTCACGGACGGACAGNAGCGAGCGCATCTCCTCGAGCGTGAATCCGAGGGATTTCATCTTCTTGATGACCAACAGCCGGTCGACGGCCTCGTCGCCGTAAAGGCGGAAACCGCCCGGCGTACGGCCGGCGGTCGTGAGCAGCCCGGCCTCCTCGTAGTACCGGACCGTGCGCAACGAGAGNCCGACCCGCTCGGCCACCTCACCTATCTGATACGTGGTTCCGCGGGCCGCACGGAGCGCGGATGGATCGCGACGCGTCGTGGACAAGGTGACCCTCACGTTAGTGGCTCGACGCCGGGAGCAAGGCTGATAACAGACGACTCTACGACGTTCCGGACAGCGGGCCGATACGGGTCGCTTCGGCCCACCGCGCACCGCCGGACGATCCTCCGTGCACCGGTGCGGATGGTGCGTCCACGCCGACGCCGCCGACCGGGTGGGCGATCGCGGACCCACCGCGACCGTCATCACCTGCGCCACCTGCCCGGCAACGGTCGACGCGGGGATCGCGAACGGNCAGGCTCTTCCTCGGGCCGAGCTCTGCGGCGGGGTGGAGCTCTGCGGCGGGGCCGAGCTCCGCCGCGAGGCCGAGCCCGGACGCCGCCCGTCTCGGGCACCATTATCGGCATGATCCGGCCACCGGGCCGGCGGAGCAGGGAGAGCGTTGTGCTGACCAGGATCGACCATGTCGGGATCGCGGTGGTTTCACTGGCCGAGGCGATTCCGCGCTACGAGGAGGCGTTCGGCCTCAAGGTCGTGCACCAGGAGGACAACGACCGCCAGGGTGTGCGCGAAGCGATGCTGCTGGTGCACAGCGGCGAGGTCGGCAACTCCTACGTCCAGCTCCTCGAGCCGCTGCGCGAGGACAGCCCGGTGGGTAAGTTCCTGGCCAAGCGGGGCCCCGGCATCCACCACATCGCCTACGGCGTCGCCGACATCGACAGCGCCCTGGCCGCCCTGACCACCACCGGCTTCGACCTGGTCAACAAGACGCCGGTACACGGCACCGCTGGCAGCCGGATCGCCTTCGTCCATCCCAAGGGGCTCGGCGGGGTGCTCACCGAGCTGGTCGAGGCCGCCGAGGGCCACTGAGCGCCATCGAGGCCAACGAGGCCACCGAAGGGCCGCGGAGCCGAACAGCTGGAAGGAGTAGCGGGTGCGGATCGTGATCGCGGGGGCCCACGGCCGGATTGCCCGGGCGCTGAGCCGCCGGCTGCGCGCGCGGGACGCGACGGTGATCGGGCTGATCCGCAATCCCGACCATCGCGGCGACGTGCGTGCGGCGGGCGCCGAGCCCGTCCTCGCCGACCTGGAGTCGATCGACGCCGCGGCGTTGGCGAGCCACGTGCGCGGCGCGGACGCCGTCGTCTTCGCGGCCGGCGCGGGACCGGGCAGTGGCGCGGCCCGCAAGGACACCGTCGACCGCGCCGCGGCGGTGCTGCTCGCCGACGCGGCGCGGCTCGCCGGGGTCCGTCGCTACCTGCTGGTCTCCTCGGTCGGGGTCGACGGGCCGCCGCCGGCGGGCACGGACGCGGTCTTCGCGGCCTACCTGCGGGCCAAGGCGGCGGCCGAGGAGACGATCCGCGGCCGCGATCTGGACTGGACCATCGTCCGCCCGGGCCGGCTCACCGACGACGAGCCGACCGGCCGGGTGCACCTCGCCGCCGGGGTGGACCGCGGGGAGATCCCCCGCGAGGACGTGGCCGCCGTGCTCGCCGCCCTGCTCACCGCCCCCGGCACCGCCGGGATCACCGCCGGGCTGGTCAGTGGCGAGACGCCCGTGGCACAGGCGGTCGCGCAGCTTTCCTCCGCCTGACCCGCACCACGCCGGGAGCGGGTGCCGGCACCGCCGTGCGGCGGAAGTAGCCGCTTCCTTCCTTGTCTCCTGCCTCCTTCCTCCTTCTTCCTTCCTTGCCCTTCCAGAGGGTCTCCTGTCCGATTCGTCCCTCCGGAAGGGCAAGGAGGCCGGGGCTGGTGGTCCGCGGTGCCGGAGCACGGCGGTCAGCGGCGGCCTGCCGGGGCGGCGAAGGCGGCGCTCGGGATCGGGTCGAGCGGTGTCACCGAGGAGCCGTTCCACTGGTAACGGACGGTTGCTCCGCCTGCGGTCGGGCAGCACATCGGATCACCAGGCTTGTACAGGTCGTACTGCAGGGCCACCACCCGGTCGGTGGACCAGATCCAGCGAATCGTCGCGCTCGACTGCGGCGAGTCGTAGCCGATGAACGTCCCGCGGTGGAAGAAGAACGCCCGCTGCGGGTGCCCGTCCGCGGAGGTCGAGAGCAGCCCGACGANCACGCTGAGGTCACTGTTCTGGTCGAAGCCGCCCAGCGAGATCGGGGTGTACCCGGCGGCGCGCACGACCGAGGACGCCTTGGCCACGCTGAGCGCGGGTGCTCCNACCGCACTCGGCGCGGCCGAGGCGCTNCCNGCCATTCCGCCTACCAGAACGAGTACACCGATCATCACTGAAACGGCAAGTCCGCGACGTAGAGTCATGAGACCCCCCAGGTTCCGTGTTGACCCGACCACGCTAGATGCCCTCTTCGACGGCCGCCGCCCCGGCAGGGTCTATGGGCGTAATGTCGCCCGGTTCGATCGCAATCGCCTGGCACTTGCTGCGCGGGTTGTCGCGGGTCGGGGGGCTACGGGTCGCCAGCCGCGAAGCGCGCGGGTCGGGGGGCTACAGGGCCTCGGAGCGCGGGTCTCGGGGCGCGGGTCTCGGGTCAGCGGCTGAGGCGGGCGGACGGGCCGCGGCCGTGGCGGCGGCCCGCGACCCAGCTGACCGCGGCCAGCAGCCCGGGCGTGCGCTGGAAGCTGGTCAGCGTCGTGCCCGGCAGCGGTAGGCGCAGCGTGGCCACCGAGCGGGGGCGGGCGAACTCGCGCAGCCCCTCGGCGCCGTGCACCCGGCCGAAGCCACTCTCCCCGCTGCCACCGAAGGGCAGGGCGGGAATCCCGGCGAAGGCGAGCACGGCGTTGACAGACACCATGCCGGCGTCGAGTCGGCGGGCGATCTCGTCGCCGTGGCGACGGGAGAACACCGTCGCGCCCAGGGCGTACGGGGTGCCGTTGGCCAGAGCGACGGCCTCGTCGACGTCGGCGACGGTGCGGACGGTGACGACGGGACCGAAGGTCTCCTCCTGCACGGCGGGGCTGTCCTCGGGGACGTCGACGAGGACGATCGGGGCGATGAACGTCTCGCCCACCGCGTCGACGCCGCCGAGCAGGGCCGTCGCCCCGCGGGCCAGCGCGTCGCCGACGTGGCGGCGCACGACGGCGGCCTGGCCGGGCATCGTCATCGGCCCGTAGGAGGCGTCGGGACCGCCGCCCGGGCGCACCGTGGCCAGCGCCCGGCGGACCTCGGCGAGGAACTGCTCGGCGACGGCCGCGGTGACGTAGATCCGCTCGACGCCGGCGCAGGTCTGCCCGGCGTTCGCCATCGCCCCCCAGACGGCCGCCCGGGCGGCGGCGACCACGTCGGCGTCGTCGGCGACGATGCACGGATCCTTGCCGCCGCACTCCAGGATGACCGGGGTCAGCGACTGCGCGCAGGTCGCCATGACCGCGCGGCCGCTGGCCGCGGAGCCGGTGAAGGCGATCTTGTCGACGCCCGCGGCGCAGAGCGCGGCGCCGGTGTCGGCGAACCCGGTCACCACGCCCAGCACGCCGGCGGGGGCGGCCGGGTTCGCCGCGGCGAAGGCCTGCGCCAGCCAGCTGCCCAGCGCCGGGGTGTACTCGCTGGGCTTGAACACCACCGGGTTGCCGNCGGCGAGGGCGTAGGCGATCGAGCCGACCGGGGTCAGCAGCGGGTAGTTCCACGGGCCGATCACCCCGACGACCCCGAGCGGGCGGTACTCCACCCGGGCGGTGTGGTTGGCCAGGAACGGACCGGGCAGGACCCGGCGCGTGCGCAGCACCCGCCCGGCGTGACGGGCCGCCCAGCGGATGTGCTCCAGGGTGAGCAGCAGCTCGATGCGGGCGTCCGCGGTGGTCTTGCCGTTCTCCGCGTGCAGCAGCTCGACGAGCTCCCGGTCGTGGCGGGCGAGGTGAGCCGCCCAGCGCAGCAGGTGGTCGCGGCGCCCCGCGGCGCCGAGCCCGGCCCACCAGGGGGCCGCCGCGCGGGCCGCCGCCACCGCGGCCGAGACCCGCCGCGGGGAGGACATCGGGAAGCGGCCGACGACCGCGCCGGTGACCGGATTCGTCGAGGCGAACGTCGACTCCGAAGCACTCCCGGCCTCGGCGGCCGGACCAGCCGCGACGGCTGCGGACGCACCGACGCCCAGGACCACGGCGTCCAGAACGGTCGGGGTGCTGCCCACGGCCGGCTGGTCGGGCACGTGCGCCGCCTCCGCCTCGTGGCCGACCACCTCAGCCGGCGAGGTCGACGCAGACTGTCGCACCGCACGCCCCCCGGTGGTCGTCACGGACCTTCCCTGCCGGGAAACCCCTCCGGACCAAGCATAGGTCGCCCGCGGGCCGAGGTCGACTACAGGAAGGAGTCGCGGTAGGCGGTGAACCACTCCCGCTGGGCCCGCTGGTCGGCCGTCTCGTCCGCGCTGACGTTGCCGAACATGGTCACCGGGGCCGGCGGGTCCATGGCGAGGCAGGCGCGGCGCAGGTCCCCGGCGGCGTCGTCGGCGTGCTCGCGAACCTCGTCGAACCAGCCGGCGCTCACCTCGGCGGCCAGCAGCAGCCGCAGTCGCTCGATGGGGTCCCGCGCCCGCCAGACGGCGAGCTCCTCGGCGGGCTGGTACCGGGTCGCGTCGTCCGACGTGGTGTGCGGCGCCATCCGGTAGGTGTTGGCCTCGATGAGCACCGGACCGCCGCCGCCGCGGGCGTGCTCGAGCGCCCAGGTGGTGACGGCGTGCATGGCGAGCACGTCGTTGCCGTCGACGCGCACACCGGGGAAGCCGAACCCGTCGGCGCGCCGGGCCAGCTGCATCGTCGACTGCCGCCGGGTCGGAGTGGAGATCGCCCACTGGTTGTTCTGGCAGAGGAACACCACCGGGGCGCCGAAGCTCGCCGCCCACACGAACGCCTCGTTGGCGTCGCCCTGGCTCATCGCGCCGTCACCGAGGTAGACCAGCACGGCGCCGTCGCGGTCCGGATCGCCGGTGCCGACCGCGCCGTCGAGCACCATGCCCATGCCGTAGCCGACGGCATGCAGGGTCTGCGAGGCGAGAACGATCGTGTAGTTGGCCATGTTGTGCTCCGCCGTGTCCCAGCCGTCGTGGCTCACCCCGCGCAGCAGGCGGATGACCTCGGCGGCCGGCACCCCACGGTGCCAGGNGACGGCGTGCTCGCGGTAGCTGGGGAAGATGAAGTCNCGCGGCCTGACCGCCGCCGCGGAACCGACCTGCGCCGCCTCCTGCCCACGCAGCGGAATCCAGAGCACCAGCTCACCCTGCCGTTGCAGGGCCGTGGCCTCCTCGTCCAGACGGCGTGCCAGCACCATCGACGAGTAGAACTCCCGGCACAGGTCGTGGTCGGCGAGGACGGCGAAGCGGGGGTCGGTGACCCGGGTGCCGTCCGGCGCGAGCAGCCGGACGCCGGAGTCGGCCGGCTCCGGCGGTGGCGACGGCACCGCCGCAGGCGCGGCGGCGGCCGCCGCTTCCGGTGGCCGGGCGGGCCGCGCCGGCCGCTCCGCGGTCAGCCCCGGCCCGCGTACGACATTCATACCGAGTACCTCATCCCCACCGGAAGATCGCAGGACGTCCTACGATCGGAGACCATCGAAAAAAGACCGGTATACCGGTAAGAGAGTACGCGGTCCGGGTTGGACGAGAACGCCGGATCCCCTTGTTCATTCACGTTGTACTCCTACCCAGCCGGCCGCCCGGGATTCCAAGGACGTCCTACGATCGGAAACCATCGAGAGGGAAACGGTCACAGTTGTGAACTCGCTCGAAACTCGAGTGGCCGTTACGTCGCCCGCAGGTAAGGAGCACATTTCGGCCGCAGCCCGAGCTCCTCCCGCCGGCGGTCCACCAAGGGCCGTCCNACCAGTCGGAAAGAGGACCGGCGGTCGGCCTGATCGGCGCGTCGGATCGGACCGACGGACGCCCGGCACACGGTGTTCGCCGGCCCACACCGGCGCACAATGGCCCCATGGCTGGCAGGACGGGACGTGTCCGTGTGGTGTTGGAACGGTCCGGCGGGCTGCTGGGGCGGCCGGTACGGCGGGGGCTCGACAGCGCCGATCTGCCCGAGCCGGAAGCCGCCCAGCTGTGCGCGCTGGTGCGAGGTGCGGTCCCACCGGGCCAGGCACCAGCCCGGCGGGCCGGGGGGGCAGAGGGGGCAGCGCCGCGGGGCGGGCCGACCGGCAGCGGGCGGGGCGGGGGCGCGGACCGCTTTGTCTACACCCTGGAGGTCGACTACACCCCCGAGATCGACCACGCCCACGACATCGACCACGCCCCCGACATCGACCACGCCCCCGACGTCGAGCACCCGCCGCGGGTCGGCCAGCAGGGCGAACGCGTCGTGCGGACCTTCTCCGAGCCGGTCCCCGAGGACCTGCGGCCGCTGCTGGCCCTGCTGCGGACCGCCCCCCTGCTTCCGGCCGGTGGCCGCGACACGCCACGCTGACCCGCCGATCCCACCGGACGGAAGCCCGCCCCCGGGAGGAGGGAAATTCATTCGCCGGACGGCCGTGTACCGGGCATCCTGAGCAGGCAGAGCGGAAACGACCTCGAGTCGGGCTACCGGACCAGGCCGACACCTTCACTGAAGGCGGCGACAAAGGCGCGACAGGACTGGACAGGACAGGACTGGCATGAATGCGCAGAGCATGGGCTTCCGTGGCCGGCGTAATGCGCGCGCCGACTATTCCGGCAGCGGGCAGGACATCGTGATACCGGCGCGACGCCCTGGTGCCGGGGCGCCCACCAGAATTCCGGGCGACCGGGATGAACGCATTCGTTCGGCCGGACGTGAACAGCATGGACCCACCCCCGTCGAGACGAGAGGAGGAACCACCCGATGAGCCCCGTCGCGACGCTCGGCGCAGCGGCGCATCCGATCTGGCTGTGGACCCGGCCCGAGGAGGTCGAGAGCGCCGCGCTGGACCAGCTTCGCAACGTCGCGTCCCTGCCCTACATCCATCACCANGTCGCGGTGATGCCCGACGTGCACCTCGGTTACGGCGCCACGGTCGGCTCCGTCATCGCCCTGCGTGACGCCGTCTCCCCCGCCGCCGTCGGGGTCGACATCGGCTGCGGGATGGCCGCGGCGCGGACCAATCTCACCGCGGCCGACCTGCCCGACGACCTCGGTCCGCTGCGGGCCGCGCTGGAGGCGGCCGTCCCGGTCGGGATGACCAGCCACCGGGAGCCGACCGCGCGGGCCCGGCGCCAGGACGACCTGTGGAGCACGTTCGGCGCGCTGCACCCGCGCGTGGCCGGGCGGCTGGCGAGGGCCATGAACCAGCTCGGCACCCTCGGCTCGGGCAACCACTTCCTCGAGGTGTGCCTGGACACCGACGACGCAGTCTGGATCATGCTGCACTCCGGTTCGCGCAACGTCGGCAAGGAGCTCGCCGAGGGCCACATCCGCGTNGCCAAGCAGCTCGAACACAACGCCGGCCTGGCCGACCGCGACCTCGCCGTGTTCCTCGCCGGCACCCCCGAGATGGCCGCCTACCGCCACGACCTGGACTGGGCCCAGACGTACGCCCGGCGCAACCGGGACCTGATGCTCGCCGCGGCCGTCGAGGCACTGCGCGGCCCGCTGCCCGGGCTGCGCGTGCCCACCCCGCCGGCCGACGGCCCGCACGCCCGCGACCGAGACTTCGCCCTCGTCAACTGCCACCACAACTACGTCGCCGAGGAGCACCATTTCGGTGCCGACGTGCTCGTCACCCGCAAGGGCGCCATCTCCGCCAGGGAAGGGGAATACGGCATCATCCCCGGTTCGATGGGAACCCGGTCCTACCTGGTCCGCGGGCGGGGAAACCCCGACTCGTTCCATTCCGCCAGCCACGGTGCCGGCCGCACGATGAGCCGCAACCGGGCGCGGCGGACGTTCACCGTCGACGACCTCGCCNCCCAGACCCGCGGGGTGGAATGCCGCAAGGACGCCNGCGTCCTCGACGAGATCCCCGCGGCGTACAAGGACATCGACACCGTCCTGGCCCGTCAGAGCGACCTCGTCGAGATCGTCGCTCAGCTGCACGCCGTGCTCTGCGTGAAGGGCTGACCTTCACGGCACGTGGACGGGGGCCGTCGCCTCGGACGGCGGCCCCCGCGACCTCGGCCGACGCTCCCCCGGGGCTCCCCGACCAGCTCGCCCCCGTCCGGCCGGCTCGTCGGCACCGCCGTCACCACCCGGCACGGCCCGCGGCGCTTCAACCGCCGTTTCACCCGCCGGCTCCGCGCCCGGGGGTGTCCGACGAACGATGGACGTGCCTCGGCGGTCTCGCCGACCGAGGTGGGAGGAAAAGCTTGCATCGGCGCCCATGTCGGTCTTTCGGCCCCCTCCGCGCGCACGGGTGATTCGACCGCCCCGTCCATACGGATTATCGGTGACTGACGCCGGGTAAAAACAATCCGGCCGATCCCGACGACATCTGACCGGGACGGTGGCGTCCGCGCACGTCGCTGGGGGGCGTGATGCTTTCTCGACACCGAGCCGCACGACTCACGGTTGCGGCACTGATCGGTGCCATTGTGATGGTCGGCGCCAACCAGCCGGGCATGTCCGTGCCGACGGCGGCGCCCACACCGCCGCAGGGACAGCCGCTTCGGGACCCGCCGCAGTACGTGAGTCAGGACGGCGTCCTGCGGGTCCGTATCCTCGTGGAGCGCCGCCAGGTCGAGTTGGCCGGCCACCGGCTGTGGGCGCTGACCTACAACGGCCTGTACATGCCGCCGACGCTGCGATTCCGGCCGGGCGACCGGCTGGATCTGACGATGGTGAACCGCGTCCGCCCTTACACGAACCTGCATATCCACGGGCTGCACGTGTCGCCAGCCGGAAACTCCGACAACGTCTTCATCCACATCCATCCGGGCGAGACATATCATTACGTGTACCAGTTCCCTCGGACCCTGACGCCGGGGACCTACTGGTACCATTCCCATGGGCATCCNCATGCCGCGTCGCAGGTCGCCGGAGGGATGTCGGGAATCATNATCGTCGACGGCCTGCAGCGGTACCTTCCGCCGGATCTCCGTCACATCACCGAGCACGTCGTCGCCCTGAAGGACTTCCAGGTCCAGGGCGACGCGATCCGGACCGAGGACCTGCACATCGGAGCGGCGACGAACCNCACGGTCAACGGCCAGCGGAACCCGACCATCCAGATCCGGCCGGGCGAGACCCAGCTGTGGCGGCTGGCCAACATCAGCGCCAACATCTACTACCGACTGCGGCTGCCGGGGCAGCGGTTCCACGTGATCACGCAGGATGCGAGCCCCGTCACCCGGGTCTGGTCCGCGGACACTCTCGTCATTCCGGCCGGCGCCCGCTATGACGTACTCGTGCAGGGCGGCCCGGCCGGCCGCACCGCACTGGAAACCCTCGCCTACAACACCGGACCGGCAGGCAACAGTTTTCCCCGGCAGGCCCTCGCCACCGTCGTCTCCAGCGGTCCGGCGATGCGACCGGCGGTGTTGCCCACCACCTTCGACCCGAGACCGCGGACGGACCTGGGCCGCGCTCCCATCGCCGCGCGCCACACCATCGTCTTCTCGGAGAACAGCGCCGGAACCCAGTTCTACATCAACGGTCGGACCTTCGACGAAAACCGGGTCGACATCCGGTCCAGGCTCGACACGGTCGAGGAATGGACCGTCCGCAACGAGTCCGACGAGCAGCACTCCTTCCACGTGCACACCAACCNCTTCCAGGTGATGANCATCGACGGCGTACCGCATCACGCACTNAGCCTGCAGGACACCGTGAACCTCCCCGCGCGGGGAGAGGCGGTCGTGCGGATCCATTTCACCGACTTCACCGGAAAGACGGTCCTGCACTGCCACATCCTCAACCACGAGGACATGGGCATGATGGCCGTCCTCCAGATCGTGAGATAGGCCGCCGTACGATGATCGCCATGACGAAGGAGCGCAGGAATGCGACCCTCGGGCGCGTGCCTCCGCCGCAGGCATCAGACGCAGGCATCAGACATAGGGATCAGACCCAGGGATCAGACGTAGNCCTCGTCGACGTAACACCAGCGCCAGTCCTCGCCCGGTTCGAACGAGCGGACGATGGGGTGGCCGTGTTCGACGGCGTGGGCGCTGGCGTGCCGCGCCGGCGAGGAGTCGCAGCAGCCGACGTTGCCGCAGGTCAGGCAGAGCCGCAGGTGTACCCAGCGGCCGCCGGTGCGCAGGCATTCGCCGCAGCCCTGGGGCGTCGCCGGCTCGACGTCGCGGATCGCCGACAGGTGAGGGTCCTGGATGGTGGTCATCGGCCNCTCCGATCCTCGTCTGGCCGGCACGCACGAGCGGTGCGCGCCGATGTCGACTATGCCCGGCGGGGGGCTCTGACACCTCCCGGGTGCTCGGCGGGCCCTGGGTGCTCGGCGGCCCCTGGGTGCTCGGCGGCCCCTGGGTGGCCGGCGTGCCGCCCTTGGTGGCCGGCTGCGGCCCGGCTCGTCGCGGACTGCACCTGCGGGGTCCGATCAGGCGGCGTCATGGAAGATCAGGCCGAGGGCGTGGCGGCGGCCCGATCGGACGGTGCTGACCCCGTGCCNCACGGGCGAGGCGGACCAGCCACGCGCCGAGGGGACCGGCCGATCCCGGGTGGTGAAGATCAGGGCATGCCCGCGCGGGAGGATGTGGGCCGNGCCCCGAGACTGGGCCCGCATGCGCTGCTCGACGAGCAGAAACTCGCCGCCGGTGTAGTCCGCGCCGGGGGTGTCGAGGCCGATGACGACCTGCAACGGGAAGACCAGCTCGCCGTACAGGTCGCGGTGCAGCGCGTTCCAGTCGCCGGCCCGGTAGCGCAGCAGCAGCGGAGCGGGCAGGCGCTGCCCGGCACGGTGGCAGGCGGCCAGCCAGGCGTCGAGGGTGTCCGGCCAGGGGGCGGCCCGGCCCAGCCGGGCGGCCCATCGCCTGGCGACAGGCAGCAGGAACGGGTAGAACGCCGCGCGCAGGGACCCGACCGGCGGGGGAAGGGGCTGGTCGAAGTAGCGGTATTCCCCCGACCCGAAGCGGTGGCGGCCCATGTCCACGGTGGATCGAAAGTGGCCGGGCTCCTCGTACAGACGCACGAGGTCGCGGCACTGCGTCTCGGTGAGCACCGCGGCGGTGAGGGCGCTGCCGGTGGCATCCAGCTGCGCACCGATCTCCGCCCACTCCAGGGCCCGTACGCGTTGCGCGGCNCCGACGGTCGATGACGGCGGAGATTGCGTCATCCGAACTCCCCGGCCGAGCCGGCCGGCACGCTCGCCGCGGTGGCCCCGCCGGCGAGGTCCAGCGTCGGTGCGAGCGCGCCCTCGTGGCGCAGCAGGAACTCCTTGCGATCCAGTCCGGCGGCGAAGCCGCGCAGCATGCCGTCCGCGCCGATCACTCGGTGGCAGGGCCGCACCAGCAGCAGCGGATTGGCGCCGACCGCCGTGCCGACCGCGCGCACCTCCCCACGCCCGGCTCCGATGCGGGCGGCGAGCTGGCCGTAGCTGATCGTCGTGCCGTAGGGGATCGCCTCCAACGCCCGCCACACCCGCTCCTGGAAGCCGGTGCCGCCGGTCTGCAGGGTGAGGGTGAATCTGCGCCGTTCGCCCGCGAAGTACTCCTCGATCTCGCCTGCGACGGCGACGAAGGGCTCGGCGGCGCGGCGCCAGTGCGGCGCGGGAACCGCTGCGCCCCGCTGCCCCGGCAGGGACAGCGAGGCCAGGGTGAGCCCGCCGGGTGCCTGGTCCGTCGCGGTCCCCACCAGCAGCAGCTCGCCCACTGGGCTCGCCAGCGTCGTGTAGAGCATCACCGCTCCCCTCTCGATCCAGTCCCGCCCATCGGGACTGCTTCGCCCACCGGGCCTGCTTCGCCCCTCGGGCCTGGTTCGACATGCGGGCCTCGTTCGACGTGCGGGCCTGGTTCGACGTGCGGGCCTGGTTCGACGTGCGTGGTCAACTCGGACCAGGCACCGGGCCCGCAGCCGTCTTCCGCCGCGTGCCGGCCCGGGCGGGCACGGCCGGCGCGCAGACCCACGCGCGTCAGTCTGGATGGATCTCCGCGGGTGGCTGCTGCGGCCCACACGTGGTGCGCCGCATAGCTGCGCCAGGGCGCCCAGGCGGCGGCGCGACCCAGGTCGACGTCGCCGCGGCGGTCCGCGGCACGCAGGGCCGCGTCGCCCGGCGGGAGCACGTCCGGGTCGCCGAGGGCACGCATCCGGAGGTAACCCGCCGTCCAGGGCCCGATGCCGCGCAGCGCCAACAGCGCCCGGTGCGCCTCGTCGCGGTCCACGCCGGCGTCGAGGACCACGGAGCCGTCCGCGAGTGCACCGGCGAGCGTCCGCACGGTGTCCCGGCGCCCCGCCGGCATGCCCAGCTCCACCAGACCAGCGCACGCGATGGTGTCGACCCGGGGGAACAGCACGGTCAGGCCGCCGCTCGGCGTGGCCAGCGGCTCGCCGTAGGCCGCGAGCAACACCGCGCCGAGGCGCCGCCCGGCGGCCACCGACACCTGCTGGCCGAGCACGGCCCGCACGGCGAGCTCATGTGGGTCGGCGGCACCGGGGGCGCGTAGTCCGGGCAGGCGGCCCACCTGCGCGGCCAGGGCGGGATCACCGGCGAGCCGGTCGGCGACGGCGAGCGGGTCGGCGTCGAGGTCGAACAGTCGCCGGACCCGGCTGACGGCGCTGCCGAGGTCCCGCAGATCGCTCAGGACCAGCCGGCAGTCCAGCCAGCCGGCGTCGTCGCCGGCCGGGCGCTCGGCCACCTCCGCGACGCCGTGGCCGTGGGCCAGGCGCAGGGTGCGCCGGTAGGTGCGCCGGCCTCGCTCGCCCACGACCTCCTCCATCCCGGGCAGGGCCCGGGCGGCGAGGTAGTCGAACAGGTGACCCGCCTCGTAGGGCCGGCGGTAGCCCAACCTGAGGGTGAGACCACCCTCGTCGGGGCGGCCGCCCGGACCCGCCCGATCGCCGCGGTGCCGGCCGGACGGCACGACCCGCGGCGGCCGTGGGCCGCGCAGCTCGAGGGGCGTCGCCGCATAGACCGTCCGGACGGTGTCGTTGAACTGGCGGACGCTCGCGAAGCCGGCGGCGAAGGCCACCTCGGTGGCGGGCAGCGCGGTGGTCTGCAGCAGCAGCCGCGCGGTGTGTGCACGCCGCGCTCGGGCCAGGGCGAGCGGCCCGGCGCCCACCTCGGCGGTCAGGTGCCGGTGGAGCTGGCGCGCGCTGTAGCCCAGCCGGGCGGCGAGGCCGGCCACGCCCTCCCGATCGACGACACCGTCGCCGATCAGGCGCATCGCCCGGCCGACCACGTCCGCGCGGACGTCCCACTCGGCCGAGCCTGGCACCGCGTCCGGCCGGCACCGCCGGCAGGCCCGGAAGCCCGCGCCGTGCGCCGCCGCGGCCGTCGGGAAGAACCGGACGTTCGTCCGCTTCGGCGTCACCGCCGGGCAGCTTGGCCGGCAGTAGATGCCCGTCGTGGTCACGGCGAAGTAGAAGGCGCCATCGAATCGGGCATCCCGGCTGGCCACCGCCTCGTAGCGGCCCTCGTCCGTCCTCATGCCCCCACTCTCGGCGCGACCGGCTCCGGATGNTGGCGNGAATCGGACGTCGTGCCCGCTCGTCGGATCGGCGACGTCAGACGAGCGGCTTGCGCAGGACGACGAAGTAGAGGTCGGGCCGCAGCGGCCGACCGAACCGCTCGTCGGCGTACGGAAACGGTCGGGTGGCGGTGGTCGGTTGGTACCCCTTGCTGCGGTACCAGCCGATGAGTTCGCTCCGCTGGGCGATGACCTGCATCTCCATCCACGACGCCGACCACGCGGCGACGGCGTGCCGCTCGGCAAGCCGCAGCAGCGCCCCACCCACTCCGGCCCCCTGCCGGGTGGGGCTGACGGCGAACATGCCGAAGTAGGCCCCCGTCACCGCGGTGACTCCCGCCGCGGTGGTCCCCTCGCCCTCGCCCGGTTGGGCTACCAGCTCACCCGTCCGGACCACACCGGCTCCGCCCTGCGCCAGCGGCTCGATGCGCCGCTCAACGTGGCAGCAGCCCACGAGAAGACCCGAGGGCTCCTCCGCGAGCAGGACCGTCCCGTGCGGTGCGGTCAGGGCGGCACGCACCTCCTCCACATCCGTGCGCTGGCCTCCGACCAGGTCGGCCTCGGTGGTCCACCCCGCTCGGCTGGGCTCCCCGCGGTACGCGGACTCGACGAGAGCGACGATCGCCGCCGCCTCGGCGACGCTGTCGGTGGCATGGCGAAACGCCACGTTCGCGGGCTGGGGACGGGAGACCGATCGCATCTGCCCATCCTCACAGCTCAGCAGGCGAATCCCCCGACAGGGCCAGAGACACCACGGTCCGTGACGGCGCGAGCGTTCGTTTGCCACTGGTCGCGGNGGCCAGCTGGGGCAGCAGCGTCCCGAGAGGACCGTCGACACGGACCGTCGCCCGACTGTCGCCGCGGGTGGGACCCTGGTTGACGATCGCGACCGGAATGTCGAGCTCGGCCGCCCGCAGGACGAACCGGTATCCGGACATGACCGTCAGCGACGATCCCAGGATCAGCACCGCACGCGCGCTCTCGACCAGATCGAACGCCTGCGCCACGCGGGGGCGCGGCACGGTGGCGCCGAAGAACACCACGTCCGGCTCCAGCCGCTCACCGCCGCAGCCCCGGCAGCCGACCATGACGAAGCGGTCGACCGCCTCCGCCGACAGGGTGACGTCACCGTCCGGGTTGGTGGGGGCGCCGGAGATGCGGAAGCCCGGATTCGCCGCGCTCAGCCGCTCGTCGAGGTCGAGGCGCGGACTCACCTGCCCGCAGTCGCCGCACACCACGCGGGAGAGGCTTCCATGAAGATCGATGACCTGGCGGGAGCCGGCGCGCTGGTGCAACTCGTCGACGTTCTGGGTGATGATGCCGGTGACCAGCCCTGCCTGCTCCAGGCGGGCCACCGCGCGATGGCCCGCGTTGGGCTCGGCCCTGGCGACCTGCCGCCAGCCGGCATGGCTGCGCGCCCAGTAGCGGTGACGCGCCCCCGGTTCCTTGGTGAACTGCTGGTAGGTCATCGGGGTGTGGCGGCGCAGCGCCCCGTTCGGGCCCCGATAGTCCGGGATACCGGAGTCGGTCGAGATCCCCGCCCCGCTCACCACGGCGACGCCGCCTGCCGCGACGAGGGCGCACAGCCGGTCGAACGCCTCGCCGTCGTTGGTCGTCTTTACTCCCACCGCTCCCATGCTGCCCGATCGCGCGGCCGCGGACCCGTCCGAGCCGACTGGTGACCTCCGAGCACGGGTCGTACCGTTACGCCGGGTAGACCTGTACCGAGGTGATGACCGATGAACAAGCAGGTCAGCAGCGCCAGCAGACCGCCACGCGAGCGGCGGGACACCCCCGGCCCCGCCGTGGCGTCCCCCGAACGGCGCACGCCGCGCGTCGCCGGTGCGGGGGACGAAGTCGCACGCACCGGAGCTGAACGGCTGTCAGCGTGGGAGGCCGCGCAGGCCGCCGTCCACCCGGGCCCCGAGGCGCCCGTGTGTGGCGCGGCGGGACAGCTCGCCGGACCCGAGGAGACGATCGAGGCGGAGATCGTCCGGTGCCTGCCGGGGGCGGTCGCACTTGTCCGGACACCGGCCGGCACGGAGGAGATCGGTCTCGGCCTCGTCCGAGCCCAGCCGGGCGACGCGGTGCTGGTCCACGCCGGGGAAGCAGTCAGCGTCCTCTGACCAGCAATGCCGTCGGACCGTGGGGCCCGTTCGGGCGAGTCGATACACGCGGGGCGGGCGGTGCACAGACCGGTCCGCCCGGTCGGGCGGGTCGCGCGGCGCAGCAGGGACGCCGGTGCGNCCGAGCGTGAAGGGGGCTACCGATGAGGACGGTTCAGGCGCGGCTCGACCGGGCGGCGGCGATCGCCGACGCGACGATCTACCGGCACGATCCGGGCCATCGCCGGCGGGCCGGGGGGAGCGGGTCGGGCGGGCTCGTCGGGGTGCTGACCCCGGCCGCCTATGCCGTGCGCCATCCGGCTGACCGGGCCTACGCCCACGCCGAGTGCCTGTTGGAGGCCGGCCCCGACGCCGTGCTGACCGCACAGGTCCGCTGGCTGCAGATCACGACGCGGGAGCAGCACGTCCTCCGATCGGGCGGTGCCAGCGGCAGGTCGGACGCGCCCGTCGACGCCGACCCCGACGATCAGGCCGATTTCCTGCCCCACGAGGTCGACGAGGACGTGACGGTCGCGGACCTGCTCGCCGCGCGCCCCGGCCCGATCGGTCGTCCCCCGACTCCGTCGACCGGAACCTGGCCTCGCGGCTGGCTGCCTCATCTCAGCGCCCCCCGCCCGGCCCCCTGGGAGCCGGCCGCCGCGGCGGCGGACGGGCCGGGTAGGTCCAGGTCGGGGGCACACACGGTGCAGCTCCAGGCGCCGTCCGGCCGCCAGGTCCGGACAGTGGATCACGGTGGGACGGCGCCGACCCGGATCACCTGGGACACCTGGTCCGCCCAGGCGGAGCTGCGACTGAGCGCGGGGCTGTATCCCGGTCCGCACCCGCTGGTGCGGCTACGCGCGGAGCTGGTCAACACATCCGGCTGGCCGCCCCACGCCGATGAGACCGGCGGCCGTGGCCCCGTGGGGTGGGCCGCCCGGACGCCGCGCGGGCAGGCGTTGCGCCATGCGCTGATCGGGGCACACGTGATCCTCGGCACGGACCAGGGTCGCTTCGTCTCCCTGAACGCGCCCCCCGACTGGGCGGCCGATGTCGCGCAGGACTGCATCAACGATGGCCTGTGGCCTGCGGTGGTCGGCGGTCCGGGCGGCGGTCCGGGCGGCGGTCCGACCGCTGTGCTGCTCACGCCGGTCCGGATCTCGGACGATCCGGGTCCCTCCCCGGCGTGACGGGACCGTCGGCGTGGTGGCGGCGCCCCGGAACCTGGCCGAGATCCGTTATGGCCGGGGGCCGCGATCCAGGTCGGCCGCAGCCGACGGAGCGGGGTCGCCGGCGGCGGGGGCGGTGGCGGCACGACCCTCGCCAGGGGCCGACGGCGGCGGGTCGTCCGCCGGGAGCTGCTGGTCGGGCACATCGGTGAAGGTGACGTCCACCTGCTGGAAGCTCTTGAACTGCTCCGCCTTGGCGTAGGAGGTGTAGGCCCGACGGTCGGAATCGGTCAGCTCGACGTCGTCGGTGAACGGGGTCAACAGCGCCCGCGGGTAGAGCCGGCCCGCCCGCACCGCGTTGATCTCCATGGCGAGGACCACGACGACGGCGAGGAAGTACAGCCAGGTCATCAGCCCGAGAACGAGCCCGAACAGNCCATAGACCTGGGTGGAGCCCTTGAGCTGGTGGGCGATGTAGTAGCTGCCCAGCGTCTGCACGAGCTGCCAGCCGAGCNCCGCGAACACCGCCCCGGGCGCGATCTCGCGGACTCGGACGGACCGGGCGGTCAGGACCTTGAAGGCGACGAGGACCAGGCCGGCGTTGCCCGCCGTGGAGATGACGACCGCGAGTACCTGGAACCCGGCGGCCAACCGGCCGAACGCCGAGGCCCCGGTCGTGACGCTGGAAAGCACGGTCGTCATCAGCACACCGAGGCCGAGCAGGCCGATGAGGCTGAGGCTGCGCAGTCGGGCGAAGAACGGGTTCGGTCGGGCGCGGCGCGGTACCGCCCAGACGGTGTCGAGGGCGTTGCCGATCGCCCGGGCGACGCCGAGGCTGCCGGAGATGGCGCCGAGGACGCCGACGGCGACGGCGATCCCGCTGCCCTTGAGCGCCTGCACGTCGTCGCGGAGCTGATCGCCGATGATCGGGAACTGGCTCAGCGTCGAGGTCACAACCTGTTCCTGCAGGTCGGGATGGCCGTGCAGGACGAAGCCCAACCCGGTCGTGAGCAGCAGCAGCAACGGGAACAGCGACAGGAACGCGTAGAAGGTGATCAGGGCGGCGAGGTAGCCGCCCTGATCGTCGGCGAACTTGTAGATGACGGCGATGACGAACCCGACGCCACGGTTGCGTTGCTGGGCCCGGTCGATGCGGCCACCGAGCGCCATCCCGCGCCTCCCAAGGCCGTCCGTCGTCATGAAGCTGTCCCCCGTCCGGGTGGGCCGCATACCCGCTGACCTGCCGGTAAAGCGTTCCGACGGGTTGACAACGGACCTCCCACCACCTTGCGCCCGAATCGTCGCCATGGCTGGCCCGATCGGGTGATGCGCCGGCCGCGCGGCCGGGCTCCACCCGCATCCCCCGATCCGGGCGGCACCGCCGCGGGCTCCCTCCGCCGGCTCATCATCGCGTTGACGGATGGGCGCCCGTGGCCTTGGCTGATGCCGCCACCCTACGGACCTGATCGATCACAGGACAGCGACGGTCCACCGCCCGAAGGGAGTCCGCGGATGCGACGAGGTCTCAGGGGGATCGTCCCCGGCATCGGCGTGGGCCTGCTTCCCCTCGCCGTCCTTCCGATCCTGGCCGTGTCCGGCCCGGACGGGTCAGCCTCCGCGGTTCTGGCGCCGCCGGCAGACCACCCGTTCGTGCCGCCCGCCGACGCGGCCTCGACGCCGCCCGGACGAGGTGACACACCCGGCGACGAGCCGACCTACCTGATCGCCGATCTCGGACCGGTGAACCGGTCCGGCGCGAGCGGCACGGCCACCGCGACCCTGCGGGGGAACCTGCTGAGCATCCGGATCGCGACCCACGGGCTGGCGCCGGGACTGCCGCACCCCCAGCACATCCACATCGGCGGCAGCCATTCCTGCCCCGGCCCGGACGCGACGGGCACCGGCGCGGGGGGCCAGGTCCGTTCGGGCGATGCGAAGAAGTTGATCGGCGCCATCGCGGTGTCGCTCACCACGACCGGCGACACCGGCCCGGACAGCTCCTACGCGTTGGACCGCTTCCCCGTCGGCNACGCCGGCTACCAGCGCACCATCACCGTCTCTCCGAGAGTCGCCGCGCAGCTGCGCCGCGGCGAGGGCGTGATCGAGCAGCACGGTGTCGACGCGAACCACAGCGGCCGCTACGACGGGGCGGCCCGCAGCGACGTGAAACCCGAGCTACCCGAGGAGGTCTCCAACTCGGCCGCCTGCGGCCGACTCGTCACGAGCCCCACCGCGGTCCCGGTGGGCGGCGTGGCAGCCGGCGGCGGCGGGACCGCCTGATCCGATCCGGACACCGAGACGGACACCGGCCCGGATCACCGTCCCCCGACGCCGCCCACCGCATGGCCCGGTTGCTCCTGGGAGTCGCCCGAGTCGACGTCGACGTCGGCGCCCGCCCGTCCTGACGCCGCCGCGGGATAGATCCCAGTCTGCTCGGTGGCGTCGATCGTGGACTGCCGCCCGTCGGCGAAGCCGAGCTGCACGATCTGGTGCGGGATGACCAGGTCCAGCGCCCAGTCGGTGAGCACCCTGACCCGGTTGGACCCGTTGTTCAACGCGTACGCGTGGTACGCCCGGGTGACCACGGCCGCGGGTAGACCGTGCAAGGTGACCCCCAACGGGTTGGCCACCGCGTCACGCCCGCCCAGATCGACCACGAATCCGAGATCGCGGTGCCGGTATGGCCGGGCGGTGCCGTGGCCCAGGGACGCCGCCACGTTGCGGGCGGCGGCCGCAGCCTGGCGCACGGCATGCTGGGCGGTCTGACCGGCCGGGGCGCCCGAGCGGGTCACGTCCGGCACCGCGGCGGCGTCGCCCAGCGCGAACAGGCCATCCACCTCGGGGACGCGGAAGCAGTCGTCGACGACGAGGCGACCGTGCGTGGTCGGCAGGCCCAGCTTGGCCACGAGCGGNCTCGGGGACACCCCCGCGCACCAGACCACCGTGTGGGTGTCGATCGTCTCGTGGCGGTCGGGGGCCTCCGCCTGGCCCAGGCGGACGGTGCGCTCGGTGACCTCGTTCACCGCCGTCCGCAGCCGGAGCTCGACGCCGCGGGCGGTCAGCACGTCGGCGGCCCGATGGCCGAGCGCCGGCGCCAGCTCGTGCAGCAGGCTCGGCGCGTGGTCGACGAGCACCCAACGGACCTCGGCGGCACGCACCCGCGGATAGTTCACCACCGCGCGCCGGCTGAAGCGGGTCATCTGCGCGGCGAGCTCCGTGCCCGTGTACCCGCCGCCGACGATCACGAAGGTGCACAGGGCACGCCGGCGGGCATCGTCGGTGGTGGCGTCGGCCCGCTCGAACTGCCGCAGCACGTGGTCGCGCAGATGGACGGCCTCGGCGAGGTTCTTCAGGCCGATCGCGTGCTCGCGCACGCCGGGGATGTCGAAGGTCCGCGTGACCGAGCCGGGAGCCAGCACGAGCCGATCCCAACCCAGCTCGTCGACGGTGCCGTCGCTGCCCTGCACAGTCACCGTGCGGGCCCGGGTGTCGACCGCCACGGCATGGCCCAGGCGCAGCACGGTGCGGCGCAGCGCTCCCCGGGTGGCCACCGCCAGATGCCGCGGCTCCACCGAGCTCGCGCAGACCTGCGGCATCAGGGAGGTGTAGAGCAGATGGTCCACCGGGGAGACGACGGTGAGTTCCGCCGCCGACGTCGGCAGCAGACGCTCCAGCCGCCGCAGCAGCCGCAGTCCGGCGAACCCGCTGCCCACCACGACCACGCGGGACGCTGCCGCCCCGGACCCGGCGGCGGCCCCGGCGGCGGCCCCGGCCGGGTCGGAGGAGGAGCTCACCCGATCGGCCGCCCTGCCGGCACCCAGGAATCGACGCAGGGGCGCCGGCAACGACGACGTTGATGGGGGCACGTTCCACCTCCGGAGGCCGCACAGGGCGGTAGCGGTCGGGCGAGGACAGGCGCGGGCGCGTACCGGCCCGAGGAAATGCGGACCGCGCCGGCCACCTTCCCCTGCGTGCCCGGCCATGCGGCCAGGCAACCGCCCNCCGCAGCGGTCTTGCTCCACCCGATCGGTTTTCGTGATCATGGATGCGGAATCACGTCAACACCGTTGATTATCTTGCTGGACGTCCAGAGCTCCGCCGCCGCGCGACGGCCTTCACAGCCGCCGGACGCNCAGCACGCGGTGCCGAACGACGGGCCGAGATGTCGCCGGTCATCCTGGTCCACGCGATCACCTCATCTGTGCTGGTCGCACAGATCCCGGCACCGCGTCGACCCGACTACTGCTTTCTTCCCTCGACGTATCCCTGGGCCGCCTGCACGTACTGGTGTCCGCCGGCACGGTAAACCAGTGCGGCCCAGATGTTGGTGCCCGTGAAGGTCTCCGAGCACCAGGCGCCTCCCGGGGCGGAGCCGATGGTGCCGGTCTGACCGAGATCCGAGCCGTTCGGGGTGGTACCGACCTGGCCCAGGACGGCNTACTTGCCATTGGGCCGCAGGTTGCGGAACTGCACGATGAACTGGCCAAGGGACGGGCCCGCCGACCTTCCCCAGATGACGAGCTCGGCCGCGTCGTCCTNCTGGNCGTTTTCATCCACGGGATAGCGCGTGGCCGTCGAGTCGAGGGGGACGATCCGCCACCCGGGCAGGTTCTGACTGCAGAAGCCCTGGGATGCGGACGCAGGCGAGGCGCCCGCAAAGGTCAGAACTGACGCAGNCACCCCCACCAGGGCGACGACCAACAGCCGGCGTAGACGCATGAACGCTCCTCAAAGCGAGAATGGATGCGCAAGCGGTCGACTCGTCACAACTACCGGCGCAGCGTCATTTTTCGCGTAAAGAGGGCGAGCGTCAAGCTTTTCAAAAACCCTACGAGACACCACGGGCGGGTCGGCGTCAGATTCGGCGCGGCTGCCGTCAACCCGGACGACGGCCCGATGTGCTGCCCTGGAGTTTCGACCGGTAAAATGCCAAGAATACGGCAGACAATTCCTGTCGAATGTCGACCTGTCGGCTACCCGACATCTTCTTGCCGGCGTGCCTGCGGTTCGCGGCGCCGGCATTGCTGCTCTGGAGCCCGGCAACCTGCGGATGTGGTTCTCGGATAACCCGCCGGGGAGGCGGCCAGGCATGGCTGGATGACGACAGCCTGCCCCCCAGCCCGGCCGAGGGAGACGAGCTGACGGCGACCGGGAAGGACTGGGTCAGCATCGTCAGTGAGGCACAGGACCATGTGGCAGGCATCCAGCTAGAAGCCTGGGCCACGGAGCCCCCCCCGCCAGGAGGACTGGGAGATCTCGGAGGACTTCCAGGTCAGCGCCTTGATCCTAAATCGAGGAGTTCGACAGCGTACGACGGCTGTTCACGACGGCTGTTCGCGGTCGANCGCTTGCGCCTGGCGGTGNGGCCTTGGTCAGGATCCTGGTTTAGACAGTGACGCTGACGTGGTGGNGGATGTCCCAGCGGCAGGCGCGCCCGGCACGGCGGAGCGCACCCCATCTCGCACGATCTTCTTCACGAGCATGCCGCCCGGCTGGTCACGTAGAGAATCAGACAGTGCCACGGTGTTGGAGCAAGCGGGGCGTCGCCAGCGGCTCGACGAGCCCCACGTTCCCGACCCATCGGCCATCTGGCCCAGGGAAGCTGGGATCGGCAGCAAGGACAGGATCAGCCTTCACTGAGCCCGCCATGACCTTGATCGGCGTTGTTCCGCCCAGCGCCCCNCAATGCCCGCGGCCCGGAGCTTCCACCCCGGCGCGCCCATCCCTGCGGCCTGGTGCCACACCCGCTCGTTGGCCGTCACGAATGCAGTCAGCGCGCCGTCGTCTACCCAGGTGGGGAAGGTGGCGCCCCACGCCTCGGCTTCCTCGACGCTGTGACCGGCGACCATGAGCAGGAAGGCGACCATCGCCAAGTCCACCCACGGCGCGCCCCGGCACGCTCAGGCCCAGTCAACGATCACGGCCCGCTGGCCGGTGATCAGAATGTTGTGGCGGTTGAGGTCGGTGTGTAGCAGGGCCTCGCCGGTCATGGCGGGTTCCTGGCCGTAGTGCCGTTCGACTCTGGCCGTGGCGTGCGGTGGCAGGGGGATGCACTGAAGTCGGTCAAGGGCTGCACGGAAGAGGGGAAGGTCCGGCGAGCCGGGGGTGAAGTCCGCGTGCCGCCCTGCCACATGTTCGAAGCCGAGGACGGTCCACCCGTCCGCCTTGACGTGCCACAGGAGCTCGGGCGCGATGTCCCGCACGTACGGGTTGGTCGCAGCCTCATTTCGCAAGGACGGGGCGAAGGGNCGGCCCTGCGCCGCCTTGACGAACACCAAGCCGCTGTCGGTCTCCAGCGTCGCCGTGAGGTCGGAGCGGCCCCCGTCGGCAGAGTGGGACGCCATTACACGTCCCGCCCGTTCTTCTACCTCGCGCCGGACCGTGCTCGGCAGTTCGGCCCACACGATCCGGGTCACGGCGCTCCCTTCGATGGCGTTACAGGAGATCAGCCGGAGTCATGGCAGGGGTGATTACACGTGGTGTTGCACGACGGCTTGCCGTCACAGTCCCCCGGCAGAGCCCACATGCTCTCGTCCACCTCGTACCCGGTGGCGCGCGCGGCGGTACGACGTGGCGAGCCTCGACGATCAAGGCTGTTCTTGCCTCGGCTGCTGCTGATCGACTTCGTGCTGAGTCGGGCACGTCGACTTGATCGGTAGCGCCTGGACGCAACGAGACAAGGATCATGGCCATCAAAATCGCTACTGGGGATCAAGGTGGCCGCGACCCTCACTGATCAACGCACGTCATTCTGAGCATCAACACGAAGAATATTTCGATCATGACCCCCTTACCCTTCAATGATCTTCCCCCTGGGCAAGCCACCCGGTCCGTCGCGCAGGACTTTCCGGAGTGNAGGCGGACAGTGACGCAGTGTCGGCTGAGTCTTCCCTAGCCGAGGTAGGGAGTCGACTGGCGGGCAAAGAAGTGATCGACTCGCAGACGCATGGACGGATGCAAGTTCAACGTGTCGAGTTCCTCCACCGCGACGAAACGCGCCTCCTTTGCTTCGCTGCCGTCCGCCAACAGTGTCCCGCCGGTCACCCGAGCTTCAAAGCACACCGCGAACTGCTGCCGGACCTCTCCATCGTCGTAGGCGATCACATGCCGCGGGTCCGTGTAGGTCCCCAGGATGCCGATGATCTCTACGGTCAGCCCGGTCTCCTCCCCGACCTCTCGCGCTGCCGCTTCNGGCAGGGATTCGNCCACCTCCATCTGCCCACCCGGGAGCGCCCACCGGCCGTTGTCCGATCGGCGGATGAGCAGCACCCGGCCCCGCTCATCGGGAACGACGACGGTAGCCGCCGGGACGATCGAATTCGGCTTCGGTGCGGCCGGATCGTTGTAGAAGTCCCTTCTAGCCACGGTGGACCACGCTCCCCTCTACCGGCACGGAGCCGGAGTACACCCGGTCGAAGCTGCTCATGTAGTGGTCGAACAGCCGACCGCCCGGGATCCGCTGGACATGGACCACGGGGCTCTGAGCGGCCGGAGCTCCGAACACGTGGGTGTTCGCGAGCAGGACGTCATCGAAACGGTAGATGGAGCTGTAGAGCGTNGTACTGTGCAGATGGATGTGAACCCCTGGCGCCCCAATGGCGTCTTGCAGGTGGGTCAGAGACAGCTTGATCCGAGCGGACACCCCGCCGAACACCCCCTCTTCGGCTCCCCGTGCGGCCACTGCCTCCGAGTCAGGATCACCGAGGAGCACGCGCACGCGCACACCGTTCTCCGCCTTGTGGATAAGCCGCTTGGCGAGGTCGGGAGTGCCATCGGTCAGGAACAACCCGGCGTAGACCAGGACATCGACGCAGTCCTTCGCCTGGTCGAGGAGCGATGCCCAGAGGTTCAACGGGACGGCGCCCCGGTGGGGGTACAGGGTGACGAACTCGGCTCGGCTCGCCGAGTCCTGGNGCGCGTCATCAACGAGGGCAGGCCAGAGGTACGCCNGATCTTCCTTGAGCAGTGCCGCGACTTCGAGAGCCGTTCGTCGGCGCGGTGTCCTGCCCTTCGAGAGCCAGCGTTCCGCCGTCTTGTGATCAACACCTACCGCTTCGGCCAGGCTCGCAGGATCCATTCGTCTACTCGCCAGGGCGGCGCCCAGACGCTCATTTCGCATGCCGACTCCGAAAGGACGCAACGGGACGCCTTGCCGGGCGCCGTGACATCCCCAAGCGTCCCATGCGGGCGGTAGCAGTGTCCTCCGTACTGCGTGACGCTCGTGTGGCGTTCCGTCCGGGCAGCTATCCCCANCATCGGCCCCCGGGCGGGGCGCCTACTGGCACCGGGCGCGCTTCAGCTACGGGCGGGCGTGCCCGGTGTCCTCGACCAACAGGAGGCGGGCGGATGGGCGTGACCAGGGGGCCGGAAGGGGGCGACCGTGGCTGACAAGCGGAGCACCCACCGGTCAGGCGGGACACTAGATGAGGCACTCCCGGATCCGACTCATCCGGTACAGCTACCGGCGATGCCGGGCGTCAACGTGCACCACACGTCAGGCCGCACTACGGCGATCGTCGACACCGGCGTGAGACTGGCCGACATCATGCTTGCCCTGGGCGACGTGGCGCCAGGCGCTCGCCTGGTCGAGGCGATCAGCAACGTCGGCACCACCATGCTCGTGTTCGATCAGGACGTCCCGCAGGACGGTGAGGCCACCTGATGATGGTGATCGTCGACTTCGCCAACCCTGACCGGGCAACCGCCCATGTGACGGTGGACGAGACCGAGCCCGGCCATGACGCGGTAGCCCTCGCTCGACGCTTCCGCGACGCCATCCCGTACGCGGCCAGGGTGCGACTGTTCAGGCCCGGCGGTTCCATCGATACGGACCGGGAGGGGGCTCCGACCCCCGGGGAGGTCCTGGAAGACGTCGTTAACCGTCTGCTTGCCAGTAGGCGTGTGGTTCGACCTGCGAGCGGCGGCGAGGAGTCACAGACCGCTTGACCTGCACCAACGGCCACCAGGACTATGACGTCCGCGCCTGGTGGCCGTCGTCAGGCCATCCGATCAGCCTGCCAGAGCTTCTACCGACGCCAGAGCGACGCCCGTTCCCGACCGGCGCAGTCGGCCCGACGATGGCGCGGCGTACCTGCGGACGGTCGAGATGGATAGGCGCAACCGGGCCGCAGCATCGGCGAACGACACCGCGGTATCAGGCCCCTGATCAGGGGGGCGGGCTCGATCGGCTCACTGGTCACCAGGGGGGCGGGCTCCACGACAACGGGCGCCAGGGGTGGCGCCAGGGTGGCGGCATCGGTCGGGGTGCCGCTGATGCTGGTCGCGGTCGGGGCGCCGTACAGGTCCCGGATGATCTGCTCACGACTGGCCGGGCGCCGCTCCCCGATCTCGTGGCAGAGCCGGACCATGACCGCGNCTCGCTGGGTGGGTGTGAGCCTCATGACTGCACACCCGCAAGCGACCGGGCCAGGGCCCGCACAGCCGACGGGACCGCGAACCGGCCCAGTTGCCCCCTGGCAGCCTCGACCGCCCACGCTGGCGGTTCGGGTAGGGCCGACAGGTCCGGCCGTGGTGACGGCTTGAGCCGGTTCGTGGGTGCGGTCGACGGGGGCAGGATCGTGGGCCCTGTCCTTCTGATCTTCGATGCTGCCTGGCGCGCTCGCGCGACAGCCGCCCCTGCTGGTACGCGGGTTCCGCCCGGCAGTGCCCACGATCCACGTTCTACCGCGCGTAGAATCTGGCGGGTGCGACGACAGGTGCAGACGGCTTCCGCGTGTCCCGGCGGCGCCCGGCGGAACAGGTTCGCCGCCGCGGTCGGCGTCGTCGCCGCGATCCTTCCCGCGCTGCTGCTGGCCCTGGCGGCCCCCGCCGCGGCGCACTCCAGGCTCGTGGCCACCACGCCGGCCGGGGACAGCGTGGTGGCCACCGCCCCGGGCGAGATCACGTTGACCTTCAACGAGTCCGTCTCGTCCCGCTACACCCACGTCGCCGTGACCGGCGCCGACGGTGCCAGCGTGATCAACGGGGCCACGATGGTCGAGGGCGCGACGGTCCGCCAACCGCTCATGGCGCTGGCCGGCGGGCGCTACACGGTCTCCTACCAGGCCGTCTCCGAGGACGGCCATCCCGTCGGGGGGACGTTCACGTTCACCGTCGCCGGACGGGCGAGCTCCCGGGGCGGCGCCGCCGGCTCCGCGTCGGCGGCCGCAGGCGGCGGGCCCGCCCCCGGCGTCGGCGCGGCCACCGCCACGACCACACCTGGCGCGGGGATCGCGGCGGTTCCCGGCGGGTCCGCCTCGACGGCGCCCGCCGCCGACGCGCACGATGGGGGCGGTGGGGACGGTGGGGGTGTCGGCGGGGCCCTCTTCGTGGTGATCACCGCCGTCGTCGTCCTCGTGGTCGGCGGCCTGCTCGTCTTTCTGATCCTGCGCCGTCGTCAACCCGGAGCGCGCTGACCATGGACATTTCGGCCTCGACGGGCCCGCCCGCCTCGACCGACGACCCCGTTGCCGCGGAGGTCCGCCCGCCGGGGGACGCCATCGCGGCACCGGCGACGGCCGCGCCGACGGCTACCCGGCCCGTGGGTGCAGTGCGGCCCGTGGGTGCCGTGCCCCGCGCGCTGCCCGTCGCGGCGCTGGCCGGCTGTGCCGTGCTGGCTCTCGTCGTCGGCTTCGGCCCGGGTCCGCTCCGGCTTCCCGGGCTGCCCTCGTCAGGCGAGGGCACCTACTGGGCGTTGCCGTTCGCCCGGCTGGTGGGCCGGATCGCCTCGGTCGCCACGCTCGGCTGGCTGCTCGCCGCCGCGGTCCTGCTTCCGGCCCGGCGCGTCCCCGTGCGCCGCGACCGCGAGCCGTCCAGTGCGGACGATGCGCCGGCATCGCTCGCCGACGACACTGCCCCGCGCACGGACGACGCGGCCCCGCGCACAGGCGAGGCCGCCCCGCGCACAGGCGAGGCGGCCCCGCGCACCGGCGACGTGGCCACACGCGCGGGGGCGCAGGCGAGGGCTCGCTCGGATGACCGGCCGCCCGCCGGCCTGCCGGAACGCGCGGCCGGGTCCCGGCAGCGGCCGCTGACGTCGACCGCGCGCCGCTGCGGGCGGTACGCGGNCGATGCCGCGGTCGTGTGGATGATCGCCACACTGGCGGAGCTGGTGTTCACCCTGTCCGACGTCTCCGCGCAGCCGGCCGGGGACGTGCTCGACCTGCACGCGCTGCGCTCGTTCGTCGCCTCGACCGAGCAGGGGCGCGCCCTGCTCACCGTCGCCGCGCTCGCCGCCGTGGTGGCGATCGTGGGCCGCACGGTGACGACGACGACCGCGGCCGGCGCGCTGCTCGCCGTCGCCGCCGTCGGGCTGCTGCCGCCGGTGCTGGCCGGGCACGCCGCCACGTCTGGTGACCACGCGATCGCGGTGGTAGCGCTCGCCGTCCACATCCTCGCCGCGTCGGCGTGGGCGGGCGGGCTGCTGGGGCTGTTGTCCGCCGTGCGGCTGCCCGCCGGCTCCTTCGGCCCGGCGCTGCGGCGGCACAGCCGGTTCGCCGCCGGTGCGGCGGCTGCCACCGCGGTCAGCGGGATCGGCGGGGCCGCGCTGCGGCTCGGCGGCCTCGCGCCGCTGTGGGAGACCCGCTACGGCCTGCTCGTCACGCTCAAGGCGGTGGGCCTGATCACCGCGGTCGCGCTGGGCGGCCTGTTGCGCCGCCGGGTCGTCGACCGGGTCACCACGGCCACGGCAGAGACTGGAACGACGGCGAACACGCGAACCGCGGCAGAGACTGGAACCACGGCAGGGGCGGTCGGTCGGTTCGTGCGGCTGGCGGGCGTGGAACTGATCGTGCTGACGGCGACGCTGGGCCTGGCCGTGGGGCTGTCCCGCACGGCGCCGCCGGTGGACGACGCCCTCGTCCCCGCCGACCCGACCCGGGCGCTGCTCGGCTACCCGATGCCGCCGCCGGTGTCGGCCGCCCGGCTGGCCGGCGACTGGCGGATCGACTGGGTGTTCCTCAGCGCCTGCGTGCTCGCCGCCGGGCTGTACCTCGCCGGGCTGCTCCGCCTGCGCGCCCGGGGCATCCGCTGGCCGGTGGGGCGCACCATCGCCTGGCTGTGCGGTCTGGCCGTCGTCGTCTTCGCCACCTCCAGCGGGCTGGGGCGCTACGGGCCCGTCCTGCTCAGCGTGCACATGACCCAGCACATGCTGCTGAGCATGTGCGCCCCGATCCCCCTCGTCCTCGGCGCGCCGGTGACACTGGCGCTGCGGGCGATGCGTCCCGCGCGGGCCCCGCACCGCAGCGGGCCGCGGGAGTGGCTGGTGGCGGTGCTGCACTCGTGGCCGGTGCGGGTGCTGACCCATCCGGCGTGGGTGACGGCGAACTTCATCGGCAGCCTCTACGTGCTGTACATGACGTCGCTGCTGACCACGCTCATGCACAACCACCTCGGTCACCTCTACATGAACGTGCACTTCCTCGCGGTCGGCGTGCTGTTCTTCGAGCTGCTCATCGGGATCGACCCGTTGCCGCGGCGGCTGCCGCACCCTGGGCGGATCATCATGCTGCTGAGCGCCGTTCCGTTCCACACCTTCCTCGGAATAGCGATCATGAGTGAGTCGTCGCTACTCGCCGCCGACTGGTACGGCCGGCTGGTGCGGCCGTGGGGCGTCAGCGCGCTCAGCGACCAGCACACCGCCGGCGCCATCGTCTGGGCGTTCGGCGAACTGCCGACGTTCGCCGTGCTCGTCGTGCTCGTCATCCAGTGGTCGCGGATGGATGACCGGCGCACCCGGGCCCGTGAGCGCCGCATCGCCGCCGCCGGCGACGTCGACGCGGAACTCGACGCGTACAACGCCTACCTCGCCCGACTCGCCGACGGCCCGACCCGCCGCCGAACCGCCGCGACGGTCAGCCCGGCGGTCAGGATGACGACCACGCCTCCCGCGCCCCGGACCGCCCCGGACGACGAGGGTCGCGGCGGACGCCAGGCGACCGGGGGCGGCGGCTGACGGCACCCGCAGCCGGGTTCTCGGTGGGCTCCCGGCGGGTTCTCGCTGCGCGCCGTGCCCGGGGAGACATTCGTCGCCACCCGTCGCCCCCGCATCCGCCTTTCGCCGAGAGTGGCGCGAGCCGAGGGCATGGACGCGTAACCGTGAACGAAATAGCCCAGCGCCGGTTCCCGCCGTATTGGCAGTGCATTGTCCCCGCAAATCCCGGTCCGCGGCCGGCCACCAGCGGAATGTCGGCACGGCTGGGCGACCCGTCGAATTGCGGTACGCCCGCCCTCGTCACGACCCCCGGAAAAGCCCTCGACAACGGGTCCGGACGTGGCGTCCTCGCCGTCGACACCGCGGGAGAAGAAATTTCTCGTTACGATCTCCGAGACGGCCGGTAATCCGCCGCCGATCCGCAGACGCCGTCGCGCGGCGGCCGCGACGGAGGAGCAGTGACGTGTCGCAACCGCCCCCTGAACCGGGCCCGGTCCGCCGCCGAACTGTACGCAGGCGGGCCATTGTCCCAGGGCAGGGACGGGGCCCGGGCCGGTGGTCGCAACGGCTGCCCCGCGGCGCCCGAGGGGCAGATCGCGACGGGTTCGCCGCTTTTCTGCGGGCGGAGACCACCGGCGGGCTGCTCCTGCTCGCCGCGACGGTGGCCGCCCTGGTCTGGGCGAACACCGCCCCCGGCACCTACCACACGGTCTGGTCCACCCCGGCCGGCCTCGGACCGTCCTGGCTACACCTCGCCGACATGCACCTCACCGACTGGGTCGCCGACGCCCTGCTCGCCGTGTTCTTCTTCACCGTCGGCCTCGAACTCAAACGCGAACTCGCCCTCGGCACCCTCGCCGACCGCCGCAGCGCCGCACTCCCCGTCGCCGCCGCCGCNGGCGGCATGCTCGCCCCCGCCCTGCTCTGCCTCGCCCTCACCCACCACACCCCCGGCGCCGGGCACGCCTGGGCCATCCCCGTCGCCACCGACATCGCCTTCGCCCTCGGCGTGCTCTCCCTCGCCGGCCCCCGAGTCCCGCCGGGGCTACGCACCGTCCTGCTCGGCCTCGCCGTCGCCGACGACCTCGGCGGCATCCTGCTCATCGCCCTCGGCCTCAACCACGGCATCAACCCCGCCTGGCTCGCCACCGCCACCACCCTGCTCGCCACCACCGCCCTCGCCCACCACCGCCGCTGGACCTCCCCGCTACTGCACCTCCCCCTCGCCGCCGCCGTCTGGATCAGCCTGCACGCCGCCGGCATCCACCCCACCGTCGCCGGCGTCGCCCTCGGCCTGCTCGTGCGCGTCCACCCCGACCCCGACGAACCCGAAGCACCCGCCACCCGCCTCGAACGCCACCTCGGCCCGATCAACGCCGCCGTGATCCTCCCCGCGTTCGCCCTGTCCGCCACCGGGGTCTCCCTCACCCCGCACGCCCTGCTCCACGTCGCCACCGACCCGATCAGCCGAGGCGTCGCCGTCGGCCTGCTCGCCGGCAAACTCCTCGGCGTCCCCGCCGGCGCCTGGCTCGCCGTCCGCCTCCACCTCGCCCGCCTCCCCGACGGCGTCCGCTGGCGCCACCTGGTCCCCCTCGGCCTACTCGCCGGCATCGGCTACACCGTCAGCCTCCTCATCACCCGCCTCGCCCTGCCCGACCCCACCGCGGTCGACGGCGCCTCCACCGCCATCCTCACCGCCTCCGTCGCAGCCAGCGCCCTCGCCCTCACCGCCCTGCGCAGCCCGCTCGCCACCGTCGGCGCCCCGGCCACCCGCGGATCGAGCAGGCCAGCCACGCAGGTCGGCGGCGTGGCCGGACCGATCCCGCAGACCCGGCGGGAGTCCGACGGCGGCCCGACCGGCGGGCAGGAGCCGCCCCCGGCGCGGGTCAGGCGCGCCCCCCCGGCGTCCCCCCACCCGCGGTGACCTCATCCCGCGCGTCGGGTGTGTCGCCGGTGCCCGGCCCGGCGCTCGGCGCGGCGGGCCCGGCACCGGGTGCCGACAGCGCCGACAGCGCCGGCGGGGCCGATGGCGCCGGCAGGGTCCGCACGTTGCTCTGCGTCACCGAGGGGCGACGCGCCGCGGCGAGTTCGCCGCGCGACGCCGCGGCGGACAGGTGCCGGCGGGTCAGCAGCCAGACGAGTTCGAGCAGGACCCCCGCGCCCGCGGCGATGCCCGCACCGGTCCATGGGCCGGTCGTTCCCACCAGCGACAGCTGGAAGAACTCCTGGCCGAACGGGATCACCAGGACCAGCACGAAGGCGACCGCCATGGTCAGGACCAGGGCGATCCGCCACCACGTGTAGGGGCGGGCGACGATCGCCAGCGCCCACAGCGCGACGAGGAACAGCGTCAGGGTCGCCATCGACGTCTCAGCGTTCAGATCGTCGTAGATCGACCGCGCCACCAGGTAGGACGCCATGGTCGCCGCCGCGGCGAGGATCCCGGCAGGCAGCGCGAAGCGCAGCACCCGGCCGACGAAGTCCGGGCGGGCCCGCTCGGCGTTCGGGGCGAGCGCGAGGAAGAACGCCGGGATGCCGATCGTCAGCGAGCCGAGCAGGGTGAGATGCCGCGGCAGGAACGGGTAGGGCACCCGGGTGACGACGACGAGGAGGGCGAGCAGAACCGAATAGACGGTCTTCGTCAGGAACAGGTTCGCGACCCGTTCGATGTTGCCGATGACGCGGCGTCCCTCGGCGACGACGGACGGCAACGTCGCGAAGCTGTTGTCGAGCAGGACGATCTGCGCGACGCCGCGGGCCGCCTGGCTGCCCGAACCCATCGCGACGCCGATGTCGGCGTCCTTGAGGGCGAGAACGTCGTTGACGCCGTCGCCGGTCATCGCGACCGTGTGCCCGCGCGACTGCAACGCGGCGACCATCGCCCGCTTCTGCTGCGGGGTCACCCGTCCGAAGATCGAATGGGTCTCCAGGGCGTCGGCGAGGCCGGCGGGATCGGTCGGCAGCGTTCTCGCGTCCACCGGCGCGTCGGCGCCGGGCAGGCCCAGGGAACGGGCGACCGCGCCGACGGACAGCGCGTTGTCCCCGGAGATCACCTTCGCCGCGACGTTCTGCTCGGCGAAGTAGCGCAGCGTGTCCGGCGCGTCGGCCCGCAGCCGCTGGGCGATGACGACGATCGCGACCGGCACGACGGCCGCCGGGACACCCGCCGGGTCGGCAAGCGCGCCGTCGAGCGCAGCGGTGAACCGACCGAGCAGCAGTACCCGCAGGCCGCGCGCCCCGTGGCCGTCGACCTCGGTGAGCACCGGATGACCGGCGGGCAGCAGCACGTCCGGCGCGCCGAGCAGCCAGGTGGCGACGCCGCCGGCCGGGTCAACCAGGGTGGCACCGCTCCACTTGCGGGCCGAGGAGAACGGGGCGTCCGCGCGCACCGTCCAGCCCGCCGGCGCCGGGTAGGCGTCGATGATGGCCTGCATGCTGGGGTTCGGCCGGGTGTCGGCGGCGCCGAGCGCGCCGAGCACCCGGCGGGCCGCCTCCGCCGCGGGGCTGCCGTCGGCGTCAGTAGCCGCGGTCGCACCGGCAGCCGCGGTCGCCGCGGTCGCCGCGGTCGCCGCGGTCGCATCGGTCGCATCGACGATGCGTAGCTCGGCGACGTCCATCGCCGCCTCGGTCAGGGTGCCGGTCTTGTCGAGGCAGACGACGTCGACGCGGGCCAGCCCCTCGATCGCCGGCAGTTCCTGAACGAGACACTGGCGGCGCCCCAGCCGTACCACCCCGACGNCGAAGGCCACCGACGTGAGCAGCACGAGCCCCTCGGGCACCATCGGCACCAGGCCCGCGACCATCCGGCGGATCGCCTCGGGCAGGTCGTCGTCGTTGACGAGGATCTGGCTGATGATCAGTGCGACGCCGGTCGGAATGATCATCCAGGTGACGACCCGCAGGATCGTGCTGACGCCGGCGCGCAGCTCGGAGTGCACCAGGGTGAACCGGCTGGCCTCCTCCGCGAGCTGCGCGGCGTAGGCCTCGCGGCCCACCCGGGTCGCCCGGAAGGCTCCCCCGCCCGCGACCACGAAGCTGCCGGACATCACCTGGTCACCCGGCTGCTTGTGCACCGGGTCGGCCTCTCCGGTGAGCAGCGACTCGTCGACCTCCAGGTGCTCGGCCTCGACGACGACGCCGTCGACGCCGATCCGGTCGCCCGGCCCGAGCTCGATGACGTCGTCAAGGACGATCTCGGCCACGGCGAGCGGCGCCGCGACCCCGTCGCGGCGCACCACCGGCCGGGACTCCCCGACCACCGCCAGGCGGTCCAGGGTGCGCTTCGCGCGCAGCTCCTGGAACAACCCCACCAGGGTGTTCGCGACGATCACGCCGCCGAACAGGGCGTCCTGCAACGGGCCGACGACCAGCACGAACGCCAGCAGGACGCCGATGATCGCGTTGATCCGGGTGAACACGTTGGCGCGGACGATCTGCCCGAGGGTCCGGCTGGAGCGCAGCGGCACGTCGTTGACGTGGCCGTCGGCGATCCGCTCGGCGACCTCGGCCGCGGTCAGCCCGGCGGCGGCCGCGACGGCCGCCACGGATCCGACCTCCCCGCCCGACGCGTCCTCACGGCCCGACGCACCTTCACGGCCCGACGCACCTTCACGGCCCGACGCACCTTCACGGCCCGACGCGTCCTCACGGCCCGACGCGTCCTCGCCGGTCGCCGTGTCCGGGTCGTCGTGCCGCCCCGGGGACGGCCGCGCTCCCGCGACCCCTGGCCGATTCATGGCGTCCTCCACGCTCCGTCGCGGCCGCCGCCAGGAGCTCGGCGGCGGCGTCGGGCATCGCCTGCTGGGCCCGGTCCGGCGGACGGCCGGCGCGCGCACCACGGATCCATGCGCGTGCCCGGGGACGGCCACGTCCCGGCATGCCGCGTCCCCTCGGCGCCGTGTTCCCCGTCACCGCGCCGAGCAGGTACCCCGCACCCCCGCCCACCGCGCGTCGCGTTCCGTACGCCGCATGGGCCGCGAGCCCACCGTAGTTGACGCGACCCCGGCGGGTCCGGCAGCGGGTCGTCAGTCGGCCGCGGCACCCGCGTCCGCGCTGATCGCGCCGCCGGCGAGCAACGCCAGCAACAGCAGCCCCAGCGCGACCCGGTACAGCACGAACGGCGCGAAACTGCGGGTCGAGATGTAGCGCAGGAACCAGGCGATGGCCGCGTAG
Organism: Frankia sp. AvcI1; assembly: GCF_001420875.1. Classification (NCBI taxonomy): domain Bacteria; kingdom Bacillati; phylum Actinomycetota; class Actinomycetes; order Frankiales; family Frankiaceae; genus Frankia; species Frankia sp. AvcI1. Next base: position 21,139 of record NZ_LJFZ01000042.1, on the reverse strand, counting down.
CCGGTGGCGAACGCCACGACCGTGGCGACGATCGTCGGTCCCCAGGACACCTCTTCGCCGTCCCCGCCTTCGCGGTCCCCGCCGATCGACTTCAGCTCGAACACGCCGGAGGCCAGCACCGCGGGCATCGCCAGCAGGAACGAGTAGCGCGCGGCCGCCTCCCGGGTGTAGCCGAGCAACAGCCCGCCGCTGATCGTCGCCCCCGACCGGGACACGCCCGGGATCAGCGCGGCCGACTGCGCCAACCCGTAGAGCAGGCCGTCGCNCACCGACAGGTCGCGCAGGGTCTTGCGCGGCCGCGGCAGCGAGTGCCGCCCGCGCGGGCGCCCCTTCGAGGCGTACCAGTCCGCGCCCCCGAGGATGAGACCGAGCACGACCAGCGTCGTCGCGATCAGGCGCAGGTCGCGAAACGGGCCCTCGATGGCGTCCTGCAACGTGACACCGAGCAGACCGATCGGGATCGTGCCGAGGAGGACCAGCCAGCCGACGCGGGCGTCGGTGTCCTTACGCATCTCGCGGCGGGTCCACGACAGCGCCCAGGCCCGCACGATCCGCGCGATGTCCCTACGGAAGTAGATCAGCACCGCGGTCTCGGTGCCGATCTGGGTGACCGCGGTGAACGCGGCGCCGGGATCGTCCCAGCCGGCCAGCGCGGCGGTGATCCGCAGGTGGGCGCTGGAGGAGACGGGAAGGAACTCGGTCAGGCCCTGGACGAGCCCGAGGACCGTGCCCTCGAAGTAGTTCACGGGCGCCGACCGGAGCCCGCGGGCCCCCTGCGCCCACCGCACCCGGGCTGTCCGCCGGGCCAGGACTGCCCGGCGGACCACAGCTGCCTGCCGGGGCGGGGCCACGTGCCGGCCGGCGGGTCACCCGCCCGCCGGGTCCGGTCTGGTCGCGTCATCCGTCTGCACCCCTCCACGTGCCTCACGCTAGCGGAGCGCGAAGCACACTCTCAGGGCGGGCAGCACGGCCACATCGCCGCCCGCGGCCGCGGCGACGCGCCCGGATCGCCGGCATCGTGCCTGGTAGGGTGCGTGGCACCTCGTCGTCCGGTTTCCGACCATCGTGGCTGGTATGGGCGGCGGTCGTCGATGCGTTCGCCGCGCATCGGCGGCTCGGGCGGTCGCCGCGACGGCGTCCACGCCCGAGCCGGACGTTGCCGGGCCTCGTCACCCCGCCGGATTCGCGCCCGCTGCGCGCTGTGGCCCGCGGACGCATCCATGAACCTTTCTCACGACGACGCCGCCGTCCCCCCGGACGCGCCCCATCCCCTCACCGCGTCGCCCCACCGTTTCCCGCGTCGGACGCCGGCCACCGCCACCGGCCCTCGACGCGCGACCGCCCTGCCCCACCTGGGCCGTTCCGGGCGAAGCCACCCCGGCGCGACGCACCGACCCGCCACCCCCGAACCGCCTTCCCTCGGACCGACCTCCCCCGAACCGACGACCCTCAAGCCGACGACCCTCAAGCCGACGACCCTCGAGCCGACGACCCTCGAGCCGAGGTCCCCCGAACCGGTGTCTGCTGGGTCCGCCTCCCCCGTCGCGGCCTGTCCCCGGCCGGCAGAGCAGTCCATCCCGACGGGCTCATCGCCCGTTCGGACCATGCCCGCACCACCCGCACCACCCGCACCACCCGCCGCTCCCGACGGCGTGGCGACCCGCGGTTACGGCGCGTTGGTGGACCAGCCGGGCGGGTGGGTGCGCGTCGCGGCCGGACTGGTGGGGCGGCTACCCATCTCGATGCTGGGTCTGGGCAGCCTTCTGCTCGTGGCGGACGTCACCGGCTCCTACGGCCAGGCCGGTGCCNTCAGCGCGACCCTGGCCCTGGCCGGCGCCCTCGCGGGTCCCGTGATCAGCCGGCTCATCGACCGGGCCGGCGCCCNCCGGGTGCTGCTCGTGCTCACCGGCCTGCACGTGCTCGCGGGTGCCGTGTTCGGGTTCGTGGTGCTGGTCCGGGCGTCGACCGCGATGGTGCTGGCCGCGGCCGCGCTGACCGGCGCGACACTGCCCCAGGTCGGCGCGGTGGCCCGGGAACGCTGGGCCACCCTGCTCGCGGGCTCGCCCACCCTCCAGTCGGCCTACGCCCTGGAGTCCGTGCTGGACGAGGTGGCGTTCGCCCTTGGGCCCGCCGCGGCCGGCCTGCTCGCCGGTGCGCTGCCCCCCGCCGGGCTGATCGCCGCCCTGGCCTGCGCGGCGACGGCGGTACCGCTGTTCGCGGCCCTCCCGGCCCCGGATGCGCCCCGGCCCGTCCCGACCATGCCCGCCACCGTCACCACACCCGGCGCCCTGCCCGCCACCGTCACCACGCCCGCCACCGTCACCACGTCCGCCACCGGTGCCCGGCCCGACGCAGGCACCCCACCCGACGCCGGCACCTGCGCAATGGCCGCCCCCCGATCCGTACCGGTGGCGCTGCTGCCCGGCATGCCGTCAGTGATCATCGTTTTCGTCGGACTCGGCGGATTCTTCGGCGCCGGTGAGGTCGCTCTGATCGCGCTCGGNCGCGAGCATGGTTGGGGAGCCGGCGCTGGGCTGCTACCCGTCCTGATCACCGTGGTGAGCCTGCTCAGCGGGCTGGTCTACGGCGCGCGGCCGGCCACCGGCGACCCGGTGCGCCGGTTCGCGCTTGCGGGCGTGGCGCTGGCGGTGGCGGCGGTGCTGATCCCGGCCACCGACCGGCTGGTCCTGGTCGTGGTGGGGGCCGGCCTCGTCGGCCTCCCCCTGGCCCCGCTGATGATCCTCGGAAACACCGTCGCCGGACGGCTGGTTCCCGCCGCCCGGCGGACCGAGGGCTTCACCTGGCTCACCGCCGGAACGAGCGTCGGGGCAGCGGTCAGCTCGCCGCTGTGCGGGATGGTCGTGGACGCCGCCGGGGCGCGGCCGGCGACCGTCGCCATCCCGATCTCGGCCGGGTTGGCCGCCGTCGGCGCGCTGCTCGCGGCGCGGTCCGACACCGCTCGATCCGACACCGCTCGATCCGACACCGCATGAGGCGACACCGCCCGATCGGACACCGCGTGAGCCGACACCGCCCGATCCGACACGCATGAGCCGACACCGCACGGACCGATCCCGCGCCCGGTCCGCCGTCCCGGACCCGAACGGCTGACCCGATCCGTGCGGCGCCNTCCGCGAGCGTGNATCGCCGATGGCTTCACCGTCGCGCCATATATCCGCACGGGAAATCTCACCTTCCGTTCATCTTCGGACCGCATGGTGTCATCGGAACGCGGGGTCCGTCGACGCATGCCCTGATCCGCGCCACGGGTGGCCGAGCCGCTGCGACGGCGTCGGATCCACGCGTNCAGCACGTCCACGGCAGCAACGGGAGGTCCGATGATGAACCATCTGCTCGCAGGAGTGATCATCGAGGTGGTCGGGACAGCCGTCATCCTCGTGCTGACCACCCTGGTCCGTCGCTGGCTTGGTGTGCCGGGCGGCCAGCGGGCCTGACCCGGCGGTCAGCGGGCCTGATCCGGCGGTCAGCGGGCCGCCCGCCGCCTCGGCCGGGCCACCTCGCCGCCTCGACCGGGTCAGCCCGGATCCGGCGGGTCAACGCGGGCCGGGTGACGTCTGGGCACTGTGCCGCCTCGCCGCCCGCCAGGCCGCGAAGGTGGCCGCGCCGGCGGCGCCCAGCGCGATGCACCAGCCGACCGGCCCGACCGGGCGGGACCCGAACAGTGCGCTGAGCACGGGCATCTGCACCAGCACGGCGAGCACGACCACGCTGGCGATCGCCGTCGTGATGACCAGTGGGTCCCGGCCCGCGAGGGTCAGGGTCTGGCCCAGCTGGGCCCCGACGAGCGCGAGCAGCGCGACGGTCGACGCGCGCCGCCGGCTGCCGGTCAGCCGGGCGAGCAGCCAGGCGGCGCTCGCTCCGCCCGCGGTCGCCCCGCCCCGGATCAGCAGGATGCGTCGCAGCGGGCCGGTGAGCCAGTCGGTCGCCGCCACGCCGCCGCGGCGGACACCCCCCGGCCCGGCCGGGCTGGTCCTGGGCAGCGCCCGCTCGGCAGCCTCGCCCGACCGGGGAGACTCCACGCNGTCGACGGCGCAGGGCCGACCGCCCTGCGGCGCACGACCCCGGACGGCGAGCGCCATCGCCGGGGCCATGTCGGTCAGCAGATTGACGAGCAGGAGCTGGCGCGGACTCAACGGCGCCGTCCCCCCGAGGGCCGTGCCGAGGACGGTGAACGCGACCTCCCCGGCGTTGCCGCCGACCAGCACGGACACCGCATCGGTCACCGCCCGCGACATGCCCGCGCCCTCCTCGATGGCGTCGACCAGACGCGTGACGTCGGCGTCGGTGAGCAGCAGGTCGGCGGCGCCGGTGGCCGCCGCCGACCCGTGGCCGCGGACGGCGACACCGACGTCGGCGGCGCGAATGGCGGCGGCGTCGTTCGTGCCATCCCCGGTCATGGCCACGACGTGGCCACGCCGGCGCAACGCGAGGACGAGACGCACCTTCTGCTCGGGGGAGATGCGCGCGAACACCGTCGCCTCCTCCACCCGACGTGCGTAGTCCTCGTCGCCCAGCGCCGCCAGCTCCGCGCCGGTGACGATGTGGTCGGCCCCCGGGACGCCGAGCTCGGCGGCGATCGCGCCGGCGGTCACCGGGTGGTCCCCGGTCACGACGAGCACCCTGATACCGGCCTCGACCAGCCGGCGCACGGCCGGAGCGGCCGACGGTCGAGGCGTGTCGGCCAGGCCGAGGAAGCCGACGAGTTCCAGGCCGCGCAGCTGCTCCGCCCGCATCGGGGCGGTCCGCGCGAGCGTGGTCCGACCGGGTGACGGGTGGTCCGCACGGGCGACGGCGAGGACGCGGAGCCCGCGCCGGGCCAGGTCCTCGGCGACCGACGCCGCCGCGCGCCGCCGGACGGGCCCCAACCCGCAGCGGTCGAGCAGCACCTCCGGGGCACCCTTGACGGCGAGCTCCACCGTCCCGTCCGGGCCACGCAGCAGCGTGGCCGCGTATCCACGCGCGGTCTCGAACGGCGTCTCCGCCAGGCGCTCCCCCCACGGGGCAAGTCCACGGGCGGCGTCGAGCACCGCCCGGTCGGTGGCATGCGGCACCGGCCCGCCCGGCGCGGGACTGGCCCCGGCCGCGATCCGATGTACGGCTGCCGCGGCCGGGTCGGTGGCGGCGACCCGACGCCACCGGGCGGCGGCGGGCACACCCGCGGTACCGTCCGGCCCCTCCCGGGCGCCGCCCGCGCGGACCACGACGTCGCGCAGCACCAGCCGCCCCTCGGTGAGGGTGCCCGTCTTGTCGAAGCACACGGTGTCGACGCGGCCGAGGGCCTCGACGGTGCGGGAGGAGCGGACGAGCACGCCGAGCCGGGCCAGGCGGCGTGCCGACGCCATCTGCGCGACGGTGGCGACCAGCGGAAGCCCCTCGGGGACCGCGGCCACCGCCACGGCCACTCCGGCGTTGACGGCGGACCGCAGCGACGTGCCGCGCAGCCAGGACAGGCCCGCCACGGCGACTCCGCTGATCGCGGTGAGCGGCATCGCCAGCCGGGTCAGGTCGGCGAGCCGGGCCTGCACGCCCGGCGGCCCGCCGTGGCCGACCGCCGCCTGCCCCGCCCGACCGGCCTCGGTCGCCGCGCCGACGGCGACCACCACCGCCCGACCGGACCCCGCAAGCACGGTCGTCCCCTCGTAGAGCATGTTGCGCCGCTCGGCGAGTGCGGCGCCCGGCGTCGGGGCGATGTCCTTCACGACGGGCACCGACTCCCCCGTCAGGGAGGACTNGTCGACCTCCAGGGACTCGGCGTGGACCAGGCGGGCATCCGCGGGCACCACGTCGGCGGCACGCACGTCGACGAGGTCGCCCGTACGCAGGTCGCTCGCGTCGACAAGTGCGGTCCCCGCCGTCGTCACCAACCGGGCCAGCGGGGTGTGCCGGGCCACCAGGCGGCGCATCACCGCCTCGGCCCTGGCCCGCTGCGCGCCGCTGACCACCGCGTTGGCCACCGACACGCCCGCCACGAGCGCCGCGTCGACCGTCGAGCCGAGCACCGCGCTCGCGGCGGCCCCGACGAACAGCACCGGGATGAGCGGATCGCGCAGGTCGGAGAGCACTGCGCCGGGGAGGCCACGGACGGTGGACGCCATCGAGCCCAGGGCCCGTCCGGAGGTCGGGGACTCGTTGGTCCCCGCGGCCGGCCGGCCCGTCGGTGCCGGACCGTCGGACCGCGCCTCCACGGTCGTGGTCCCCTCGGGCGGGTCCGGCCGAGGGGAGTCCGGTTCGGCGGTGTCGGCGACGGCCAGATCCGCCGGGTCCCGCGGACCGGCGGTCAGCCGGCGTCGCACGGTGTCCGCGGACAGGGCATGCCAGTCCGTGCGCCAGGTGGGCGCCGGCGGGTTGCGCCGGTCGGCGCGGCTCGCCCCGAGCGCGCCGAGGGCCATCGCGGCGAGCGCGGCGGCGCTGACCGGCCCGCCGCGCAGGAGTGCCGCGGGCCGGATCAACGCCGCCCGGCCCTGGCCCGTACCGGCGTCCTCGCGTCCCAGACCGGCGATGGTGGTGAGGACGGCCAGGGCCGATGCGGAGTGGGCGAGCGTCGCCGACCGACTGCTGACCGCCGCGGCGACCGGCGGTAGCTGCAGGATCCGCCAGGCGTCGGTCAGCCCGTCCGCGCAGATCAGATCCGCGGACCAGGGCGGCCGGGCACCAGGGGTGTCCACTCCGACGGCGACGTCCGCGCGGAACAGCGCGTCGGCATCGCCGGGAGCGACCACCGACGCCTGCGGTCGTTCACCCCCGGCCACGACGGCGACCACCCGGCCGGCCGCCTGCAACCGCCAGACCTCGGTGTCCGCGGCCGTGCCCGCGGGCAGCACGGTGTCGACGAGCGCGGCGAGCTCGGCCGTGCTGGCGTGGGCGGTGAGCACGACGGTGCCGCACGACCGGGCGGCGCGCAGGAGCGCCTCGGNGAGACCGTCGAGTTCGGCGCCGAGGACGGCGCGGGCGCGACGGCGTCCGACGCGAAGCTCGACGGATAGTCCGGACGGGTGCAGCGCCGAGCGCGGCCCGCCGGCGTGCACCGCGACCATCCGGGCNGACCCCTCCCGCGCGACGACGTCGCCCGGCTGGAACATCCGCCGCGGGTCCACCTCGTCGACCAGTCGGTCCGTGCGCGACCACGTGGCCGCATCGGCGGCGGACAGCACCCGCATCCGCTCCCCCAGCAGGACCGGCGCGCAGACGACGACGGCGTCGATCCGATCGAGTCGTCGCAGGCTGGCGGCGTCGAGGATCAGCACGTCCCGAGCGGACAGCCGGCGCGCCGCCGTGGCCGCGAAGACCTCACGGCCCAGTCGGGCCGCTCGCGGCACGGCCGCCAGTACCAGCTCGCCGCCGACCCGCGGGGAGCCCGTCGCGAGCAGACCGGCCGCGCCGACCGCGAGCCCGACGGCGGCCATCCGCTCGGCGCTGCGTTCGAGCGGGCCGGCGGGAAGCGGGCGGGGCCGGTGTCCCCGCGCGCCGGCGCCGAGCTCGCCGGGCGACGGGGTGTCCGGGAAGGCTCGCCGGCCTGGGACCGCACCGACCGACTCGGACGCAGCCGCGGGCGAGACACCAGACTGGTCCGCCTGGGCGGTGCGGCGCAGCAGGTCGGACTGGCGCCGGAGGAACACCGCCCGTTCGGCGAACAGCTCGCCGACGGCCGCCGCCCGGTGGGCCACGCCGACGACGAGGATGTCCGGGCTCTGGGTCACCGCGCCCGCCCCCGCGCCGAGCAGGCCGATCACCAGGTCGGCACCGCGCTGGCCGAGGCGGCGTTCGACTGCCCGCCGGACCCACGGTTGGTGATCCACGAGCGCCACCACGGCTCCCGCCGCGCGCGGTACCGCGGGTACCCGGCACACTCGGGCCACCACAGCGACGCCGAGCGCCGCGGTGTCCACGCCGAGCGCGATCATCGCGGCGGCCACCGGCTCCGGATCCCCCGGGTAGGCGGAACCATCCTGATCACCGTCCGCGCCGGCCCGCGTGTACCCGGCGTCCGGGCCCGGCTCGCCGAGGGCACCCTGGCGCAGGACTCTCTCCGCCGCGTCGACGGCCTCGACCAGCTCCGCCACGTCCACCCGATCGGAGTCGAAGCTGATCAGGACCCGCCCCAGGGCCTCGTCGACCTCGGCCCAGTCGACGCCGTCCAGGCGATGCAGTGCGGCGACGACCGCGCGGTGCAGCCGGCGCCGGTGGGCGTCGGCGACCGCCGGATCCGGCTGGGTGCCCTCGGGCCAGGGCGGATGAACCTCGATGTGCGCGTCGCCGTCCCGAGTCCACACGTGCCGCGGTCGCCGCTGCNACCGGGTCAGCTCGGTGCTCAGCGTCCGCACNAGCACCGCCGCCGCGGCCCTGGCCGCGGTCGGGCCGGGCAGTCTCACGTGCGGAGGATCAACCTCGAAGGCGAGNCCGAGCCGCGCCGCCGCTGTGACCGTTGTGACCAGACCGCTCGGCGCCAGACCGCTCGGCACCAGGACGCGAGGAACCACGCCCCCGGGAACCGGGTTCGTGGCGGCCGTTCTCGCTGTGGCCGTCGCGGTCGGACAGCCCGCCGGGCCCGTGTTCGGCATGCCGGAACCGGCGCCACAAACCGCGCGGGCCGAGTCCGGTGGGCAGCTCCGCGCTGATCTCGACCTCGGCCTCCCGCTCCCGCGCAGGAGCAACCTGCGATCCCACGGCATGCCCGGCCACATAGGTGCCGGCCGCGATGGCCAACGCCACCGGCCACTCGATCAGCTCGACCACGGCCAGGGTGCCCAGGCCCAGGTAGTAGGCGGTGCGTCCCGGGGAAGGCAGGCTCAGCGGCCCCACCCGGACCTGGCCGCCCGGCGCGGGTGGGGGGGAGACCTCGAAATGGGCGGTGACGAAGGGAAGTCGTAGTGTCGCCGTACGTAGCTCCGTATGAGTGTCCTCGCGGCGAGACGCCCGGGTGGCCCTCCCCACCGGCGTGGAGCTCACCCGAAGGGCCGAGGAAGCTGTCACCCGGCTGCCTGCGGGATTTCGGACGGTGCCGCGTGCGCTCACCGCGCGGCCCGACGTCGTCGCCGTGCCGCGACCCGATGCCGGCCTGGTCACGGAGGCCCGCGATGTCGTGGGACGCTTCGCCGCGGCGGCCCGGCTGCTTGCAGCGCGGGTCGTGGTGCTCCCGGCGGCCGCCACCGACCGGCCGCCGCCGGCGTCACCCGACGCCGACCTGTCCGTTGCGGAGTCGGCGACCGCCGAGGCCGTGCTGCCGCGCCCGGACGCCGCCCGGGTCGGCGTCGACCGGCTGGCGGGGCCCGTTCGGGCGGCCCCCGCCCGCGCGGTGGTCGACCGGGCGGGCGTGGTCCCTCCCGCGGTCTGCGTGGTCGTCCCGACGGAGGCCGACTCCGTCGGCGCCGCCGCGGCGGACCGACCGGCCGGGGCTGCCGCCCGAGTCGCGCTCGCCCGGGTGGAGCCGGCGCGCGCGGGGGAGGACTTCGCGCTCGCCGGGCCCGACTGTCCCGCCCTCGCGGTGCCGGCCCTGGCGGTGCTGGTCTTCGCCTCGGTGGCTCCCTCTGCGGNGGTCCTGCCGGCGCCGGACTTCGCGGTGGTGGTTCTGGCGGTGGACGTCCTGGACGGCCCGGTCCCGGAGCCGGATCGTGCGGACCCGGGCGTGGCAGCCCCGGACTCGGCAGGTCCGGATGTTGAGGACCCGGGCGTGGCGGAACCTGCGCCGACGGAACCTGCGCCGGTGGNACCTGCGCCGGTGGCACCTGGGGGCGTGCCGGCCGAACCTGCCTGCGATGCCGACGCCCCCGCGGACGCCGGGCCTGGCCGGGAGCCGCCGTCGCCCGACGATGCGGCATCGTCGGCAGGTGACTGCGAGGCAGACAGGGAGGTCGGGCTGACCGGGGTCCCGGCGACGGTGCTCTGGCGCGTTCCAGCGCTGCTCGGCCCGGCGCCGTTCCTGGAGCTCGTGCTTGCCATGGAGCGCTTCCTCCCCGTCAACCAGCCGGCCGTTGACTCCGAGGAGTCAGCGGACTGCGTCGATGGGTGCACAGCCTCGCAGCTTCGACGCCGGAGCGCTACCGCTCACCGCAATGATGCGACTACTTTTCGTTGCGACGTGCGCGGGCGGAGCAGCGCCGGGCGGTACGGCCGCCCGGCGCTCAGAAGGCCGCGAAACCGGTCGCAAGCAGCCCGAGCGCCTCGTCGAGGATTGCGACCAGGTCCGTGCCCTCCTCCCGCAGCCACTGCTCGTACGCGGTGACTGNGACCCCCAGGTGCGCCGCCGCGACCGCCTGCGGCGTCAGGGCGTCTGCCGGCTGGCCGACCCGGCGGGCGACGAACTCGGCGAGGACGCCACGCCAGCTCGCGTAGCGCAACGTCGAGTGCGCCTGCAGGGCGGGGGTGCGCAGGATGAGCGTCATCCGGCGACGCAGCCAGGCACCCTCCGCGGGCGGATAGGTGTTGAAGTCGAGAATCGCCCGGCGCAGCACGGCAACCGTCGGTTCGCCCGCCGCGGCGGAGGCCAGNGACGCGCGCATGACCTCGAGCTGGCCGTCGAAGTCGCCCCAGGGGACGTCGTTCTTGGAGGCGAAGTAGCGGAAGAAGGTACGCCGCCCGATCCCGGCCGCGCGGGCGATGTCGTCGACGGTGGNCTCCTCGAACCCACGCTCGGTGAAGATCTGCAGGGCCAGGTGTTCGAGCTCCGCCGCGCTGGTGGCGGGCCGGCGGCCGGTGCGTCGACCGTCGGNACCCATGGTCACACCGGGGGGCATCACTCGCCCCTCACCCCACTTCACTTCACTTTCGACACCGAGTGCCTTTAATGTCCGAGGCGGCGGGTGACGCCCGGTCGTCCCGCGTCGCGGGNACGCCGGACCCGTTGGCCGGCGGGCCGCACCCCACCTGCTACCCACCATCACCGTAGAGGAGATCGATGCGGCCCGGGGAACCGGTGGGCGCACCGCCCGTGCGCGCGGTGGTCCCACCCACCCGGCTGAGCCAGGCGATCGTCCTGCGCGGGGGGCGGCGCGCGCCCTCCCGGGTCCTGTTCGGACCGCACGAGACCAACCTGGGCCGGGGGCGGGCGTTGTCCGAACGCCATGTCGCCTACTACGAGCGGCGGGCGGCGGGCGGCGCCGGCGTCATCGTCACCGAGACCGCCTCGGTGACCTCCGACGACTGGCCCTACGAACGGGCCCCCCTTGCCGCCGAGTGCGGGTCCGGCTGGGCGGCTGTGGCCCAGGCGGTCCGGCCGCACGGGACCGTGCTGCTGGCCGGTCTGGGCCATGCCGGCGGGCAGGGATCGAGCGCATGGTCGCAGCAGCCGCTGTGGGCCCCCTCCCCGGTGGCCGACGTGGTGAGCCGGGAGGTCCCAGCCGAACTGGACAGCAGCACGATCGCGAGCATCGTCGCGGGCTTCGCCGCCGGGGCCGGCCGGGCGGTGGCGGCCGGGCTCGACGGAGTGGAGATCGACGCCGGGGTGTTCTCCCTGCTGCGGCAGTTTCACTCGGGGTTGACCAACCGGCGTGGCGACGACTACGGCCGGGACCGGCTCCGGCTGACCCGGGAGGTCCTGACGGCGGTCCGCGCGGCCGTCGGCGACACGCCCATCCTCGGCCTGCGGCTGTGCTGCGACGAGCTGGCGCCCTGGGCGGGCATCACCGCGGACCTGGCGGCCGGCCACGTCGGTGCACTGGCCGACCTTGTGGACCTGCTCGTCGTCGTCCGTGGCGGCCCGTTCGCGACGGGTGCGTACCGGCCCGATGCGGCCACCCCGCCGGCCTTCAACACCGATCTCGCCCGCCGGATGCGCCGCGCCGCCGCCGGCCGGGTGCCCATCGTCCTGCAGGGCAGCGTGGTGGACACCGCCGACGCCCAGCAGGCCCTCGACTCCGCGGCCGCCGACGTCGTGGAGATGACGCGCGCGCTCATCGCGGAGCCGGACCTGGTGGCGCTGGTCCGCGCGGGCCAGGGCCACCGGGTGCGTCCGTGCGTGTTGTGCAATCAGGCGTGCCAGGTCCGGGATGTCCGCAACCCACTGGTGAGCTGCATCGGCGAACCCGCGAGCGGCCACGAGACCGTCGAGCCCGGGCCCGGCGGACGCGCCGCGACACCGGTGGACGTCCTCGTCGTCGGCGGCGGCCCGGCCGGGCTGGAGGCTGCACGCGTGCTGGGCGCCCGCGGGCATCGGGTCCGACTCGCCGAACGCGGCGCCCACCTCGGCGGGACGCTGCGGATCGCCGCCCGTGGGCCCGGGCTCCACCGGCTCGCCGCGCTGGCCGACTGGTGGGCGGCCGAGTGCCGCCGCCTCGGGGTGCGGATCGACCTGGACACCGACATCGGCGTGGAGGAGATCGACCGGCAGCGGGCGGCCGGCGGCGTGGTGCTGCTCGCCACCGGCTCGGTCCCGGCGCCGCCCACCGCGCGGACCGACCTGCCCGCCCCCGACGCCGACGCCACGACAGAGGTCCTCGACGTGGTCCACGTCCTGGCGGCGGGGCCGGCGGCCCTGCCGCAGGGGCCGGTGGTCGTGCATGACCCGCTCGGGGGTCCCGTGGGGGTGGCGACCGCGCACTGGCTGGCCGAGCTCGGCCGGCCGGTCACGATCGTGACGCCCGACCCGGTGGTGGGCGCCCGACTGGCCGCCGGCGATCTCGCGCCGGCGAACGTCCGGCTGGCCCGCGCGGGCGTCCGCCGGCAGGTGCGGACGTCGGTGCGCGCGATCGGTCCGGACGGGCTGGTACTGGAGGACGCCTGGACGGGCGAGCGGCAGATCCTCGCCTGCGCCGCGGTCGTCGACTGCGGTCCCCGGCTGCCGCGGGACACCCTGCACTCCCTCCGCCCGGACCTGCCCCGGGCGGGGGACGCGATCGCGCCGCGGACCATCCTGGCGGCCGTCCTCGAAGGCCGTCGCCGAGCACGGGAGATCGGCGCCGACCGGCCCGACTCCCCCCGACCGGACCATGACCTCCCCCGCCCCGGCCGTGTTCGACCCCCCCGGTCGGATGATGCCCCGGGCGGGCCGACGGGGCCGCAGGGGCCGCAGACGTCGGGCGGGCCCCGGAGGCCGCAGGGGCCNCACAGGGGTGGGGCTGCGGGGTCCGGCGGCGCGGGGGGTGGTGAGGCACCCGGGCTCCTCACCCCGCAGCGGATCGGGCCGCTGACACTGCACAACCGGATCGTGTTCTGCGCGCACCTGACGAACTACGCCGACGAGGGCCTGCCGAACGTCCGTCACGCCGCCTACTACGCCNCCCGGGCAGCCGGCGGAACCGGGATGGTCATCACCGAGGAGCTCACCACCCATCCGGGCGACCGGCCCTACGAGAAGATGATCCGCGGTTTCGATCCGGCGGTGATCCCCGGTCTGCGGCGGATCGCCGACGCGGTCCACGCCCACGGGGTACCGATCCTCGCCCAGCTCAATCACAACGGCGGGCAGTCCGCCTCGACCTACACCCGGCTGCCCGTCTGGGCGCCGAGCGCGGTGGCGGACCCGATGTTCCGCGAGGTGCCCAAGGCGCTGACGGAGTCGGAGATCGCCGAGGTGGTCGCCGGTTTCGCGCGCACGGCCGCACACGCCGCGGCGGGCGGGTTCGACGGCGTCGAGATACAGGGCTCGCACAGCTCCCTCATCCGCGGGTTTCTGGCGCCGGCGACGAACCGGCGCACCGACCACTACGGCGGCCCGCTCGCGAACAGGGCCCGACTGCTGCTGGAGGTCATCGAGGCGGTGCGGACCGCGATCGGCCCCGGCCGGGTCCTCGGCGTACGGCTGTGCGGAGACGACGGGGTCGAGGGGGGCATCACCCTCGCCGAGGCGGTCGCCGTCGCGACGATGGTCGAGGCCACCGGCGCGGTCGACTACCTCAACACGGCCATCGGGGTGGCGACCTCGACGCTGNCCCTGATCGTGCCGAGCATGCAGGTCCGCCNGGGCTACGCGGCGCACATCGCCGCGGCGATCCGGGCGGCGGTCGACCTGCCGGTCGTCGCCGTCGGCCGGTTCACCGACCCGGCGCAGGCCGAGCGGGTCCTGGCCGCCGGCCAGGCCGATCTCGTCGGGGTCGTCCGCGGTCAGATCGCCGACCCCGCCTTCGCCGCGACGGCCCGGGCAGGGGGGCGCGGCCGGAGTGGACGCGGCGACGACGGCCGAGACCAGGACCACCGGCACCAGGAGGACCACCGGGAGCGGGACGACCGGTCTGGCGGCGGCACCTGCGTGGCCTGCAACCAGGAGTGTGTGGGCCGGACGGGGCGCAATCGCTGGCTGGGCTGCCTGGCCAACCCCCGGGCAGGCCGGGAGGCGGTGACGCTGGCGCCACCGCGTCGGCGCGGACGGCGGGTGTACGTCGTGGGGGGCGGCCCCGGGGGTCTGCGGGCCGCTGTCACCGCGGCCGCGCGCGGGCACCGCGTCACCGTGGTCGAGCGTGGCGATCGGCTTGGCGGCCAGATGCTCCTCGCCGCTCAGCTGCCCGGCCGCGGCGGGCTGCGCGCTCTGGTCGACGACCTCGCCGTCCGCCTTGGCGGGCTCGGCGTCGAGGTGCTGCTGGGTACCGTCGCCGACACCGATCTCCTGCACGCCGCCGGCCCCGACGCCGTCATCCTCGCCACCGGATCCCGACCGGCCCGGCCCGACTGGGCGGGTGACGATCCACGGATCGTCGGCGTGCGAGAGGTGCTGACCGGCCAGGCCCACCCGCGCGGGCGGGTGCTCGTGGTGGACAGCACGGGTTTCCACCAGGCCCCGTCGATGGCGGAGCTGCTCGCCGCCCGCGGCGCCGATGTGACGGTGATCAGCGACGCGATGGTCGTCGGCCAGGATCTCGGCCTCACCCTGGACCTGGAGCGGTGGAACCGACGAGCGGCCGCCCTCGGTGTCCGGCAGGCCGGCGACCTCGTGGTGACGGATGTCGGCGACGCCGGTCCCGCTCCGGCGGGATCCGCTCCGTGCGGTCCGCCCGACGCGTCCCGCCGCTCCGGTCGGGTGGGCCAGGCCGGTCGCGCGGACCATGCCGGCGAGCTGACGGTGAGCGTCACGCACCATCCCACCGGGGCGGTGCGGCGCCACGCGGTGGACTGGGTCGTCCATACCGAACCCCCCCGAGCGGAGGACTCGCTGTGGTCCACGCTCCGGGTGAATGCCCCGTTCGAGCTACACCGGGTCGGCGACTGCCTGGCCCCACGGCGCGCGCACGCCGCCATCCTCGAGGGTGACCGGGTGGCCCTCCTCCTTTGAGTAGCACGAGGCGGGAGTAGCCGAGGCGGCGGAGTAGCCCGAGGCGGCGGGGCCGCAGCTCATCGAGCCGCCCGCTCGGACAACTCGGCCTGCTCAGGCTGCTCAGGCTGCTCGGACAACTCGGCCTGCTCGGGCTGCTCAGCCCGCTCGGGCTGCTCGGCACGCGTCGCTACGGGTTCGCCCCGACGGCGGGCCAGGCACCAGCGGCCGCCCGAGTTCAGGCCGCGCAGAGCCCGGCGGACCGCCGGGACCTGGGTGGCACGGTGCACCCGGTAACGCCACGGCGGCTGCGGACCGTGACGCCCGGCCATCGCGTAGGCGAACGACACCGCGTCCAGGTGGCCGTCCCGGCCGCCCACCTCGTTGCTCTGCGCGTCGCCGTCCCGGCCGAGGTGGCGGTCCGCCTGCTCGAACCAGGTCATGCTGGTCCGCGCCGCCGCCTGCACCGGGCGCAGCGCCAGCCGACCGCGGGCGTCGAAGGACCGCAGTGCGGCGGTCAGGTCGTCATCGTTGTCGTCGAGGATCCGCGCGAGCATGACCGCGTCGACGATCGCCAACGCCGTCCCGGATCCCAGGGTGAAGTGGGTCGTATGGGCGGCGTCCCCGAGCAGCACGACGTTGTCGTGGTACCACCGCTCGTTGCTGATCTCGGAGAAGCGCTGCCAGCGGGCGGTCCGACCGCGGCACTGACTGATCAGGCCGTGGCCGTCCAACGGCTCGGCGAAGATCTTCTCCAGCTCTCGCAGGGTGTCGGCGTCGCCACGCCGGTCGAAGCCGAGCCCCGCCCAGGTCCGCGGGGTGCACTCGACGATGCACGTGCTCAGGCCCGCGCTGGACGGGTAGGCGTGGCACCAGATCCAGCCCGCCGCGGTGCGTTCGAAGTCGAAGGCGAAGGTGTCGAAGAACCGGTCCGTCCCCAGCCAGATGTAGGGATTGCTGCCGGTCGTGAGGCGGGTCNCGAACGGGTTTCCACCTGCCTGGCGCACCCGGCTGTTGGCGCCGTCGGCGGCCACGACCAGGTCGGCGTCGGCGAACGGAGGCAGACCGTCGACCTCGTGGCGGTAGGAGATCCTCACCCCGAGTTCGGCCGCGCGCCGCGCGAGGATGTCCAGCAGCGTCGCCCGCTGCATGCTGAAGCCGTATCCGGCCAGGTAGGCCGCGCCCGCCCCCGCGACGCTGATGCGCTGCTCCTGCCAGAGAGTGGACTGCGCCCGGATCTGCCGCGCGCTGCGCGGATCGTTGCGGAAGAAGACGTCCAGCAGGTTGTCCCAGTAGACGACCCCCCAGCCGTAGGTGGCTCCCGGGGGGTCTCGTTCGATCACCGTGACCTCGTGTGCGGGATTGCGCAGCTTCGTCGAGATGGCGAAGTACAACCCCGCCGGTCCACCACCCACGCACACGACGCGCATACCAGATCCTCCCGATCCGCACCCGCCTGGTCAGCGGTGCCCTACCGCGGCCCGAAAACGACGACATGGCGGCGGCCGACCGCTACGGCCGGTCCGTCGCCACCTCGTCCCCGGATGAACAGAACACTCGTGGTGGGTGTCGTGACAGTTGGTTGGAACGTTGGGCCGGACTTCTGACGACGGCCTGGCCAGCCGCTGGGCTGGCGCAGGTCGCCGCAGGTCGCCTCGGGGCTACCAGCCCCAGCCGCCGCCCCAACCACCCCAGCCGCCCCAGCCGCCTCCGCGGCCCCAGCGGCTCCAACCCCAGCCACCCCAACCACCCCAGCCGCTCCAGCCACCCCAGCCGCCGCCCCAGCCGCCGACGAAGAAGCCGACGAAACCGGTCGCCTGCCGGAACGATCCCTGAGCCTGAAGGGCTGGTGCCTCATATGTTGCCTTCATGCCGGGTTCCCCCCGTCTGCACTCGGATACCTTCTCCTGGGCATGCCCGGCCCTTGGTGTTCCTCGTTCAAGGCCGGATACACGACCTTCGACCGAGCAAATTCCATTCTGCTTCCTGCGGGTACATTGAGGGTTCACCCACGGTCCGTTGCAGCCGGTCGCAACGGCGTCCGCGGGTCTCTGCCGCCAGCGCCGGGGATCACCGCTGGTCGCGAGTCGCCGAGGAGAGACAATTCGCTCTATGGCGCTGTAAGGCGACAAAGCCAGCGGAATTCGTCGACGCGCCGGGCTCCGGGACTGCACCCGGCCTGGTCCGAGCGGAGCGATGACGTCGCGCCAGTTCACGATCCGCGGCGGCGAGGCCAGGCTGCGCTGTGACGACACCGGCCGCGGTCCCGTCCTCATCTTTCTCAACGGTGCTTTCGGCACTCGGCGGGACTGGCGGCGTGTCCTGGACACAATCGGCGGCCGGTACCGATGCGTCACCTTCGACGCGCGCGGGCGTGGCAGGTCCTCACAGGCTCCCGAGTACTCCTTCGACGACGATCTCCGTGATGCCGCCCGCGTCGTCGACGCGGTCGGGACGGGTCGGCTGGCCGGGAGCCGGGGCAGCGCGACAGGGCGGCCGGGTTACCATAGGTAAGCCCATCATCTGGGAGATCCTGTCCAGATGATGAGATACCTGTCGGGAGAGGCCCCTGAGGGGACACCCCGCCGGTGTCCCCGGCGGGCCGCGACAGTCGGTCGGCGTCGGGGACCCTGACGGCCCGCCCGCCGCCGCGACCCGGCCTGGCGGGCGGGCCGTCGACCCCGGCACCCGCCATCCCGCCACGCCGCCATCCCGCCACGCCGCACCCACCACGCCTTGCCCGGGAGCCCCCGCGACCCCTGCGCACCTGACCGGGCGGCGGCCCGACCGCACGTCCCGCGGGCGGATCACGGCCGACGCCGATGGCAGCCGGCGCAGGCAGAGGCACGCAGCCGCCGGGCCGCGCCCACCCGTCCGCAGAAGGAATCGAGAAGCCGCCATGACGACCGCCGCCGCCCCGCCGCAGCTCGCCGCCCGCGCCCGCGCGGTGCGCACCTCCCCGGTGCGCGAGATCCTCGCCCTGACCGCCCGGCCGGAGGTGATCTCCTTCGCCGGCGGTCTGCCGGCCCCCGAGCTGATCGACGCGGACGGCATCCGGCGCGCCTACGACCAGGTGCTCACCGACGAGCCCCGGCGGGTGCTGCAGTACTCCACCACCGAGGGGGACCCCGATCTGCGGGCGGCGGTCGCCGCCCGCCTGGCCCGGCGCGGCCTGCCGACCGAGCCCGACCACCTGCTGGTCACCACCGGCTCCCAGCAGGCCCTGACGCTGCTCGCCGCCGCGCTGCTCGAACCCGGGGACGCCGTCGTGGTGGAGGACCCGACCTACCTCGCCGTGCTGCAGTGCTTCGGCTTCGCCGGGGCCCGGGTGTTCGCGGCCCCCACCGACGATCAGGGGATCATCCCCGACCGACTGGCAGACCTCGTCGCCCGGGAGCGCCCCCGGCTGCTGTACGTGGTGCCCACGTTCCAGAACCCCACCGGACGCACCATGGCCGCGGACCGCCGCCGCGCCGTCGCCGAGGTNGCCGCCCGGCAGGGCCTGTGGATCGTCGAGGACGACCCGTACGGCGAGCTGCGCTACGAGGGGACGGCGCAGNCGTGGATCGCCTCGTACCCCGCCGCGGCCGATCGGACGGTGCTGCTCGGCAGCTTTTCCAAGACCATGGCCCCGGGCATGCGGCTGGGCTGGCTGCGCGCACCGGCGGCGTTGCGGCGCGCCTGCGTGATCGCCAAGCAGGCCGCGGACCTGCACACCTCGACCGTCGACCAGGCGGCCGCCGCCCGCTACCTGGCCGAGGCCGACCTCGACGCCCACCTCGCCCGCATGTGCGCGGTGTACCGGGAACGGCGCGACGCGATGCTCGACGGGCTCGTCGGGGCGCTGCCGCCCGGTAGCTCCTGGAACCGGCCCGAGGGCGGCATGTTCGTCTGGGCTCGTCTGCCCGCCGGATACGACGCCACCGCCCTGCTGCCCGCCGTGGTCGCCCACGACGTCGCCTACGTTCCCGGCGCCCCGTTCTTCGCCGGCGCGCCCGACCCGGCGGCGCTGCGCCTGTCGTTCACCACGCACGCGCCCGCGCGCATCGCCGAGGGGATGGCCCGCCTCGCCCGCGCCCTCGGCGGCCAGTCCGCGACCGGGTGAGGTTACCCGGCCCTCGCCCGCTGGGTTGCGTGCCGGGCGGGCAGCCGGGCAGCCGGGCCGCGCTGCGTGGCCGCGCTCAGGCGCGGATCTCCAGAGTGGCGCACTTGATGCCGCCGCCGCCGCGGCGCAACTCGTCGAACTCGACCCCGATCGGCTCGAACCCCCGGTCCCGCAGCTCGGCGGCGAACCCCTCGGCGGCGGCGGAGANCACCACGTGCCGCCCGTCACTGACGGCGTTGAGCCCGAACACCGCCGCGTCGGCCTCGCTCACCCTGATCGCGTCCGGGAACAGGGTGGCGAGCAGCCGGCGGGCGGCGTCGTCGAAGGCCGCCGGCAGGTAGGCGACGAGGTCATCGTCGAGGACGCACAGCGCGGTGTCGAGATGGTAGAAACGCGGGTCCACCAGGGTCAGTGAGTGCACCGGGCGGCCCAGCACGCGCGCCGCCTCGGCGTGCGCGGCCGGCTCCGACCGGAACCCGGTGCCGGCGAGGATCATCTCGCCGACGGGCAGGAAGTCGCCCTCGCCCTCGTTGCAGAACGCCGGACGGTACACCCCGCCCGGGGCCAACCTCGCCAATCGCCGCAGGTAGGGCGCCTGTTCGCCGCGCCGTTCGGGATGGCGGAACAGGACCCCGAGCGCCCGGCCGCCGACGACGAGCCCGCCGTTGGCCGCGTAGACCATGTCGGGCAGGCCCGGCAGCGGCTCGATCAGCTCCACGGTGTGCCCGAGGTCGCGGTACAGCGCACGCAGCGCCTCCCACTGCGCGCAGGCCCGCGCGGTGTCGACCGGGCGGTGCGGGTCCATCCACGGGTTGATGGCGTAGCGGACGTCGAAGTAGGTCGGCCGGCACATCAGGTACCGGCGCGCGCGGGCCCGGCGACCCCCGGCACACGACGACGTCATCCGCGACTCCCGGGACCGACAGGTGCGCTGCCACCGTCCGACTCAACGCGCCATCCCCCGGCGCCGTTCCGCCGGTCGGATCGGCTCGCGGATCGGTCGGGAAAGACCTCGCCCAGCCAGTCGGAACGGACCTGGGAGGTTCTGACCCGTCGGCGTCGGACTTCGGCAGAGAAGGTGTTTTGGACCGTCGGTCAGCTGATTCTTCGTAGCGGCCGGGGGCCGGTGTGCGGGGGGTGTGCCGGTCGTCGCGGCGCCGCACCGGCGGCCCGACGTGTCGGTCGCGGTCAATCATCTCGCCGCGGACCCCGCGAGACGATCGGTTCCGACGCGGAAGCCAGACTGCGTACTGCCAGCTCAGCGGCCTGCCCGGGGAACGCCCAGGCCGAGGGTCATCGGCGGTGAGCCCAGGCTAAAATGCCGAATCATGACGGGGGCGCGGAGCGGAGTTCTGCCGGCTGGCCGGCCACGTGACCGGTCGACGGTCACCATCGTACGTTGATTGTCGACCGTGGCCAGGTTGCCGCAGCGCTTCCTGGCTACCTGATTGGCGCGAAACTGGGCGCGGGTGCGGGCGGACTGGTGCTCACCGGCCGGCACCGTCGGCTGAAGCGTCCGGTGGCCATTAAAATTCTTCCCGGGGGTTCGGAGTACGCGCCGGGGNGTTTCGAGACCGAGGCGCGCCTGCTCGCAGGGATGGATCATCCGCATATCGTGCGGGTCTTCGACTATGTGGAAGCCGACGATCTCCTGCTGATCGTCATGGAACTGTTGGACGGCGGTACGTTGACCCGTCGACGTGCCACGCTGGATCCGCAGGGAGCCTGCGCGGTCGGGTTAGCTGTTGCCGCGGGGCTTTCTCACGCCCATATCCGTGGGGTGCTGCACCTGGACATCAAGCCCGGCAACCTGCTGTTCGACGCGGCCGGAACACTGA
>NZ_LJFZ01000041.1:34458-64083 GCF_001420875.1 Frankia sp. AvcI1 | reverse complement strand
CCGCACTACGCACCGAACTCGAAAACCTCGGCGCCACCATCACCATCACCGCCACCGACACCACCAACCCCACCCAACTCCACCACCTCCTCGACACCATCCCCGCAGCCCACCCCCTCACCGCCGTCATCCACACCGCCGGCACCCTCGACGACACCNCCCTCACCAACCTCACCCCCGAACGCCTCCACACCGTCCTCGCCCCCAAAATCGACGGCGCCTGGCACCTCCACCNCCTCACCCGCCACCACCCCCTCAAAGCCTTCGTCCTCTACTCCTCGCTTGCGGGGCTCGTCGGCGGAGCCGGGCAGGGCAGCTACNCCGCGGCGAACACCTTCCTCGACGCCCTCGCCCACCACCGCCGAGCCCAGGGACTCCCCGCCACCAGCCTCGCCTGGGGACTCTGGGACGACACCAGCACGTTCACCGAGAACCTCACCGCAGCCGACCGGGCCCGCATCGCGCAGAGCGGCCTGCGGTCGTTGGCGCCCGCCGACGGCCTCGCCCTGTTCGACGCCGCCGGCACGCTGCGCCAACCGCTGCTCGTCCCCGCCGCCCTCGACGTCGCCACGATCAGCCGGCGGGCGGCCGCCGACGGGGTGCCCCCGTTGCTGCGCGGCCTCGTCCGCCCGGGTCGCCGGGGTGCCGCGCAGGCAGGCACGGCGTCGAGGGCGGACGCCGCGGCGCTGCGCGGCAGGCTGGCGGCGGCCGCCGACGAGCAGCGGGAGTCGATCCTGCTCGAGCACGTCCGCCAGGAGGTCGCGGCGGTGCTGGGCCACCGCGACGTCGACACCGTCGAGGCCGAGCGGGACTTCGGCGAGCTGGGCCTGGACTCGCTGACCGCCGTCGAACTGCGCAACCGGCTGAACACCGCCACCGGCCTGCGGCTGCCCGCCACCCTCACCTTCGACCACCCGAGCGCGACCGCGCTCGCCGCGTACCTCGCCGAGCAGCTCGCGAAGATCCTGGCCGCCACGCCCACCGGGGGTGGCGCGAACGCGGCGGCCAGCGGGCCGGCGGCGGCCCGGCCGACCGCCATCGGCCCGCAGGAGGGGCCGCTGTCCGAGCTGTACCAGGCGCTGTGCGCCCGGGACAACTTCGCCGCCGCGGCCCAGCTCCTGGTCGTCGCCTCGGCCCTGCGACCCGTCTTCGGCGCCGCCGACAGCGCGCGGCACGCCGTACCGACGCTCCAGCTCGCCGAAGGGCCGGAGCACGCCGAAGGGCCGGCGCGTCATCGGCTGATCTGCTTCCCGGCGATGAGCGCGATCTCCGGGCCGCACGAGTACGCGCGGCTCGGCACNCTGCTGCGCGGCGAACGGGACGTGTTCGTGCTGCCCTCGCCGGGCTACGACGAGAACGACCACGTCCCGATCGACGAGCCCACCTACATCGAGATGCACGTGCGGGAGGTGACCAGGCTGGTCGGCGACGAGCCGTTCGTGCTCGTCGGCCGCTCGATGGGCGGGGTCGTCGCACACGCGGTGGCGGCGGAGCTGGAGAACGCCGGGATCGCCCCGTCCGGGCTGGTGCTCGTCGACAGCTACCCGCCCGAGAGCGCCGTCCGCGAGGGCATGGCGGACTGGTGGCTGACCGCGATGATCACCGGAATGCTCGACCGGGTCGACCGTTACCAGATGGTCTGGAGCGACGCGAGCCTGACCACGATGGGCGCCTACGTGCGGGTCTTCAACGGGTGGCAGGCGAAGCCGGTCGCCGCCCCGACGCTACTCATCCGGGCGGCGGACCCGCTGCGGCGGACGATCATCGATCCGGCGGACCCGGACGGCTGGCAGGCGTACTGGACCACCCCGCACACGACGGTGGACGTGCCCGGCGAGCACTTCTCGATCCTCGAGGAGCACTCGCCGACGACGGTGGCGGCGATCCGCCAGTTCATCGACTCCCTCGTCTGACGTCTGACGTCTGACGTCTGAGGTCGGACGGCGGAGGACGACGACGACGGCGGCGGAGGACGACGGACGGCGGACGGCGGACGGCGGACGGCGGACGGCGGACGGCGGACGGCCGGCACGGCTACGTACTTCTACCTAGCCGTGCCGGACCATTCCTGGTTGGCCGTCCGTCGCCGTCCGGGCCAACCGTCCGGACCACGCAGTTCTTTGTTGTGCAGCTTCGGAGAACAAGCAACCAGAAAGCAGCCCACCACGTTTCCGAGCCCGGTAAGGTTGGGAAACATCAGCGGCACACCGGCCGGCGCGAGTGCCACCGGAATAACACAGCCGATCAATCCGGGCCGGATGNTGCCCGATTACTACACGCATGTTGCGGTGCCGTTCGACGAACGACCGCGGTGCGGGAGAGAAGAGTCGACATGGCCAGGGGAGCAGTCGTCGTCACCGGCGCCGCGGCCGGGATCGGCGAGGCAACCGTCGAACTGTTCGCCGAACGCGGGTTCGGTGTCGTCGCCGTCGACGTGTCCGAGGAGGGCCTGGCCAAGCTCGGCACCCGCGCGGACGTGGTGACCCTCGTCGGTGACGTGGCCGACCCGGCGACGAACGACGCCATGGTCGCCCTGGCGGTCGAGCGCTTCGGCCGGCTCGACGCGGCGGTGCTCAACGCCGGTCTCGGGGGCGCGCCGCCGATCGAGGCGGCCGGCGCGACCGAGAGCCTCGACACGATCTACGCCGTGAACGTCCGCGGGCTGGTGCTGGGGATCCGCGCGGCCGCGCCGGCGCTACGGGCCGCCGGCGGCGGGTCGATCGTCGTGACGTCGTCCGGCGCCGGGCTGCGGGGCGACCCCTACACCTGGGCCTACAACACGACGAAGGCCGCGGCGAACAACCTGGTGCGCTCCGCCGCGCTGGACTACGCCTTCGAGGGCATCCGGATCAACGCCGTCGCCCCCGGCCTCACCGAGACCCCCCGCACCGCCGGCCAGCGCGCCGACCCGGCCTTCGCCGCGGCGGTGACCCGGCGGGTCCCGCTGGGGCGCTGGGCGCAGCCGGCGGAGCAGGCCGAGGTCATCTACTTCCTCGCGTCCCCGGCGGCGTCGTACATCACCGGCGCCGTCATACCGGTCGACGGCGGCCTGTCCGCCTCGAACGGGATTCTGCTGCCGCCCACCTACCCGGGCGAACCGCCGC
Source organism: Frankia sp. AvcI1 (assembly GCF_001420875.1). Taxonomy (NCBI): domain Bacteria; kingdom Bacillati; phylum Actinomycetota; class Actinomycetes; order Frankiales; family Frankiaceae; genus Frankia; species Frankia sp. AvcI1. Next base: position 60,979 of record NZ_LJFZ01000041.1, on the reverse strand, counting down.
AGTAATCCGTCTACGGACGATTTGATTTCAGATCATCTTCAAAGTCAACCACGGAAAGGGGCCGGCATGAGNATCGAGGGCAACAAGGAGATCGCGCGGCGGCTCTACGAGGAGGTGGTGAACTACGGGAAGGCGGAGCTGCTGGAGACGTTCGTCGCCGACGACTCCGACGACACCACCCGCCAGCACGCCGGCTGGTCCATCGGCCGCGCGGGATTCCGGGAGCACCTCGAGTGGCTGCGCTCGGCGGTCCCGGACGTGCACACCACGGTGACCGATCTCGTCGCGGAGGACGACCGGGTGGTCGTGTACTGGCGGATCGAGGGNACCCATCAGGGTGAGCTGTTCGGTGNGGCCGCGACCGGCAAGCCCATCGACGCGACCAGCATCAGCCTCATCACCTTCCGGGACGGCCAGATCGTCAACTACACCGTGCTGCCCGACCGGCTCACCATCCTGCGTCAGGTCGGCGCCGTCGCCGCCGCCTGAGCACGCCGGCCGCGACGGAGGGGACGACCGCGATGAGCGCGAAGCTGTCGGCCGCCGATCTCGCCGAGATCGGACAGACCCTGGCCCTGTTCTCGCACGTGTTCGACAACCGGCAGGCCGACGACCTCGGGCTGGTGTTCACCGCGGACGTCGCGGTCGAGTTCCAACGCAGCGGCAGGTCCCTGCGCGGGCTCGCCGAGGTGGCGCAGTTCCAGCGCGGGCTGCCACCCGACGCCGCCGACCATCAGACCGTGAGCACCGTGGTCCTGGCCGACCCGGACGGCACGGTGCGGGCGGTGAGCCGTTACCTCGCCGTGCTCGCCGACGGTTCGGTGACCAACNGCGAGTACCGGGACGTCCTGGTCCGGACCGGCGACGGGTGGCGGATCGCCGCCCGGCAGATCGTGCCCCGCTACCCCCTGGCCGCCGACGCGCCGGACGCCGGGCGGGCGGTCGTCCAGCAGCCGCTGCCCGGACCGTGGCGGGCATCGGCCGACCGGCTGCCGCACCTCGCGCCGTGACCCGGCCCGGCCCGGCCGGCCACCGGCCGGGCCGTCAGACCCTCAGGCCGTCGGGGCGGCGCTCGGGGTGTTCGGGGTGTTCGGGGTGAGGTTGAGCAGCTCGCACAGGTCGCGCAGCTCGTCGCGGTACAGCCGGGCCGGGTCGTTCACCTGCGGCCGCAGGTGGCCGTACACCTCCAGCGCGACGAGGCCGTGCAGACGGCCCCAGATCCGCAGGGACAGCGCGGCGCCGTCGGGCGGGAAGTCGGGAAACGAGGTCCGCGCCATCGCGGCGAAGTCGGGCCGGAAGTCCGACCACGTGTACAGGCCGGCGGGCGGGGTGGCCCCGTTCGCGGGCCACGCGGCGGCGACGATCCTGATCAGGACGCCGCAGGCCCGGTGCTCGGCGGCGAGTTCGGCGCCGTCGTCGCGCACCTTGTAGCCGGGGATGGGATCGCCGTACACGAGCTGGAACTCCGGGGGCCGGNCGATCGCCCACTCCCGGTAGGTCACCCCGACGGCCTCGAGCTGGCCGGCCGGGTCGTCGGGCCGGGAGCGGCGCGCGGCCTCCAGCGCCTGGGCGAGGGAGTCGTACACGTCGACGATCAGGGCGGTGATCAGATCGTCCCGGGTGTCGTAATAGCTGTACAACGCGCCGGCGGTCATCCCCATCTCCCGCGCTATCGCCCGCAGCGACAGGCCCGCGGCGCCCTGCTCGGCCATGTGACGAAGCGCGATCTCCTTGATGTCCCGCACGGTCTCGACCCGCNGGCNCTCCCGCCGACTCAGTTTCACTCCGTCCACTCTTGACACCTTACAATGCCCAACTACTATACGGCGCTTAGAGACAGCATCCCGTTCAGAGACAGCGTCTCGTTCAGCAACCACTCATGGAGCAGAAACAGAACGGTGTGTAGAATCTGGGCACTGCACCCCGAGCGCGCTCACCGTCGAGAGCCGGGCGCGACCACCCGGGGCCTGATCCGCCGCCCAGCGACGGAACCGACGCCCAGCGACAGAAAGAGCCACCCCAGTGGATGCATCCGCGCCCCGACCACGGCCGGGGCTCGGGCTGACGCTCGCACTCCTGGCGTTCGCCCAGTTCATGATCGCTATTGACTACAACATCGTGTACGTCGCGCTGCCGGACATCGGCCGGGAGCTCGACTTCAGTTCCCAGTCCCTGCAGTGGGTCGTCAGTGCCTACGCGGTGACGTTCGGGGGGCTGCTGCTGCTGGGCGGCCGGGCGGCCGACCGGCTCGGGTCGCGGCGGGTGTTCCTCACCGCGGTGCTGCTCTACGGCCTGTCCTCGCTCGCCGGCGGCCTCGCGAACGACCCGGGGCTGCTGATCGCGGCGCGGGCCGTGCAGGGGGTCGGCGGGGCGCTGCTGTTCCCGGCGATCCTCACCCTGATCAACACGACCTTCCGGCCGGGCGCCGAGCGCACCCGCGCGCTGGCCGCGTGGGGTGCCGCGGGTGGTGGCGGGCTCGCCGCCGGCGCGCTGCTCGGCGGCGTCCTGACCAACTACCTCGGTTGGGAGTGGGTCTTCTTCGTCAACGTTCCGGTCGCGGCGGTCATCGCCGTGGCGGCGCCGCGGCTGCTGGCGGCGGACGGCACCCGGCCGTCGCGCACCGGATTCGACCTTCCCGGTGGCCTGCTGGCCACCGCCGGGGTCGCCCTGGTCGTGTTCGGGTTGGTCAGCGGGCCGGACGCGGGCTGGTGGTCGGTGCGCGCGGCCGGCGCGATCGCGCTCGGCGTGGTGATCCTCGCCGNCTTCGCCGTCCTCGAGGGGCGGCTGCGCAACCCGCTGCTGCCGCCGCGGCTGCTGGGATACCGCAACCTCACCACGGCCGTGCTCGCCGTGTTCGTCTTCGCCGGCACGCTCGCCGGCGAGTACTTCCTGTTCACCACCTATCTGCAGAACGTCCTCGGCTACAGCCCGTTGAAGGCGGGACAGGCCTTCCTCCCGCTGACGCTGATCTCCATGGCCGGCGCCGGCCCGCTGGCCACCACCAGCGTCGCCAGGCTGGGGTACGGCGCGACGATGGCCCTCGCGCTGCTGCTGTGCGGGATCGGCATCGGGCTGCTCGTCCCCGGCATGTCGGTGGGCGGTTCCTATCCGGCGCTCCTGCCCGGCATCGCGGTGTGGGGCATCGGCGGCGGCATCGCCTTCACGGTGTGCTTCTCGGCGGCCGGGCACGGGATCGCCGTCGAGGAGCAGGGCGTGGCCAACGCGGTCGCCTCCACCTCGCAGCAGGTCGGCAGCGCGGTGGGGCTGGCGGCGATCGTGGCGGTGGCCAACTCCGGGCTCGACCTCGGCGTCGGCGGCGCCCCCACGCCGGACAGCGTGGTGGACGGGCTACGGGTCGGCGGCCTGGTCTCCGCCGTCACCGCCGTGGTGATCAGTGTGGTCGTCGCCCTGCTCCTGCGCGACCGCCCGTCGGCAGCGTCCAGCCCGGCGACGCCGTCCGCGCCCGGGGCGGGTGTGCCGGAGGCCACCGGCGACGAGGACGTCCGAGCCTATTCCTGAACCGTTCGAGGAAGGCGGATTCGCCGGCACCGACCGGCGGTCGGCTGAGCGGACAGTCATCCGTAACTATTCGGACCGTCGGCCGAACGCCGACGGTCATCGAACCGGTCCTTGCGCCCGGGATCGAACCCCCACATAGCACGGACTGTGCGTCGGGTTGGACGTAACCACGACCACGACAAAATCGCAGTCGATAACTTCGGAAGTGGCATGCATCACAGTTTCCACCACAAAAGTGCCAGGTTTCTCTAAGATGAATTCCGTGGACGACCGGCAGCACCTTCCGACCTCGCGGACGCGCCGCCGGACATTGACTTCCATTCCGCGTGCGCCGTTCGGCCACGCCCTCGTCCGACCGCCCCGGCAGATCGCCGGAACAGCAGCGCGCACCGTCCTCACCGCGCGCCGGCACATCGATCTGCTGCGGGTTTCGAGCGCTTCCTGTCCCGGCGGCGACCGGCATTCCCGCTAGAGCAGGACAGCCGAAAGACCACCACCGCCCGCCCTCACCTTGAGGTGCGGTCGACCGCCCGACCGGGCCCGGAGGATGTCGGGGCAGGTTCACGGTCCTGGCGGTCCGCGCGGCCCTGATGGCCCGACCCCGCACGGGGAATCGATTATATGATCATGGACCGCCGCGCCCCGGACCCCGGCGCGGCGGCTTGCCGAACGTTCTCCGGTAACGCCGTCTCCGCCGCGCCGAGACACCTTCGATCGGNCATTTCCGGTCTCTTCCCAGCCCTTTTCGTGCACACGTCGGCTGCCGCCATCGGGCCAGTCCCGGCAATTCCGCACCACGCCATCCTCCATACTCCCGGAGCACACGCATGCGTCTCGCCAGACCCGTCCACCTTCTTTTCGCCGCGGCGACAGCGGCGACCCTGGTTCTCACCTCCTGCGGCTCGGACTCGGGTTCCGGCTCCGACGCGGGAGGGTCCGGGGCTGGATCGGGCAAGCCCAAGGCCGGCGGGTCGCTGACCTACGCCCTCGACGTCGAACCCACCTGCTTCGATCTTCAGGTCAATCAGCAGGGAATCACCGGTGACATCGAACGCGGGGTGGTCGACTCCCTGGTGACCGTCGACGCCAAGGGCGTATTCCATCCGTGGCTGGCGACGTCGTGGGAGGTCGCCTCGGACCTGAAGACCTACACCTTCAAGCTGCGCGAGGGGGTGACGTTCACCGACGGCACGCCGTTCGACGCGGCCGCGGTGAAGGCGAACTTCGACCGCATCGTCGACAAGAAGACGAAGTCGCAGTACGCGGCCACCCTGCTCGGCCCCTACACCGGCACCGACGTCGTCGACGCGCACACGGTGAAGGTCAACTTCTCCAAGCCCTTCGCCCCGTTCCTGCAGGGCGCGAGCACCCCCAACCTGGGCTTCTACTCCACCCGTTCGCTCAGCCACGGGCCCGACGCACTGTGNGCCGGCGGCAGCGCGATCGTCGGCACCGGACCGTTCGTCTTCACCAGCTACACCAAGGGCCAGAGCGTCGTCCTGACGAAGAACCCGAAGTACAACTGGGCGCCGCAGCAGGCCGCGCACACCGGCGCGGCCTACCTGGACAAGGTGACCTTCCGCTTCCTGACCGAGGACACGGTCCGGGTCGGCGCCGTGACCAGCGGCCAGGTCGACGTGGCCACGAGCATCCCGCCGTCGGACACCAGGACGGTCGAGGCGGACAAGGGCCTGCAGATCCGCAAGGTGGAGGACGCCGGCGGCGCCTACAACGTCTACCTCAACACCGCGCACGGACCCCTGGACGACGTGCGGGTCCGCCGGGCGATCCAGCTCGGCGCCAACGTCGACCAGGCCGTGAAGACGGTGTACTTCGGCCAGTACGCCCGGGCGTGGAGCCCGCTGACCCCGGCCACCCCGTCCTACGACAAGACGCTGACCAACGCCATCGCGTTCGATCCGACGGCCGCCGGGAAGCTGCTCGACGAGGCCGGGTGGACGGGGCGTGACGGCCAGGGTTACCGGACCAAGGACGGCAAGCGGCTGACCGTGAACTGGCCGTGGAACCCGCCGCACACCCGCGAGCAGCGGGAGGTCGTCNCCCAGGCGATCCAGGCGGACCTGAAGAAGATCGGCGTGGAGGTCACCCGACCCGCCCTCGACATCGGCGCCTACGTCTCCCTGGCCCTGAACGGCAACTACGACCTGTACGACTTCTCGTGGACGCGGTTCGAGCCGGACATCCTGCGCGGGTTCTTCAACTCGGCCAGCCTGCCGGCCACCGGCGGTCAGAACGCCGCTAACCTGAAGGACCCGCAGGTGGACACCTGGACCGACGCCGGCGCGGCCACCCTCGACCGGGCCAAGCGGGACGACCTGTACGGCAAGGTGCAGCACCGGGTGGTCGTCGACGACGCGGTCGTGCTGCCGATCTACATCCCGACGAAGCTCGTCGCCATCGCGACCGACGTGTCGGGGCTGACCGTCGACCCCAACGGCAAGCCGCTGCTCTTCGACACCTGGCGCAGCTGACCATGACGGGGGGGGTTGCCGCCGCCGTCGGCCGCCGGGTGGCCGCCGCGGCGGCGGTCATGCTGGGCGCGGCGACGACCGCGTTCATCGCTCTGCACCTGCTGCCCGGCGATCCGGTGGCCATCATCCTCGGGCCGTCGAACATGGCCTCCCCCGAGGTCCGGGCCCAGATCCGGCTCGATCTGGGCCTCGACCAACCACTGATCATGCAGTACCTGCACTACCTGGGCCGGCTGCTGCACGGCGATCTCGGCGAGTCCTTCCAGCTCCAGCAGCCGGTGTCGAAGCTGATCGGTGACCAGCTGCGCCCGACGGTGGAGCTCGCCCTGGCCGCGATCGTCCTCGCGGTGGTCCTCGCGGTGGTCTCCGCGGTGGCCACCGCGGGCCGCCGCCCCGGCCTGCGCGCGCTGNCCAACCTCTGGGAGCTCGTCGCGGTGTCCACGCCGTCGTTCTGGCTGGGCATCCTGCTGCTCACCGCGTTCTCGTTCCGCCTCGAGCTGTTCCCGGTCGCCGGGGCAGAAGGGTTCTCCGCGCTGGTGCTTCCCGCGCTGACCCTCGGCCTGCCGGTGGCCGGGATCCTCGGCCAGGTGCTGCGGGAGGGGTTGGAGACCGCGCTCGAACAGCCCTTCGTCGCCACCGCCCGGGCCCGCGGCCTGAGCCAGACCGCGGTCCGGCTGCGGCACGCGCTGCGGCACGCGGCGGTGCCGCTGGTCACGCTCTCGGGCTGGCTGACCGGCACCCTGCTGGGCGGTGCGGTGCTCGTCGAGAAGGTCTTCGNCCGACCCGGCATCGGCGCGCTGACCCTGCAGGCCGTCAGCANCCGGGACATGCCCGTCGTGATGGGCGTCGTGCTGCTGTCCGCGCTGGTGTTCGTCGTGATCTCCACCGCCGTCGACCTGCTCTACCTCACCATCGACCCGCGGCTGCGGACCGAGGGCACCGCGGCGGGCGCGAGGGACGCGAAGGGCGCGCAGGCATGACGGCGATCGACGTCGCCGTCGGGCTCGGCCGGCTCGGCCGGCGCGGCCTGACCCGCGGGCGCCGGCCGCCTCGGGTCGGGCTGGTGCTCGCGGCCGGCATCCTGCTACTGATCATCCTCATCGCGGTGGCACCGGGGCTGTTCACCGACCGGTCGCCGACGGACACCGCGTCGGTCGACGCGCTGCACGGCCCGAGCGGGGCGCACTGGTTCGGCACCGACCAGCTCGGCCGGGACGTGTTCACCCGGGTGGTCGACGGGGCCGGCCGGTCGCTGCGGCTCGGCGTGGGCGCGACCCTGCTCGGCGTGCTGGCCGGCGCGGTGCTGGGCCTGGCCGCCGCGCTCGGCGGTCGGACGGTGGACGCGGTGCTGATGCGGCTGGCCGACGTCCTGCTCGCGTTGCCGCCGCTGCTGCTGGCCCTGCTGGCGATGGCGGTGCTGGGCAGCGGCGCGTGGAACCTGACCCTCGCCGTGGCGATCTCCACCGTGCCCGGCTACGCCCGGATGGTGCGGGCGGAGGCGCTGGTNGTGCGCCGCTCCGGCTACGTCGAGGCGGCCGTCGGGCTGGGCCTTCGCCGCTGGCTGCTGGTCGCGCGGCACATCCTGCCGAACACCCTGGGCCCGCTGCTGGTGCTGGCGACCGTCGGCTTCGGCACCACGCTCATCGCCGCCTCCAGCCTGAGCTTCCTCGGATTCGGCGTCGGGCCGCCGACCCCGGAGTGGGGGCTGATGCTCTCGGAGGGCCGCAACTACCTGTCCACCGNCTGGTGGATCGGGGTGTTCCCGGGTGCCGCCATCACCGTCACGGTGATCGCCGTGAACGTCGTGGGACGCCACGCCCAGGCGCGTTACACAAGGAGGACGAGCCGATGAGCGACCCCTCCGGGGCGCCCGCTCCGGCGGCCCTCGCCCCGGCGCCGCCGGTGTCCGTCCAGCCGCCGGTGTCCGTCCCGCCGCCGGTGTCCGTCCAGCCGCCGGTCCACTCGTCGGCCGCGCCGAGCGCGGCCCTCGCGACGGACGGGCCGGGCTCGGCGTCCCTGCCGACGGACGGGCCGGGCGCAGCGGGGCGGCCTCCCGTGCCGGCGGATGACCCCCTGCTGGTCGTCGAGGGGCTCAGCGTGACCTTCGACGCGCGGTCCGCCCACCCCGTCCGGGCGGTGCGGGACGTGTCGTTCACCCTGCGCCGGGGCGAGTGCCTCGCCATCGTGGGGGAGTCCGGGTCCGGCAAGAGCGTCACCGCCCGGACACTCGTCGGGCTGACGGGTGCCCGCGCGACGGTCAGCGCGCGACGGCTGGGCTTCGCCGGCGAGGACCTGACCAGGGTGCGCGAGGCGTCGTGGCGGCGCATCCGGGGACGGCACATCGGCCTGGTGCTCCAGGACGCCCTGGTCTCCCTCGACCCGCTGCGCACCGCCGGCGCGGAGATCGCCGAGGCGTTGCGCACCCACCGGGTCGTCGACCGCGCCGGCGTCCACTCCCGCGTGCTGAGCCTGCTCACCGACGTCGGCGTGCCCGAACCGGCCCAGCGGGCGGCGCAGTACCCGCACCAGCTCTCCGGCGGCCTGCGCCAGCGCGCGCTGATCGCCTCGGCGCTCGCCGCCGGCCCGGAGCTGCTGGTGGCCGACGAGCCCACCACGGCCCTCGACGTCACCGTGCAGGCGCAGGTGCTCGACCTGCTGCGCGGCCTGACCGCGGAGGGCATGTCGGTCCTGCTGATCAGCCACGACCTCGCCGTCGTCGCCGGGCTCGCCGACCAGGTGGCGGTCATGTACGGCGGGCTGGTCGTCGAGCAGGGGCCGACCGCGACCGTGCTGGCCGACCCGCGTCACCCGTACACGCAGGCGCTGCTCGCCGCCGTGCCCGCGATGCACGCCAAGGGCACCCGGCTGTCGATCACGCCGGTCGACCGCCCGCCGGCCACCGCCGGCTGCCCGTACGCGGCCCGCTGCCCGCGCAGCGACGAGCGCTGCCGCGCCGAACTGCCGTCGCCGGCGGACGACGAGCACACCCACCGGACGCTGTGCTGGCATCCCGGTCCGCCCCCGCCCACCACGGCGCCAGCCGCCGCGCCCAGCACCCCGGCGGCCACCGTCACCTCCACGGCTTCGGCGGCCGACCGGGCCCTCGTCGCCACGACGGCCGCGCCGGTGGCAGGGGCGGACCGGCCGGGACGGGGGGCCGACGCCGGTCCGCTCGTCGAGGTGACCGCGATCAACCAGCGGTTCCGCTCCCCCGACGGATCCTGGNGGCACGCCGTGCGGGACGTGTCGTTCGAGCTGTTCGCCGGGGAGACCCTCGGCGTGGTCGGCGAGTCCGGCTCCGGCAAGACGACCGTGGCCCGGATCGTGCTGGGGATGCAGGCCCCGGACTCCGGGACGGTGCGGTTCGCCGGCGCGCCCTGGAGCGGGCTGCCGGAACGCCGGCGGCGCGCCCTGCGGCCACGCATCCAGGCCGTCTACCAGGATCCGCTCGGATCGTTCGACCCGCGGTTCACCACCGAGAGGATCATCGGTGAGGCGCTGGGCGCGGCCGGGGTGGGCCGCGGGCAGCAACGCCGTGACCGGGTCGTCGACCTGCTCGAACGGGTGGGGCTGGCCGCCGGCCTGCTGCGGCGGCGACCACCGGAGCTCTCCGGTGGTCAGCGGCAGCGGGTGGCCATCGCGCGGGCCCTGGCCACGGAGCCGGAGCTGCTCGTCTGCGACGAGCCGGTCTCCGCGCTCGACGTCTCGGTCCAGGCCCAGATCCTCGACCTGCTCGCCGGGCTCCAGCAGGATCTCGNCGTCGCCATGCTCTTCATCTCCCACGACCTCGGCGTCATCCACCACATCAGCGATCGGCTGGTGGTGATGAAGGACGGCCTGGTCGTCGAGACCGGACCGGTCGGGCAGGTCTTCGCCCAACCGGCGCAGGAGTACACCCGGACCCTGCTCGCCGCCGTGCCCCGGCCCGACCTCACTTGACCGNCTCACGTTCCGGCGCCGGCCGGCGGCCGCGCGCGGTCCGNCCGAAGGAACGTCGCCGCCTGCTGGCGGCACTCGAGGCGTTGGCAACCGGTCAGGGGCGCATCGTCGAGGTCCGCGGGGACCCCGGCATCGGCAAGACCCGGCTGCTCGGCGAGCTGACCCGGCAGGCGGCCAGGCGCGGCCTGCCGGTCGTCAGNGGCCGCTGCACCGAGTCCGACCGGGCGGTCCGCTTCGGCGTGTTCAGCCGGCTGCTGTCCATCCAACCGCCCCCCTCGGCAGAGGCCGACCGGTCCTCGCCCGGACCGCTGCTTGCCACCATGCTGTCCACGCCGGGCAGCGGGGCGTCCTGGCCGGACGCCGGGTCGGCGCGGCGGGATGCCGAGGGCTCGCTGTTCGACGCCGCTCGGCTGCTGCTGGGCCGGGCGGCCGGCGACGGGCTCGTCCTGATCGTCGACGACGTCCACTGGGCGGACGAGGCGTCCAGCGCACTCATCGACCATCTCGTCCGCTGGCCGGTCGACGCCCACCTGCTGCTCGTCCTGGCCCACCGACCGCGCCAGAGCCCGCCCCGGCTGCTGCGCTCACTCGCCGAGGGCGAGGAACTCGGCACCGTCGACCGCATCGACCTCCCGCCGCTCACCCTGGAGCAGGCGGCGCAGCTCACCGGCCTGGCCACCGACGACCCCCGGCTGTGGGAGCTGCACCAGGCAAGTGAGGGCAATCCGCACTACCTGCTCGGTCTGACCGCCCTTGCCCACGGCCTGGCCCCCGGCCGGGCCGAGCTGGCCGCCGACGAAGGCCAGGGGCCCGAGGCCAGCGATCTCGACCGGCCGCCGAGCGACCTGGTCAGCCCGGTACTGGCCGAGCTCGCCGAACTCGACCCGGCCTGCCTGCACCTGGTCTGGGCGGCGGTGGTTCTCGACGAGGCGTTCGACGTCGACACCGCCGCCGCCGTCGCTGCGCTGGCGATCGACCCGGCCTGTGCCGCCGTGGCCACCCTCACCGCCCGGGACCTGCTGGTGGCGACCGACGGGGCGGCCTACCGGCTGCGCCATCCGCTGCTGGCCCGCATGCTCTACCCGACCGTCGACCCGGGCTGGCGGCGCGCGGCGCACCGCCGGGCGGCGCGGATCCTCGGCCTGTCCGGCGCACCGCCGGCCGTCCTCGCGGCGCACATCGAGCACTGCCCGCAGGGCTCGGGTCTCGACGAGGTGGAGGTGCTGGCCTGGGCGGCCGAGGAGCGGCTGGCCACCGCGCCGCCCGACGCCGTGCGCTGGCTGTGGCTGGCGCTGCGCATCCTCGCCGACGTCGACGGGGAGGATCCGGCTCGGGTCCAGGGCCTGCGCGGCGAGGTGTCCCTCGGCCTGGCCCGGGCGTTGGGCGCAGCCGGACAGCTCGCGGAGAGCCTGGCGCAGATCCGCCAGACCCTGCGGCTGGCCGCCACGCTCTCGGCGACGGCCCGTGCCGACCTCGCCTCNCTGTGCGCCATGCTGGCCTACTCCCTCGGACAGCACGCGGACTCGCAGGCGATCCTCACCGACGAGATCGACGCGGCCATCGGCGAGCCGCCGGGGCAGCTCGCCCACACGCCGGGCGCCGCCCACCGGCCGGGCGCCGCCCATCCGCCGGGGGCCGCCCATCCGCCGGGGGCCGCCGGCCGCCCGGTCCGCCCGCAGGCCCGACCGGCCGTCATCACCCTGCTGCTGACCCGGGCGGCGGTGGGGCTGCTCGACGGCACGCCGCCCAGCCCCGACGACCTGGGCCTGCTGCTGCGGCTCGCCCGCGAACAGCAGGACCACACCGCCGAGGTCGGCGCGCTGGCCCTGCGCGGGGTCGTCGAGGCGTTCGGTGGGGACATCCCGGCGGCGGCGACGACCGTGACCGCCTGCATCGCGATCGCCGACCGGTTGCCCGACGCCGAGCTCGCCGATCATCCCGAGCACCTGGCCCTGCTCGGCTGGGCGGACTCGGTGCTGGGCCGCCAGCTCGACGCCGAACGGCACTTCAGCCGTGGGGCCGCCCTCGCCCGCCGCACCGGTCGCGACGACACCCTGCCGCTGCTGCTCGGCGGGCTCGGCGCGGTCTACCACCGGGTCGGCCGGCTCGCCGACGCCCGCCAGACCGCCGCCGAGGTGCAGCACCTCATCCGCAACACCCGGCGCGGCCACCACACGAACCTCGCCGGAGCCATCGAGGCGCTGGCCGGGGTGTGGATCGACGGCCACGGCAGCCGGCGGGCGGCCACGCTCGCCGAGGAGGCCGCCATCGAGCGGTTCACCGCCCGGCCGACGCCGCGACGGTCCTGGTGGGGCGACGTGGCGGCGATCTGGACGGCGTACGCGGCCGAGACCGACAGCGGCGACCCCCACCGGACGATGGCGCTGATCCTCGACACCGGCGGCGGCGAGACGCTGGCGGAGCTGTCGCCCGTCCTGCGCCCGATGGCGTTCGAGGCACTCACCGCCGCCTCCGAACGCCTCGGGGACGCCTCCGCCGCACGCCGCTGGGCGGACGGTGCCGAACAGGCCGCCGAGGGCCTGAATCTGGGCTACCAGCGCGGGCACGCCCTCGCCGCCCGGGCGCACGCGGTGCGCCACGCCGAGCCGGCCGCGGCCGGCGCGCTCTACCAGCAGGCGGCCGACCTGTTCGCCGCCGCCGGCATGCTCTCGCTGCGCACCTACCTGCTGGTGCAGGGCGGGCTCTGCCTGGCCGCGGCGGGACGCACCAACCCGGCCGCCCGCCAGCTCGCCGTCGCCATCGAGCTCGCCGGCCGGTGCGGGGCGCACCGGCTGGGCGCACAGGCCCGAGCCGCCCTGCGCGCGCTGGACGAACGGCGCTCGGCCGGCGTCGACGCGCTGGCCGGCCTGACCCCGCGGGAACGGGAAATCGCCCTGGTCGCGGTCGGCGGCAAGACGAGCCGGCAGATCGCCTACGACCTGCGGCTGAGCCCACGGACCGTGGACGCGCACCTGACCCGCATCTATCGCAAGCTCGGCGTGTCCTCCCGGGTGGCGCTGGTCCGCCTCGTCGACGGCAACGGCCCCCGCTGACCCGCGACCCGTTGACCGGCGACCCGTTGACCCGGCCCGCTGACCCGGCCCGCTGACCCGCTCAGCCCGTGGAGGGCAGCTCGAAGCGGTCGTCGTCGCGCAGGATGGCGCGCTGGATCTGCCGCAGGGGGCGGCCCGGCTCGACGCCGAGCTCCTCGGCGAGCAGCCCCCGCGCGCGCTGGTACACCCGCAACGCGTCGGCCTGCCGCTCCGACCGGTAGAGCGCGATCATGAGCTGGCGGTAGAAGGCCTCCCGCATCGGGTGTTCCAGGGTCAGCTCGAACAACTGGCCGACGAGTTCGCGGTGGCGACCGGCACTGAGGCCGGATTCCATCATCATCTCCAGGCATTCCAGCCGGGACTCCTCCAGCCGGGTGGCGAAGGCGTCCACGATCGGCCCGTCGCGCAGGTCGCTGAGCGCGGGACTGCGCCACAGCGCGAGCGCGGCCGTGAACTGCTCGACCGCCTGCGGGTGCCGGCCCGAGCGGGCGTGGCGCCGGCCGGCCGCCACCCGCTGCTCGAACTGGTGCAGGTCGACGGCCTCCGGCTCGACGGCCAGCAGGTACCCCGGTGAGCGGGTGATGATCGGGCACTGCGGGCGCCGCGGGCAGGTGAGCAGCTTGCGCAGCTGGGAGACGTAGACGTGCAGCGCGGCGGTCGCCCGCCGCGGCGGATCCTCCGGCCAGATCTCGGCGACCAACAGGTCGGCGGCGACCACCTGCCGGGCCCGGGCGAGCAGGACCGCCAGCAGCACCGTCAGCTTCGGGGCGCTCACGTGCACCTGCCGGTCGCCGTCCAGCACGCGCAGAGGTCCCAGAATCTCGTATCGCACGGCCTGCCCCACGGAGGAGTTGGAGGTCGGTGACGCACGCCGAACCCGACGGGCTGGGCGACCTGCGCCTCGGCCGCATCCGACGGCCGAACGCCGCCGCGCCTCGCCCGGACTTCCAGGGCGGGCGGCGGGCACGTCACCCACCGTTTCACGCCTGCCGCGGCCTGCATATTGGAGGAATCGCGTAGTACTACGACTTCCGGCTCGCCCGAGACACACTCAGGTAACGGCTCGAAAAGGGCCAGGTCACCGGTACCGGACACGGTAGGCGACCCAGGCAGGAGCCCCGGCGGCCAGCGGCAGCCAGAACGACACCAGCCGGTAGGCCAGCGTCGACACCGCGGCGGCCGCCGCCGGAACCCCGGCGAGCGCGAGGGTTCCGGTCAGGCCCGCCTCGACGAAGCCGAGACCACCGGGCGTGATGGGAATCATAGCGAGGACATTGGCGGCGACGTAAGCGAGCAGCACCAGGGAAACCCGCGGATGTTGGCCGGCCCCGGCCAGCGCCGCGAGCAGCGCGAGGTAGTCCAGCCCCCACTTGCCGGCCGCGGTCAGCACGGCCCCGGGCCAGCGGCGCCCCAGCGAGCGGATCACGTCCGTGCGCCGGGCGACGAGCACGTCGGGAAGGTCCGCGGGCACCGACCGCCGGGCCAGCCGGGCCAGCCAGGTGACCGCCCGAGCGAGCAGTCGGACTGTCGTGTCCGACCGCGCGAGGACCACGCCGACGATCACGAGCAGCGCGAACGCCAGCCCGCCGGTGGTGGCGATCGCGGTAAGCCCGGACGGGGCCGGCTGACCGAAGGTGATCACCGGCAGGACGACCAGGGGCAGGCCGAACACGATGCCCGTGGTCACCATGGAGGTCGCGGTCAGCGCGAACCCGGCGGCGGCGGGATCGCAGCCGCCCCGGTTCAGCATGCGGAACTGCACGGCGCCGCCGACCGCGATCCCACCCGGCACGATCCGGCTGATGCTGTTCGAGACGAGCTGCGAGGTGACCGAGAGGAACCAGCTCAACCCGCTGATCGCAATCCGCTGGAGCTGCCAGACGCAGGCGAAGCTGGCCGCCTCCAACAGCACCATCGCCGGGTACCACAGCGGCTGGAACGCCCGCAGCCGGGGAAACGCGGAGAACACCGCGAGCAGCTGCGGCATGAGCAGGTACAGCGCCACACCGGTCGCGGCGAGCGGGACGACCCGGCCGGCCACCCGGGCCCAGCCGAAGCCGCCCGGCACGACGTCGCCGGCGGACAGCTCGCTGCCGGCAGGCGGGTGCGGGTCGTCCGGATCCGGCGGGATCGGTTCGTCCGCCTCGGGCCTGCCCGCCGACACGGCGGCCACCTCCCCTCGAACGCCACGCCGGTCCGTCCCCCGTTACCCGCCCAGCGCAGCCCAGCCGGTGACCATCACGCCACCGACGGCGTGACCATCTCGGAATGCCCCGTCACCTTACGCAGCCCGCCGCCGCCGCCCGGCGTGGTGTTCCGCGCTACGACGGAACACCGTCCGATCTCACCCTGCGCACAGATCTAGGCTGTCCCCATGGATGCTGCCGCGACGGGGGGTGGCCGTGGCGGGCCGCGGCGCGGCGCGCTGCACGAGGCCGAGATCGTGGGCGAGGCCCTGAAGATCATCCGTGCGGACGGGGNGGAGGGCCTCACCATGCGCCGCCTCTCCGACCGCCTCGGCGTGGCGGTCGGCGCGACGTACAAGCACGTGCCGACGAAGGACCACCTCCTGCGCCTGGTCACGCTCGAGCTCTACGCCCGGGTCGGCCCGTGCGAGCCGACCGGCGCGGACTGGTGCGCCGGCATCCGGTCGTTCCTGCTGCGCTTTCGGCAGGTCGTCGGCGCCTACCCGGGCATGGTGGGCCACATCTCCGCGCACGGCACCGACCCGATGCCGCACCGGCTCTACACGTCCCTGAACGGGACGCTGCGGGCCGTCGGCTTCTCCCCGGCCGGCGCGGACCGGGTGGTGCGGGTCCTGTTCTTCTACACCTCCGGGGCCATGCTGGCGCCGCTGGCTCCGGACGAGCACGCGGACGCGGACGCGGAGTTCGCCGCCGGGCTCGACCTGGTGCTCGACGGCGTCCACCGCTCCCTCGAACGCGACCGCGCCGCCACCGCCTGATCCGCCACCGCCTGATCCGGAACCGCCTGATCCGGAACCAGCCGCGCCGCCGGCGTCAGCTCACGGCCGGGTGTTCGTCGCGGGGGAACGCCTGTTGGAAGGCCTGGGCGACGCGCAGGACCAGGTCCTCGCGGCCGTGCCAGGCCGCGATCTGCAACCCGACCGGCAGGCCGTCGACGAAGCCGCACGGCACCGTCACGGCGGGGAACCCCAGCCAGTTGAAGATCATCGTGTGGCTGCAGTACACCGGGGCGAAGCTGCCACCCGGGAAGGTCGGCCCATCCACGGTCCAGGCACGCTCCCACTGCTCGACGGGTGCGGCGATCCGCTGCGCGGTGACCGACAGGATGACGTCGTAGCGCCGGAACAGCCTCTGGAACCGTTCCCAGTTGCGCGCGCGAGACTCCGCCTGCTCGCGGTAGAGCAGCGGGTCCAGCGCCGGCAGCGGAGCCGCGTTGGTGCCGACCATGACCTCGTAGACCGACGGCTCCACCGTCCAGCGCACGGTGCCCCGCTCGGCGCGGTCCTCCCAGACCTCGTCGGTCGGGTCGACCGTGGCGCCGAGGGCGGCGAGGCTGTGCGCGGCCGCCCGGGCGACGTCGATGATCCGCGCGCTGTCGTCGGTGGCGTAGGTCCCGGCGAAGCCGAAGTCCTCGGTCCACGCCATCGACATTCCCGCGACGCCCCGGTCGAGGGCGTCGACCGGGTCGGGGGTGTCGACCTGCAGGCACACGTAGTCCCGCCCGTCGCCGCCGCTCATCGCGCGGGTGACCAGCGCCGCGTCGCGGACGTACCGGGCCAGCGGCCCGTAGCTGGCGGTAAGCAGCATCGTCGGCTTGTCGTAGTTGACGTGCGGGATGAGCCCGCGGGAGGTGTGCAGGCCCACCACCCCGGAGTAGGCGGCCGGCAGCCGGGTCGAGCCCCCGCCGTCCGACCCGATGGTCACCGGCAGCAGCCGGGCCGCCGCCGCGGCGGCGCCGCCGGAGCTGGACCACCCGGGGACCCGGGTGGTGTCCCACGGGCTGAGCGCCTCGGCGTCCCAGTTGAACGGGCTGAACANGCCGGGCCGGTCCCGGGCGAGCGTCAGGTCGGCGCCGGCGCCCATCATCGTGTTCGTGCCGACGATGATCGCCCCGGCCCGGCGCAGGCGCTCGACGCAGATGTCGTCGAAGCTCGACACCACGTCCGTGCCCGGCTGGACGTAGCGCAGCCCCTCGACGCGGATGTGCGACTTCACCGACGTCGGGATCCCGTGCAGCGGCCCGAGGACCTCGCCGGCGGCCACCGCCCGGTCGGCGCGCCGGGCCTGCTCGCGGGCGCCGGCACGGTCGACCTGTTCGAAGGCGCGCAGGGTGGGGTTGAACTCCTCGATGCGGCCCAGGAAGTGCTCGGTGACCTCCGCGCAGGACACCTCGCGCTTGCCGATCAGTTCCCGGATGCGCCACGCCGGAAGCCAGGTGAGTTCCTCGCTCATGCCGTTTGCCTCCTCAGAGCCACGTCGGGTGTCAGATCGCTGGGTGCGCCGTCGGTGGGCGCGCCGTCGGTGGGCGCGCCGTCGGCACGGAACCGGGCGGTGCCGAGGTAGGCGTCGACGACGGCCGGCAGGCCGCTGATCTCGGCCGGCGTGCCCGCGCCGATCAGCGACCCGAAGTCGAGCGCGTAGACGCGGTCACAGGTGCGCAGCACCATGTCGACGTTGTGCTCGACGAGGAAGACGGCCATCCCGCGCTCGTCGGCGAGCCGGCGCAGCACCGCTCCGAGCTCGCGGGTCTGGGCGTCACCGAGCCCGGCCGCCGGCTCGTCGAGCAGCAGGACGCTGTGGCCGCCCGCCACGGCGCGGGCCACCGCGAGCATCCGCCGGTGGGCGTAGCCGAGGTCCTGGACCGGTGTGTCGAGGAACGGCGCGAGCCCGAAGTCGGCGACCGCGGCCCAGGCGGCCGGGGTGAGCCGGCCGCGGTCCGGGACGACCAGGTTGGTGACGTAGGCGAGGCTGTCCCGGCGGTCGCAGGCGCTCTGCAGGTTCTCCAGGACGGTGAGGTCCTCGAACAGCTCCAGGGACTGGAACGACCGGCCGAGCCCCGCCCGCGCCCGCCGTTCGCGGCTCCAGCCGTCGATGCGCGTCTCGCCGAGCCGCACCTCGCCGCCGGCCAGGGTGGTGAAACCCGTGATCGCGTCGATCGTCGTGCTCTTGCCGGCGCCGTTCGGCCCGATCAGGCCCACGATCTCGCCGGGACGCACCCGCAGGCTCAGCTCGCGCAGCGCGGCGACGCCGCCGAAGCGCACCGACACCCCGCGCAGCTCCAGCGCGAGCGGCGGGACGCGATGCTGCTCCCGTCCCGCCGCCCCCCCGACCTCGGACGTGGCGGGCTCGGGTGCGGGGGTGGTCGCCCGCCGCCTGCGTGCCGCGAACCCGGCCAGCCGCCGGGGAACGCGCTCGGACAGCAGCGCGCGCAGCCGGTCGTCGGCGCGGTGGCGCAGGAACACCAGGCCGTCGGGCGCGGAGGTCAGCATGAACAGCAGCCCGACCCCGCTGGCCAGCGCCAGGTAGAGCGCCACCTTCGCGCCGAGGAAGCTGAAGATCTGCTGGCCGAGGGTCTCCGGGGCGAACGAGCTGCCCACCAGCGGCCCCGTGGTGGCCCCGACGCCGCCGAGGACGGCGTTCTGCAGGGCCGTCACCGACTGCAGGCCCGCGAAGGCGCCGAAACTCGGCACCGGATCGTGGAACGCCAGCAGGATGCCGCCGAGCGAGGCGATCATCCCGCCCAGGACGAAGGCGTAGAGCTTCGCGCCGACCACCGAGATGCCGAGCGCCGCGGCGGCGCGCTCGTTGGTCCGCACCGCGATCAGCCGCCGCCCGGCGCGGGACCGGCGCAGGTTGACGATCGCCAGGGCGACGACGACGAGGACGGCGAGCACGAGGCTCGCGTACCGCTTCGGGAAGCTCAGCGCGTCGACCGCCAGCCCGGCCACGCGGATGGCGCCGACCTGGTAGCCCTCCGTCCCGCCGGTGTAGCGGGGGTTGCCGAACACGACGGCCTCCAGCGAGATCGCCAGTCCCAGGGTGAGAATCGCGAGGTGGACCCCGCGGGTGCGCAGCCCGCCGAGGCCCACCACGATCCCGACCGGCACGACGGCGAGCACGCCGGCGACGGCGGCGAGCCAGAACGGCCAGCCGTGGTCGGCCACCAGCCAGGCCGTCATCAGCGCCCCGACCCCGGCGAAGCCGATCTGGACGAGGGAGACCTGACCGGCGTACCCGGTGACCACCACGAAGGACAGCAGGATGACGCCGACGATCATCTGCAGGCCGAGCGCGTTGACCCACGCGGCGGGCAGCAGCCACCAGATGCACGCCACCGCCGCGAGCACCGCGACTGCCGTCGCGAGCCGGTGCGGACGGCCGGCGCCCAGCCGGGGCATCCGGCCGAAGCTGTCACCCTTCCCGGCGGTCGTCCGCCCGCGGGCGAGCAGCACCACCGCGACCAGGACGAACGGGATGGCGGTGGCCAGACCGGGGGCGGTGACGTACCGCGTCACCTCGGACTGCCCGATCCCGATCACCAGGCCCGCGGCGAGAGTGATCGGGAACGACGCGAACCGTCCCACCACCGCCGCGGCCAGCACCGGGATGACGAGGTAGGTGAGGTTTGCGGGCCCGAGTCCGGTGATCGGCGCGAGCAGGATCGCCGCGAGCGCNCCGAGGGCAGCGCCGATCGCCCAGTTCGCCGCCCCGATGAGATCCGGCGAGACGCCCAGGGCCGCGGCCGACCGGGAGTTCTCCGCCACCGCGCTCGTCGCCACGCCGAACCGGGTGAACCGGTAGACGGCCCACAGCGCGGCGGTGAGCACCACGACGATGGCGAGGATGTAGAGGCGGTCCCGGCCGATCTGCGCCCCGAACACACTGACCGGCCTGATCGGCAGCATCGACGGGATCACCTTCGGCAGGTCCCCGTAACGCAGCACCGCCACCGACTGCAGCACCACCAGCAGGGCGAGGGTCGCGACGATCCGGGCGAGGCCGGACGCCCCCCGCATCCGGCGCAGGATCAGCAGGTGGAACGCCGCGCCGAGCACGGNGGCGGCGAGCAGCCCGAGCACCACCGAGACGGCGTCGGGCAGGTCGGCCCCGCGGCCCTCGAAGTAGACGTAGGCGCCGACCATGCCCATCGCGCCCTGGGCGAAGTTGACCACGCCGGACCCGCGGTGCACCAGGACNAGTCCGACGGNGGCCAGTGCGTACAGCGCGCCGGNGCCCACACCGAGCGCGGCGAATCTGAATNCCTCGGTCATCTGCTTCTCCCGCGGATCACTTGGTTCGCAGGATCGGGGCGATGTCGTAGAAGTCGCCCTTGCGAACCGCCTTGCCGCCGGAGATCTCGTAGTTGATCCCGTAGTGGTTGAACACCCGGCGGAACGACGGGTTGTCCAGCGGCTGCGAGGTCCAGGGCGGGACGACGCCCGCGAGATCCACGTCGTGCAGGCCGTTGAGTGCGGCGGTGAGGGAGGCGGGCGTGACCTCGCCGGTGGTGCTGCGCAGCGCCGACCCGACGAGCCGCGCGGCGATCCAGGCGACGACGGCCTGCTCGGTGAGCTTGGTCCTGGAGTCGACGGCCCGGGCGTCCGCCTGCACCTTGGCGATCCCGGCGGCGGCGGTGTCGTGGGTGTTGAGCTGGCTGTCGACGACGATGAGGCCGTCGGCGAGGCTGCCCAGCGAGCTGAGGAGGTCCTCGTTGAAGATGGCCGAGATGCCGCCGATCGTGAGCGTGCGGCCGCTCTGGCGCAGGGCGGTGAGCGCCTGCGCCGCCCCGCTCGGGACCAGGCTGACGGCGACGCACGTGGCGCCGGCGCCGGTCAGCTTGGCGACCGCGGGCGCCAGGTCCGCGGCGTTGGCCGCCACCGGGGCCCGCGCGACCTCCTTGCCGCCCCGGGACTCGAAGCCCCGCTTGATGTAGTCGATGAGGAAGTCCGAGCCGTCGAGGTAGACGATGCCGAGCTTGGTGCAGCCCGTCTTGGCCAGGCCCACCCCGAGGGAGACGTAGAGCGCGAACGACGAGCTGACCGGGAAGGAGTTGGGGCTCGTGTCGTCGCTGACCCCGACCACCGGGATCCCGGCCTTGGTCAGCGCCGTCTGGTCCTGGGCGGTGACGAAGCCCTGGATCACCCCGGCGACCTTCTCGTTGATCGCCTGCCGGGCGCAGATCTGATAGCCGCCGGAGGTTCCCTTCGCGTCGCAGGTCTCGATCCGCACGTTGGGAAAACCGCGGAGCACCCCGCGCGCGACCGGCACGACCTCCGGCACCTTGAAGGGAATGGTGCTGGTCAGGTCGCCGATCACCATGAGCTTGGCGCTGACGTTCGACGTGATGNCCGGCGGCGCGCTCGCCGCGCCACCTCCGCCCTTATCCGAAGAAGATCCTCCGCATGCTGCCAGTACTAACGCGAGACATAATCCGACGATAATCGCGGATGTGCGTAGATTCCTGCTCCCGACCATGTGCTCCCCACGGGTCCCGAACCTTACCAGAAGAGGTGTGAGCTGTTTCATACCGGGGCTACCGATTGCTTTTTACCAGCTCGTATCCCGGTCCGCAAGTATTGGCGGATCGCCCCCCAGGCATTCCTGAAAGAAGGCAGCAGAGGGCGTCACAGGGTCGGCGTTTCGATCCGCTCCTGCTATTCGGCGGATCGATTTCTCGGCGGCCTTTCGGCGCCGTCGGTGAAGGCCGGCGGGGGCAGGGGTCGGTCAGCTGTCGGGGGCGAGGGCGACGAGGTCGTCGTCCCAGGCGTGGTCCACGGCGGCCAGGTCGACGTCCTCGGCCGGGCGGGCGTACCCGGAGCGCTTGTGGAAGTGGGCGAGCAGGCGCGGGTCGACGTCGTGCTCGCCGAGCACCTCCTCGGGCCGCGGGCCGACGCGGGCGGCCGCGCGGGCCAGCGCCGCCCGGTCGAGGCCGAAGACGTCGACGGCGTTCTCGCCGAGGATCGCCCGGGCCTCCCCCTCGGGCACGCCGGCGAAGGCGGCGCGGATCCAGTCGTGGGTGTTCGGCCAGGTCCCCTCCGGGTGCGGGAAGTCGACGCCGAACAGCAGCCGCCCCACGCCGATCTCATGGCGCATCTCGATCTCGGCGCGGTGGGGCGAGGAGGGGATCACCACGCAGTTGCGGCGGAAGTACTCGCTCGGCGTCCGCTTCAGGGCACCACCCGCGCGGGCGGCGCGCTCGTCGAGGCGCGCGAGCGTCGGCGGCAGCCAGTCGGCCCGCACCTCGGTCAGGGCCAGGCGCAGGTCCGGGTAGCGGTCGAACACCCCGCCCAGCATGAGCTGCCACATGGCCCGGCGCGGCCCCAGGTCGAGCTGCAGGGGCGAGTCGGCGCGCGCGTCGAGTTGCTCGCGCAGCCGCTGCTGCAGGTTCAGGTCGATCTCGCCGGCCCCGCCCATCGCCTCGTGCACCTGCCGCAGGAACGCCTGGAACTGGCCCTGCACCCCGCCCCAGCCGGCGTGCACGGTCACGACCAGCCCGAGGCGGGCGCAGGCCGCCCAGAACGGGTCGTAGTACGCGTCGTGCAGCGGCGGCAGCGCGGGGTCGGCGACCATGCCGGGCAGCAGGACGCCGACGAAGCCGTGCTCGGCGACCCACGCCAGCTCGGCGACGGTCGCCGCCAGGTCCAGGCACGGCCCCGCCTCCGCGATGCCGTAGAACCGGCCGGGCGCGGTGGCCATCGCGTCCGCCAGCCAGCGGTGGTATGCGCGGGTGCCGGCCGCGCGCAGCCGCGGCGGATAGGGGTTGTTCACGACGCCGAAGAACGGCAGCGTGCACATCTGGTGGCCGGACAGCAGCAGCTCGCCGGCGACGCCCTCGGCGTCGAGCTCCCGCACCCGCCGGGCCAGGTCGAACGCGCCGAGCTCGCCGCCGGTGCGGATGGCGCGGCGGCCGTCGATCACCTCGAGCGTCTCGTCGGACGAGCCGGCGGCGGTGATCACCACGTTCAGCCACTCGTCGTTCTCCGCCGTCAGGCGGTCGAGGTCGCCGAGGAACTCCGGCTCGATGTAGTCGCGGTAGGCCTGCGGGGGAGCTCCGGTGTGACCGTCGGCGGAGACGAGGACCAATCGCTGTCCCATGTGACTCACCTCATAGTTCGAGTCCGCTCACCCTGCCTGTAGCCCGCCGCCCTGTCAACAGCGTTCACCTCACCAAAGTGCCAGGCCCACCGCCGGACGGGGGCTCAGTCGGTCGCCAGCTCGGCGCTCGACAGGTAGGTCCGCTCGATCTCGCCGATGCGACCGCGCAGCTCACGGGCCTCGCCCTCCAGCACCACCCGCCCATGGCTGAGCACGTACGCGCGGTCGGCGACCTCGAGGGCGTCCCGGACGTGCTGTTCGACCAGGAGCACCGCGCCGCCCCGGTCCGCCGCCGCGCGCACGGCCAGCAGAAGGCGCTCGAGAACCAGCGGCGCGAGCCCGAGCGAGAGCTCGTCGGCGAGCAGCACCCGAGGGTCGGCCGCGAGCGCGCGTGCCAGGGTGAGCATCTGCTGCTCGCCGCCGGAGAGCAGGCCCGCCCGGCGCGGCAGCAGCGGCGCCAGCTCCGGGAACAGCTCCAGGCACCGCTCGCGCTCACCCCCGCCCAGGCGCAGGTTGTCGGCCGCCGACAGGTCCATGAACACCGACCGTTCCTCGGTGATGTAGCGCAACCCGCCGCGGGCGCGCCGGTGCAGCGGCGCGGTCGTGCGGCGCCCGTCGAACAGCACCTCGCCGCGCAGCGGGCGCAGCTCCCCCGCCAACGCCCGGACCGTGGTCGTCTTGCCCGCGCCGTTGACCCCGAGCAGCGCCACGACCTCCCCGGGCCGCAGCACCAGATTCAGGTCGTGCACCACCGGAGTGGACCCGTAGCCGACCGACAGGTCGCGGGTTTCCAGCCGCGGCGGCGAGGGGCGTTCGGACGATAAGCCGACGTTGCCGACGGGCTGGGGCGCCGGGATACCCGAAGTGGTCGTCATGCGAGGACGGTACCGCCCGCAACGCCGATGTCCATGGCCCTTCCGGAGGTCGCGGCGCGCTTTCCCGGGGGACTCGTCGGTGCCCGTCCGATCCGCCCACCCCGAGCAGGTGAACATCGTTGACTCGANGGTCGTCGCGGACGTAGGCTGCGCCCGCGCCGGTCGCCTGGCGGCGACTGCGACCGNCATTCCCAGTACCCCACCGCACGCGTGGAGGATGACCGCTGTCATGGACGTGGACGGAAAGATCGAGGTAGCCTCCTACATTCCCGCAGACTCATTCTTCGGCTCGCCCTACATCGACTCGGACGTCTGGCGCGAGAGCCCCTTACCCCACCGTCACGTACACGGTGGTTTTCAGGACACCGACACCCGCTTCACGTTCTACTTCCCCACCGAGGACTCCTACGACGGCCGCCTGTTCCACCCGCTGGAGGGCGCGCACGCCGGCCACGAGGACGCCTTCGGCGGCCCGATGGGCGACGTGATCGGCGGGTTGGTGCTCATCTCCCGGCTCGGCGGCTACATGGTCGAGTCGAACTCCGGCCACATCGGCGACGACATCGATCCCCGCGGCGGCGACGACCCGACGCTCTACGGCCACCGCGCCAGCGTCGAGACCGCCCGGTTCTCGAAGCACGTCGCCGCCCAGGTGTACGGCGCCCCGCCCCACCACGCCTACGTCTGGGGCGGCAGCGGCGGCGGGCGGCGCTCCCCGCTGTGCCTGGAGTACGGCACCGGCGTCTACGACGGCGCGCTGCCGTTCATGGGCGGCGGCGAGATCGCCGAGCACGGTGTCAGCACGCTCATGAAGGGCGCCCAGGTGATGGCCTTCGCGTCCATGTTCAACGTGCAGCGCCTGCTGCGCCGCCAGGCCGCCGGTGTCATCGACGCGACGCGGCCGGGCGGCAGCGGCGACCCCTACGCCGGGCTGACCACGCACCAGCGCGAGGAGNTCGCCAACCTCTACCAGCTCGGCTACCCCCGCGGCGACGAGTTCATGATCTTTTCGCCGATGGGCCAGATCTGGCTGTGGTCGTCCATCGCCGACCGGCTCGCCACCGAGGACGCCGAGTACTTCGAGGCCTNCTGGACGAAGCCCGGCTACGTCGGCCACGACGCGCCGGACGCCGTCGCCGAGGACCTCCTCGACGTCACCACGACCGTGAGCCGGGTCGTCACCGGCGGCGAGCTGCTGAGCGACCCCGCCTACGCCGGCCCGGAGTTCGCCGGCCTGCGGGTCATGGCGTCGCTGATGAGCGCGGGGCCCGATCTGCCCATGGCGATCGAGGTCGAGGGACTCGGCGACGGCTACCGCCTCGGCGCGGGCCTGAAGCTGCTCAGCGGGAAGGCCAAGGGGCGTCAGCTCTACTGCATGGGCCACGCCGGCGAGCTGCTCAGCGCCGACGGCGTCGCCGAGGCCAACCTGCTGCGCTTCCGCGACGTCGAGGTCGGCGACGAGATCCACGTCGACAACCGCCGGTTCCTGGCGTTCTGCTACTACTACCGCCACCACCTGATGGCCGAGCCGGCGTTCGACTTCCTGCGCCCCGACGGGCGCCCGATCTACCCGCAGAACCGGGTCCCCACGATGTCGCCGCTGATGGGCGTGGCCTACTCGGGCCAGTACGAGGGGAAGCTGCTGTGGGTCCACCACACCCACGACGCCTCGCTGTGGCCGCCGCAGGGCCTCGTCTACGAGGCGGCGGTGCGCGCCGTGCGGGGGCCCGAGGCCGCCNCCGAGCGGTTCCGCCTGCGCTGGACCNAGAACGCCGAGCACATTCCGCCGGCGTACCTGCCCTCGGCGCCGGACCGGGCCACCTCGACGTGGCTCATCGACTACCTGCCCGTCATCGAGCAGAGCCTGCTCGACCTGGTCGCCTGGGTNGAGCAGGGGGTCGAGCCGGCCGGTTCGCGCTACGAGTTCCGCGACGGGCGGGTCGTGCTGCCGGCGTCCGCGGCCGAGCGCGGCGGCATCCAGCCGGTGGTGGTGGCGACGGTGGACGGCGGCGAGCGGGCCGACGTGGCGGCGGGCACTGCGGTCACCCTGCGGGTGGACGCCGAGGTGCCGCCGGGGGCCGGCACGATCGTCGCGGTCGAGTGGGACCTCGACGGCTCGGGTGCGTTCGCCGACCCGGCCGACGTCGTCGGCACCCCGACCGCCGTGAGCCTGACCAGGACGGTCTCCTACCCCACGCCGGGCACCCGGTTCGCGACCGCCCGGGTGTGGTCGCACCGCGACGGCGACCGCGACGCCGTGCACCGCCGCATCCCGAACGTCGCCTCCGTGCGGATCGTCGTGACCTGACCCGCATCACCCCAGCCCGTCGCGGGGCCGGCTGCGCATCGTCGCGCAGCCGGCCCCGCGACGCGTTTGCGCCCCTCCGGCGGCACCCTTGGCACCACCCCGGCGGCACCGCTGGCACCATCCCCGGCGGACTGATCACGCCGCCGGTCTTGCCTTCCGTTCTCCATGTGCTAACGTGATCCATCACCTGCTAACGTTTCTTTGCACGTGCCAGAGATACGCGTGCGACAGTGATCGGCAGTGACAGTGATCG
>NZ_LJFZ01000041.1:0-34413 GCF_001420875.1 Frankia sp. AvcI1 | reverse complement strand
AGTGATCGGCAGTGACAGTGATCGGCAGTGAGAGTGATCTGCACGTGACGGAGATGGGTCCGCAAGTGACGAGATCCGATCCCTCCGGGGACGAGCTGGTGCAGATCATGGCCACGCTCGCCAACCCGCACCGGCTGCGGGTCCTCGCGGCGCTGGCCGACGAGCGCAACTACGTGAGCCGGCTGGCCCGGGACCTGGACATCAGCCGGGCCCTGCTGCAGGTCCATCTGCGCAAGCTCGAGGCCGCCGGCCTCGTGACCGCCCGCCTTGAACTCTCGGAGGACGGCAAGGCGATGAAGTTCTACGAGATCACCGCGTTCGTGATCCAGCTGACCCCGCGGACCATCGCGCAGGCGGCCCGCACCCTCAGCCCACAGGAGAAGGGAGCAACGGCATGAGTCCGTACGACTGGCAGGAGATCATCGGCGTCATCGGGGTCTTCACCCTGGTCACCTCCGTGGTCCTCGTGTCGATCTGGCAGTTCGCCGCGACCTGGCGGGCGAAGGCCTCGCTCGCCCGGGAGAAGGAGTACCGGACGATCGCGGACCGGGCCGTCCTGTTCCAGGAGGGCACCGAACGCCAGCTCGCCGAGCTGGGAGGTCGCCTCGCCGAGATGCAGAGCCGGCTGCGGTCCGTCGAGGGCATCCTCAAGGAGGTCGAGTAGGGCGGTCAGCGGCCGCCGAAGTCCGCCCGGACGGCGGCGGTGATCTCGGAGTAGCGGCCCAGGCTCACCGCGTCGGCACCGCCGTCGACCGGCAGGATCACCCCGTTGACGAACCGGGACAGGTCGCTGGCCAGGAACACCACGGCCGCGGCGATGTCCTCGGGCTGCCCGACCCGGCCGGCCGGCTGCTCGTCGCGCAGCGCCTCGGCGAGGTGCTCCATGAAGGCCGGCCGGCGGTCCCGGGCGATGCCCATGCCCAGCACCGGCGTCATGGTGATGCCGGGGCAGATCGCGTTGGAGCGGATGCCGTGCCGGCCGAGCTCGGCCGCGGCATGGCGCACCACGCCGATGACGGCGTGCTTGCCGATCGTGTAGCTCGGCTGGCCCAGGCCTCCGCGCAGCCCCGAACCGCTGCTCGTGGTGATGATCGAGCCGCCGCGGCCCTGCTCGATGAACACCCGGGCGGCGTGGCGGTGCCCGGAGACGGCCGAGCCGACGATGAGGCGCAGCGACCGGTCGAGCCCGTCCGGCCCGAGATCGACGAGCCCGGCCTGGTCGCCGGCACCGCTGGCGTTGTTGAACATGATGTCCAGCCCGCCGAAGTGCCGCACCGCGGTATCCACCAGATTGGCGACCTGGTCGTCGTCGGAGACGTCCGTGTGGACGTAGAGCGCGGCGTCGCCGAGCCGCTCAGCGGCGGCCCGGCCGCGCTCGTCCTGGATGTCGCCGATGACCACGTGCGCGCCCTCGGCGACGAACGCCTCGGCGCTGGCCAGCCCGATGCCGCTGCTGCCGCCGGTGACGATCGCCGTCTTGCCCACCAGGTTGTCCGGCATCGCCGTCTCCTTCCGATCCGCCCGATCCGCCGTTGNCTGGAAGCTGGAGAAACGCGGCGGGTTCAGCGCAGCAGGATCTGGCCGCCGTCGAGCATGAGCGTCGCCCCGGTCAGGTACTGCATGTCGTCGCTGACCAGGGAGACGATCGCCCGGCCGATGTCGGCGTAGGGGTCGCCGAGCCGGCGNAGCGGAGTCTGGCGGCGCTGCAGCTCCCAGCGCTCGGGGCTCTGCTTCATGTACTCCTCGGCCGCCGGCGACCACGCGGCCGGACAGACCTGGTTCACCCGGATCCCGTAGCGGCCCCACTCGATGGCGGTGACCTTCGTCAGGCCGCCGATGGCCTCCTTCGCCATCGCGTACCCGAGCAGGCCGGGCGCGCCGCGCACCCCGATCCCGGACCCGAAGTTGACGACCGCTCCGTGGCCGGAGTCCCGCAACGCCTCGAAGCAGGCCTGCATCATGTGGACGCTGCCCAGCGGGCCGGTCTCGAAGGACTCGAGAAGCTCCGCGTCGGTGGCGTCGACCGTGGGGATGCGCACGGTGTTGTTCCCGCCCTGGGCGTTGTTGACGAGGATGTCGACCCCGCCGAACGCGGCCAGCGTCGCCGCGACCGCGGCCTGCGCGTCGGCCCGCTCGGCCACGTCGCAGCGCAGCGCCAGCACCCGGGCGCCCTTGCCCGCCAGCTCCTCGGCGGCGTCGACCACCTTCGACTCGGTGCGGCCGAGCAGGGCCACCGCGGCGCCCTCGTCGGCCAGCGCCGCGGCGATCGCCCGGCCCAGGCCCTGACCCGCACCGGTGACGACGGCGACCCGCCCGGCGAGCCGCCCGGCCTGACCCAGCCCAGAGGCCACCGTGGACGGCCCGGATGCTGCGGCCGGCTCGGCCGTCACCGTCGGGCCGCCGTCGCCGCGCAGCGGGCTAACGGTGCGGAATCGACGTTCCCGGACAGCTCGCTCGCGCCCATCAGACAGCTCCGTCCTCTGTTGCCCCCGGGCCCGGCCAGCCGGCCCGGCCCTGCCCGACGCCCACGGCAGCTCGGCCCGGCACCCGGGCCCGTGTGCGGGTACCGGGCAGCGTTTCAGAGTGGGCTCAGCCACGTCAACCGGTCGCAACCGGACCCGGTGAACAGTGTTGACACGCCTTCGGTCGGCGCCTAATTTCCGATGCATCGAGCCACCTCACTCGCGCCCGGGAACGGGCCAACGCGAGAAAGGACCGATCATGCCGGATATCGTCATCGAAACGTCGAGCGGCCGGATTCGCGGTACGACGAAACCATCGGGCGTGCACGTTTTCAAGGGAATTCCGTACGGCGGATCCGTCGCCGGCGCGAACCGATTCCAGCCGGCCCGGCCGCCCGAGCCGTGGACGGGAGTTCGCGACGCCTTAGCCTACGGTCCGACCGCGCCGCAGGCACACCCGGCAGAGGCGGGCGGCGGCGGCGCGGACGATCCCGCCGCGGCCGCGCGGATGGCGCCGTTCCTGGCGTTCCTGCACGGCCTGGCCGGGGACGAGCCGGCCCAGGACGAGGACTGCCTGGTGCTCAACGTCTGGACCGGCGGCGTCGACCAGCAACGCGCCCGCGCCGTGCTGGTCTGGCTGNACGGCGGCGCCTTCAGCACGGGCTCGGGCTCCTGGCCGCTCTACGACGGCACCGCCCTGGCCGCCCGGGGCGACGCCGTGGTCGTCACGATCAACCACCGGCTGGGGCCGCTCGGCTTCCTGCACCTCGGCGAACTGGCCGGGGACCGCTACCGCGACGCGGGCAACGCCGGCATGCTCGACATCGTGCTCGCCCTGCGGTGGGTGCGCGACAACATCGCCGGATTCGGCGGCGACCCCAACCGGGTGCTGGTGTTCGGCGACTCGGGCGGCGCGTCGAAGACCTCCATCCTGCTGGGCATGCCGGCGGCGAAGGGCCTGTTCCACCGGGCGGCGGTCATGAGCGGCCCGCTGATCCGCTCCTGCCCGGCGGACGTGGCGACCGCGAACGCCGAGGAGCTGCTCGGCCGACTCGGGATCGCCCCGGCCGACGTCGCGAAGCTGCACGACGTGCCGGCCGAGCTGCTGATCGAGGAGGCGGAGGCGATCGGGGTGCCGATCGCCTCCGGGCTCGCCGGGGCGGCCGGCGGCGAGCAGTTCATGCCCTTCCAGGCGGTCGTCGACGGCCGGGTCCTGCCCGCCCACCCGATGGATCCGCAGGCCTCGCCGCTGGGCGCCGACGTCCCCGTCCTCGTCGGGTCGACCCGGGACGACATGAGGATGATCATGCTGGGAATGCCGTGGTTCGGCTCCCTCGACGACGCCGGCCTGGCGGCGCTGGCCGGCGGCATGTTCGGCGCCGCCGGGCCGGAGTTCGTGCGCGCCTATCGCGCGGAGCGGCCGGACGCGACGCCGAGCGAACTGGCGTGCGCCTTCGTGACCGACCGGGTGATGTGGTGGGGCGGAATCGACTGGGCCCAGCGGAAAATAGCCGCCGACGCCGCCCCCGTGTACGTCTACCGTTTTGATTTCGCCACACCCGCCCTCGGTGGAATTCTCGGGGCCACCCACGGCGGCGAGATCCCGTTCGCGTTCGACAACTACCCNCTCACCCCGATGGCCGGTGAGCGGCCCGAGAACGCCCAGGTGGCCCGGGCGATCAGCGAGGCGTTCGTGCGATTCGCCCAGGAGGGCGTTCCGGACCACCCCGGGCTCCCCACCTGGCCCGCGTACACCCTCGACCGGCGCGCCACCATGATCTTCGATGCCGAGTCCCGGGTGGACGACGATCCCCNCCGGGCGATTCGCGAGCTCCACGCCCGGGTGTCCGCGGGATAGATCTGCCGGGCGCCGGCGCAGGCGCCCCGCTACGGCCGGACCTGCCCGCTACGGCCGGACCT
Organism: Frankia sp. AvcI1; assembly: GCF_001420875.1. NCBI lineage: Bacteria > Bacillati > Actinomycetota > Actinomycetes > Frankiales > Frankiaceae > Frankia > Frankia sp. AvcI1. Next base: position 30,031 of record NZ_LJFZ01000041.1, on the reverse strand, counting down.
GCCCGCTACGGCCGGACCNGCCCGCTACGGCCGGACGTGGACGACGTGGTCGAGGCGGATGACACGAGAGCCCCGTTCGGCTGCCGGGCACGGATGGCCGAACCGCCCATCCCCGCTGGCGCTGGGGATGGGCGGTCGGCTGTCGGCGGCGCTCAGGTGCGGCCGGCGCCCGTCAGCGCGACGACGTCACCGGGAACACCTGGCACTGGGACCATCTGTCATTCCGGCACGGTGGATGACGCCGCCGCCGCCACGAGCGGCTTCGCGTCGGCCGGCAGGATGAAGCCGGCGTTCACGGCGCTGGTCGCGNCCTTCATCCAGGCGGCGACGAAGGCGTCGTGGGACGGGTAGAGGGCGTGGAGCTGCGCCGGGGTGAACGGGACGGTGGTGNCGAACAGGGCGCAGAAGGGAGAGGAACCGGTGTCCTGGCCGAGCCCGGACAGCTTCGCCACCGGGGCGTCGACCGCGGGGGTGCGGATGCCGCCCTTCACATTACCGTTGGCGTCGAGGACGTAGGCGTTGTTCGCGATCTGCAGCCGCGGTGCCTTCGACGGCGCCTGCCCGGTAGTAACCCACCGGTTGAGCTGCGAGAACGCGGTCTGCAGGACGTACTGCTGCTCGCCAGCGTTGATCGGCTTGGCGCAGGAGAAGCCAGCGGCCCCGGTCGGCGGGTTACGCAGCGCGTTGAACGCCGCGACGCTGCCCTGCCCGTCGCCGACGTCCGTAGCCCCGATGCCGATGGTGTAGGCGTCGGCGTGGGCGGTCCCCGCAACCTCCCACAGGCGGAACCGGTTGGTGTCGTCCTGGCGGGCGTCGACGTAGCCGAGCAGGCCGGTCGGCAGGTCCGTCTCCGTCTGGAAGGTCAGGACCGGGACGGCGAGATCGGGTCGGATCCGGACGACGGCCGGCGCGGCGATGTCGGGACGCTCCGGGGCCTGGGACAGCGCGCTCGCGGTGCCGGCGCGGCTGTGCAGCAGGTACCCGTCGTAGACGTTGACGAGCGGGTGGATGGCGTTGACGTAGGTCGTCAGCCGGAAGGCCGACTGCGACTCACCGTCGCCGAGCACCTTCTTCGGCTTCAGCCCTCCGAGGACCGTCGCGGCCGACTTCCGCACTGCCTGACCGGTCTGGGAGAAGATGTCGTACGAGTAGCTGTCACCGGGGTGGGACAGCGCCTGGTAGCGGTCCGGGTCGGCGTTCTTGGTGGCGTTGAGCCCGACCGCCTGCGCGGACACCCCGACCCAGGCGTAGCCGTCCCGGATGAGCTGGTTGTGCGCGGCGGTCCAGTCCGGGGCTCCGTCGTAGCCGGCGGAGACGTTGAGNCATTCCACGACGACGGTGCCGTTGAACTTCTTCGCGTCGGCCGGGCGGTTGACCACGATCCGGGTCGTGTAAGGCGCCGTGGCGGCCGGGGTCACGGTCCACTTGCCGTCCGACCCCAGCGTGCCCGACGCCTGGTAGGCGGTCGCGGAGCCGGCGAGGAAGTACTCGGACTGCCGGTACCCGACCTTGCCTAAGTCGAAGGCGGTGGCTCCCACCACGGGGACGCCCTTACCGCCGGTGACGGGCCCGGTCACGGTGGGGCTGGCTGCCGAGGGGGTGGCGGCCTGGGCGGCCGAGTCGGTCGCGAGCTGGGCCACCCCGGCGGCGGTCACGGTCAGCAGCGCGGCCACCGTTGTCGTCGCGATCCGTCGGCGGCGGGTCCGCCACCTGGCCATCACTGTCATGGTCACGTCCTTTGTGGGAGGTACGCCCCGACCCGACCTGCCTCACCGAGCCGCGGCACATGTCAGCATCGGTGGCTTCGCGAGCGATCGCCTCACGTGGCCCCGACCGTGCACACGACCGGGGNCGCCGCCGGAACGCCACCGTAAAGGTCAGGCATTCCACCGGAACACCTTTCGGGGCTTTCCTGGAATCACTCATTCACGATGCTGTGAACCCGACGCTACGGGAGATCGACCGTGGACGTCACCCCACCATGGGGTAACACTCGTCTTGACAAGGACGTTCCTTTTGGTCGGGCCCTNTAGGNCGTGCACCTTCACCCTCGCCACTCCGACGGTTATCCGCCGAGTGTCGGAAATTCATGCCCACATTACCGACGATTGCGCGGACCCCACCGACCACGGACCGATCGCTTCGCCACCGGATGCGCCCCCGCCCTCAACCGTCACCCCACCACCAGCCGAGCCCCGCCCTCAACCGTCACCTCGGCCCCGCGACATCCGGCCGCCCCTCGCCGCCCGGCCCGGCTCCTGACGTCCGGCCTCGTTCTTCGCCGACAGTCNCAGCGGCCGTACCCGGCGCGACGAATGTGCTGGGCACGGCCTCACCCTCCACCTTCCTCCTCGCCGGCAGTCGCAGCCTTGAGGATGTGGCCGAGCTGGCGGCCTGCGGCAGGCCGCTGCCCCACATCGCTCACGGAGACGAACATACGTTCGACATCTGGCGGCTGCGGATCTACCNTCGACTCATGAACACGCACGGCCCCAGCCCCGGCCGCGACACCGCTCCCACCCCAGTCCCCGCCCCCGGACTCACTGCCACTTCCGATCCTGAATCCGACGCCGGCCCGGCTCCCACCTTCGGCCTCGACCCGAGGGGTTGTCCACGGCTGCTTACAGCGCTGTCCGAGCTCGACGAGCTGGTCGGACAGGCGGTGGACATGCCCGGCTGGTCCCTGTCCGATGGCGACCTGGACAGCGCGGTGCTGGACTGCTCGGCGTTGCTGGCCCGGCTCGCCGCGCTGCGTCTGGGGTTGATCAATGAGCTGCACGGCCGCGGCAGCGCCCAACGCGAGGGTGCCACCAGCACGGCCGCGTTACTCCGCGCCCGGCTGCGGATCCGCCCCGGNGAGGCCCAGCGGCTGCTCGGTCTCGCCCTGGCAGTCGACGGCGATCTCACCGCCACCGGCACCGCCCTGACCGCCGGCACCATCAGCATCGACCAGGCCTTCGCGATCCACGCGGCGCTGCGCGCCCTCCCCCGCGGGGCGGACCTCACCAGGCGGCGTGAAGCCGAAGCACTCCTGCTCCGCTGCGCGGACACCTTCGATCCCGCCGATCTCGCCCTCCTCGGCCGCCACATCCGCGAGCGGCTCACCGACGTCGACACCAGCCCCGGTGGCGACAGCCCCGACCCCGCCGACGACAGCAACAGCGACGAGGGCGGCAGCAGCGACGACGACGACGGAGGTGATCACAATCCCGGCGGTGGCGACGCCGGNGGGGGCAACGCGGGCGGTGGTGCTGACGGCGACGATCCGACGTCGCGCCGCCACCTGTCGATCACCGACCTGGCCGACGGGATGACCCGGATCACCGGCGAACTTGACGCCGAGGGCGCCGCTCTTCTGCGCACCGCCCTCGACAGCCTCGCCGCCCCCAGCCCCGCCGTCGACGGCACCCCCGATCCCCGCAGCCCCGCCCGCCGCCGAGGCGACGCTCTCGTCGAGCTTCTGCACCGCGCCCTCGACGCCTCATCGGTACCCGTCTCCGGCGGTGTGCGCCCCCACCTGACCGTCACCGTCCCCTGGGCGACGCTGGTCGGCCGGGGCGGGCCTGCCGCGGCCACGAGCTGGGGCCAGCCGCTACCACGCTCCGTGCTACGCCGGCTGTCCTGCGATGCCGAAGTCAGCCGCATCGTGCTCAATGCGGACAGCGTTCCCCTCGACGTCGGCCGGACGCAGCGCACCGTCCCGGCCGACCTGCGCCGCGCCCTGGTCGCTCGCGACCGTTGCTGCGCGTTTCCCGGTTGCAGNAGGCCGCCGAGCTGGTGCCAGGCGCACCACATCCGGCACTGGACCGACGACGGAACCACCTGCCTGGACAACCTCGTGCTCGTCTGCGGTTGGCACCACCGTTTCCTCCACCACCACGGCTGGACCGTCCGGCTTGGCGCGGACCGCCGACCGGAGTTCCTCCCGCCCGTCTGGGTCGACCCCACCCAGACACCCCGCCGAAACCCCTACACCCGGNCCCTCGAAGCCCTCCTCAGCCGCCCGGCAGACCGGTGAGCGGCCCCGGATCCGGCTGTCGGAACCTCGTGGGAGGCGGTGCTCGGCGAGCGCCCCGACGCGCCCCGAGCACTGCCGTCCACAGGGTTCGGCGGAGATCAGCCCGTGGGGCCGTTCGGGAACTTGAGCAGGGAGCCGGCGTCGACCCGGATCTGCTGGCCGGTGATGTACCGGGACTCGTCGGAGGCGAGGAACAGCACCAGGTTGGAGATGTCGACCGGCTCGACGTAGGGGATCGGCATCGCCTGGAACGTGACGAACGCGGGCTCGACGTCTTCCCGGGTCGGGTTCTCCAGGTCCGGCCGGAACTGCGCGTACAGCCCGTCGTTGTGGAGCAGGTGGGTGTTGACGTTGGTCGGGTGGATGGCGTTGACCCGGATGAACTTCGGGGCCAGGTGGAGCGCCATCTCCTCGACATAGCCGATGAGGATCTTCTTCGCCCAGCCGTAGCCGGCGCTGCCCGGTCCCATCGCGGGGTTGTCGGTGGTGTTGGGCATCATGGCCGCGGTCGAGCCGGTGACGATGATGGAGCTGCGATCCGGCAGGTGNGGGACNCTGACCGCGACGGCGTTCATCACGCCGATGAGGTCGACGTCGACGGCGTCGATGAAGTCGGTCGCCTGAGGGTCGCCCATCGCCATCGGCAGGATGCCGGCGTTCGCGACGACGATNTCGAGGCGGCCGAGCTCGGCGACGCCCTTGTTGACGGCCTCGCGGAGCTGGTCGCGCTNGCGGACGTCGGCCTTGGTGGCGATGATGCGCCGGCCGAGCTTCTCGACCAGGGTGACGGTCTCGGCGAGGTCCTCCGGGGTGGACAGCGGGTAGGGGTTCGACTCGATCTGCTCGACGATGTCGATGGCGATGATGTCGGCGCCCTCCTGCGCCAGGCGAACCGCGTGGCTGCGGCCCTGCCCGCGCGCCGCGCCCGTGATGAAGGCGACCTTGCCCTCGAGGCGACCTGACATTGTCCTGCTCCTCTGCTCGTGCGTGCGACCAGGTGGTGGGCCGCCCGGAAAGACGGCGGCCCGGAAAGACGGCGGCCCGGATGTGGGCAGCTCAGCCGGCGAAGCCGACGGACTTGCTCTCCAGGTGCTGCTCGAAGCCCTCGATGCCGCCCTGGCGGCCGTTGCCCGACAGCTTGTAGCCGCCGTAGGGGCCGTTCGAGCCGTAGAAGTTGCCCCCGTTGACGTTGATGCTCCCCGTGCGGATCCGGCGGGCGACGGACAGGCCGCGGTCGAGCGAGGCGGAGAACACGCCGCCGGACAGGCCGTACGGGCTGTCGTTGGCGATCCGCACGGCGTCCGCCTCGTCGTCGAAGGGGATCACGGCCGCCACCGGGCCGAAGATCTCCTCGCGGGCCACCCGCATGCCGTTGTCCACGTCCGCGAGCAGCGTCGGCTCGACGTAGTAGCCGGTTGGCAGGTGCGCCGGGCGACCGCCGCCGGCGACGACCCGCGCGCCCTCGGCCTTGCCGATCTCGATGTAGTCCAGCACCCGGTCGCGCTGGCGGGCGTTGATCTGCGGGCCGGAGAGGTTCGCCGGGTCGTTCGGGTCGCCGTAGGGAAGGTGGCGGAACACCTCGGTGAGGATCTCGAGGCCCTGGTCGTAGACGGAGCGGGGCAGCAGGATCCGCGTCGTCATCGCGCAGCCCTGCCCGGCGTGCAGGCACGCCCCGAGGCCGGCTCCGGGCAGGACCGAGGCGAGGTCGGCGTCGTCGAGCACGATCATCGCGGACTTGCCGCCGAGCTCCAGCAGCGTCCGCTTCATCGTCCCAGCGGACAGTTCGACGATGCGCCGGCCGATTCCGGTCGACCCGGTGAACGACACCATGTCCACCCGGGGGTCGGTGACGAGCAGCTCGGCCACCGCGTTGTCCGAGGTCGNGACCACGTTCACGACGCCCGCCGGGATGTCCGTCCGCTCGGCGACGATCCGGCCGATCCGGGTGGCGTTCCAGGGCGTGTCCGGCGCCGGCTTGAGGACGACGGTGTTGCCGGTCGCCAGGATCGGCCCCAGCTTGTTGATCGTCACCTCGAACGGGTAGTTCCACGGCACGATCGCCGCGACGACCCCCACCGGCTCCTTCCAGACCGCGCGGTGGCTGGGCCCGAACAGGTTCGTGTCGGGCAGCGTGCGCTCCCACGGGAAGGTGTCGATCAGCTCCAGCGGCCCGCGCAGGCCGTCCGCCAGCGGCCAGTCAAGCTGCGCGAAGTGCGTCACCGCGATCGGGGCGCCCGCCTCGGCGATGANCTCCGCGCGCAGCGCCTCCTTCTCGTCGTCGAGCGCGGCCTGCAACTGGGCCAGGCACCGCTTGCGCAGTTCCCGGTCCGTCGACCACGACGACTCGTCGAACGCGCGGCGCGCCGCCGCGATGGCCCGGTCCATGTCCGCCGCCGTGGCGTCCGTCGTCTGACCGAGGATCTCCTCGGTGGCAGGGTTGATGTTGTCGTAGCGGCTGCCCGTCGCCGACTCGCCNAGTTTCCCGTCGATCAGAAGCCGCGGCTCGCCCTGTAAGGACACCGCCTCAGACGCCGTCGTCATCGCCGATCAGACTCCCTCGCTATCGAAGACCCGTCCTGACGGGGCGGGTGCGTCGAGGAAAGTTACAGCGCATCTGACACGATGTCTACGCCTAAGCCCGGATGCGCGCACGAGGACGATCGGCCTCTTTGTACGAAAGTCCATCGCGCGCAGGAGCGATCGATCGGCCCCCGGAGGATATTTNGGGCAGGCCGAACCGCAATCCCGCTTTGGTCATTGCGGGGCCGGCGGGATGACTATTCGAACAGGTGCCGCCTCCGGTCAGGGCGACGTCGTCTGCTGTACGGACCCACNGGGCATCCGTCTGGTGACATCACCCCTCTCCAAGCCGCCGAGACCTTCCCTGGAGGGAAACCTCCGAGTCAGGTCGGGCTTCGCCTTCCGGGCCGGGATCGCCGACCTTCGCGGGTGCGGCGACAGAAGCCCACAGAGTCACGACCGCGTCGGTCAGCTCGTCGGGGTTGGGGGACGGGATCAGGTACAGCGAGCTCGTGGCTCGCAGCAGAAGCTCCGCCAGGACCTCCCGTCTCACCGTGCCTTCCTGGACGATGCCGAGATCGTCGAGCACGGGCGCGAGGAGTTCCGTCATCTGGGCCACGAAGCTCGGGAAGATGTCGCGGATGAACTGCAGAGCGAAGGNGGNCTCGGCTTCGATGACCCGGGAAACCTCGGGATGGTCGTCTCCGTAGTGCATGATGGCGTCGACGGTCGCGCGCAGGCGCCCGGAGTCGNNTGGCTGCCCGGCGACCGCTTCGTCGAGCGCGGCGCTGACCCCCCGCCGGACGTGGTCGCTGATGGCAGTGAGTAGCTCACCCTTGGTCTTGAAGTACCGGTAGAGCGTGCCACGAGAGACCTCCGCAGCCGCGGAAACGTCGCGCAGGGACATCTTGGCCGGGCCGCGGGCCGCGATGCACCCCAACGCCGCGTCGAGGATCTTCGCGGGCGTCTCGAACCTGTTCCCCACTGCGTGCCTCCAGTCTGACCGCGTTACCTCAGTCTGACGTCGTGCCTCCAGCTCACTGCATGGCTCCAGCCCCCACGGGCCGTCGAGGAGCCACCGATGCCCACCAGGCTCTCCTGCATCACTCATTGCATTTGACTCATTGCATTCGATCAGATANTCAATCCCCTCCATGGTGATCGAATAGAACTTTATGAACTTTATCGACTCAATAAATCTAGCCTACCGGCGTGTCGCAGACCACAGTTACGCGTTGCCGAGCGCAGNCACCACCGAGTCGTCGGGCTGCCGCGCGGATGCGGGCGCGGCACGCGGGGTCGCCGGCGTGCCCGAGCCCAGTAGGACGTTGAAGACCCCCGGCGTCTGACCTGTCGCCGCATGACGACAGAGGCGCATGACGACGGAGGCGCATGACGACAGAGGCGCATGACGACAGAGCACACCCACCGAGCACCCGCCCTGACGTCGTCCACCATGATCCCTGGGGCGCTGTCCGGTCACGTCGAGGACAGACGCCCGCAGCCGAGGCCCGACGACCCCGGGCCGGTCCGCCAGCCGGTCCGCTCCCGACGGTGGTCTGGTGGCGGCCGTCTGCGCATCCGTTCCGTGAACATGATCGCCGCACCTCGCCGTCATCTCGCGCGGCACGGCGCGGCGCGGCGACCAGAGATGTTTCGCCGAGATCTCCATCCCCCCGGAAAACCCGGCAGCCGTTTCCCGAGCCGGGTCGAGTGTGGCGCGGCTGGACACAACGTTCTCGTCTAGGAATACTACGGAGAAGTCGATGGCACCGCGCACCGCAGGATCGGACGGCGCCCGGCGACTGCGGCGGCAGCCATCCGGAACGCCGGCGAATCTGTCGTCATTCCCACCGCTCCCATCACGCTTGACCACTCCCCGCAGCAGGCCGACAGAACAGGCCGGCAGGCGTTCCCGATGAATCCGATCGCTGGCACGAGGAAACAGCGCCGAAGATGNGGTGGATCGGCCCGGTCGGGCCGACATACCTTGCTCTCCACATAAGAGGACGAATTGTGACAGCCGTAGACGGAGGAGGATTTGGCGACACTGACCTGGACCAGCACAGCGCAGGATTCCGGGAACACAATTACGAGGTTATGGCGGATCTTCGGAACCGCTGCCCGGTGGCCAGGTCCTCGACCTGGGGCGGCTACTGGCTCGTCACCTCGTATGAGGCCGTGTTCGACGCCTGACGAGGCCCAAGTCTCTTCAGCAACCACATGAGCAAGGCCATTCCGGCGCTGCCGATCGAGACGTCTTTCATCCCGATCGACAGCGACCCGCCCATGCTGCAGAAGTACCGGAAGTTACTGCTTCCGTACCTCTTGCCCAAGGAGGCGGAAGGACGGGAGCCGGCCCTGCGGCGCACGGCCACCGAGTTGATCGACGCTGTCGTCGAGGACGGCGAGGACGGCGAGGACGGCGAGGGCGGCGAGGGNGGCGAGGGCGACCTTGCCGAGCAGCTCTTCACCCCGCCGCCGGCCCGCGGTGGACGCTGCAGCTCCTCGACTTCGACGAGAGGCGCTGGCCGGAGTGGATCGAGTGGCTGCACTCCCTCATCCCTGGCCGTGCCTATGCCCCGGAGCGGTCCGCCCAGTCCGCGGCCAACATCTACGGCACGATCGCCCAGGAGATCGCCCAGAAGATCGCCCAACNCCGGCGGCGCCGGGGCCAGGGNGTGCTCAGCGATCTCACGGAGGCGGAGATCGACGGGGAGAGGCTCTCCGANGAGGAGCTTTCCGGCATCGTCATGCCGCTCCTGCTCGGTGGCATGGACACCACGGCAGGCCGCACCGGCAATGCCTTCCTGCGCATCGACGCCGATCCCGCACTGCGCCGCCGGCTCCTCGAGGACCCGGCCGTCCTGGAGATCGCGACGGAGGAGTTCCTGCGCCGCGACACTCCGGTGCAGGGCCTCACCCGAGTCGTCACCCGGGACGCGCAGTTCCACGGCCGCCAGCTCAAGAAGGGCGACCGGGTCATGCTGATGTTCGCGGCGGCCAACCGCGATCCCAGCACCTTCGCATGCCCGCACGACATCGATCTTGATTGCGGCACGAATCGACACCTGGCCTTCGCGCCGGTTGTCCACCGCTGCCTGGGTTCGAACTTCGCGCGGGCCATGTTCCGCGTAATGATTACCGCACTGTTGCGTCGGCTGCCGGACGGGCATGTCGCGCCTCCCGTCGAGCGCCTTGCGGACGCGGGCGACGTCTACACGGTCAAGCATCTCCCGGTTCGCCTCACTCCCGGGCCGCGCGAAGGCGTTGGTCCGCCCGCCTGCGCATCGCGCACTGCATGATGACTGTCGAGCTGAGAGGGGTTCCGATGAAGGTGTCGGTCAGCAATGAGTCCTGCCAGGGTCATGCGCAATGTCATGCGCAGGCCCCGGAGGTCTAGGAGCTCGACGACGAGAGTTTCACCGACGCGGTGGCGCAGCTGGACGGTCCGGTCCGGTCGATTCAGGTCGGAAGGTCGTCGAGATCTGCGCAGAGAGCCCGGATGATCAGTGCGGCCGTCAGCCGGGTTCGGCCCGCCGGGGTGTCGATGGAGAAACCCAGGACGCGCTNGGCCTTGGCCAGGCGTGCGATCAGAGTGCTGTGGTGCACGTACAGCACGGCCGCGGCCTGCCGCAGCGAGGCGGTGGCGCCGACGGCGACGAGCATGGCCAGCGTCTGCGGACCCTGCGGCTCGGCGCCGAGCCTGCGCAGCGCCGCGACGTCGGGCGAGGCGGCGAGCCGTTCGCCGGGCACCTGCTCGGCGACGTCCCGCCAGACGCCGAGGCTCTCCTCGGTGACCAGCGCCGACCCTCCGGCGAGCGTGGCCAGTCCGGCCGGCAGCCCCGACCCGGTGAAGCGCAACGCCGTGCGGGCGCCGCGCCACGCCCGCTGCGCCGCGGACGCCGGCATCGGCACGGACCGACCCACCCGCACGCCGGTCGGGATCGTCGGTTCGCCGACGGGCGGCTCCCGCCCGACCACCGCGCGCACGTCGCCGATCCGCACGGCCCGCACCCAGGGATGCAGCCCGGCCAGGAACTCGGCGCCGGCCGCGGGATCGGGCGAGCGGACGGCGTAGACCGTGACCGAGCAGGTCGGCTCGATGCCGAGCAGCCGCAGGGCACGCGCCCGGCCGGCGTCATCGGCGCCCGCGCCGAGCACCAGTTCCAGCAACGCCGGATCCCCGGTCCCGGGATGGTCGAGCCGCGGCCGAGGGGACAACGCGCGGACCGCGTGCGCCAGCCGGTCCAGGAGCATCCGATCCTGCGCGAGTGGCTGTCCCGCCCGCGCGAGCCACACCCACCGGTCATCGCCCACCGGCGCCCGGGCCGCACCGTCGGGCGGGTCGCCGGCGAACGGGACTCCTTCACCAGCCCGCACCACCAACGGCGGCACCGAACCACCGGCGAGGCCGACCTCGCACCCGGCGAACTGGGCGGTGGCCNACAGCACGGCCTCCAGGCTGGCCCGGTGCTCGACGAAGCTGTCGAAGAAAGCGATGATCCGCACCGCGCCCAGCGCACCCTCATCCAGGTCCGCCAGCCGCAGGATCAGCCCCTCCATGCCAGGAGACTACGACCGTGGGCAGGCCCGCGGGTACCGGCGAGGCGAGCAGGGCGGACGATGGCATCGGCCGCCGACAGCCAAACCCGCCGACAGCCTCACCCGTATTCGCGGCCGCCCGTGGACACGAAACGGTCCCGGGCTCGACGATGGCCAGGCGTCCCGGCCCCCGGGTGACAGGTCACGGACGGGAGGATCTGCCAGTGGGTTATGCCCTCGACCCGGAAATCGCGCCCTGGGTCGCGCTCCTGGCCGACGTCCCGATCACCGACGTCGCGCGGGCCCGCACGCTGGTGCGTCGGCTCGCCGCGGCCGTCCCGCGGCCCGATGCCGGCGCAGCGGTCTCGATCACCGACCAACCAGTCCCGGGACCGGCGGGCGCGCCGGACGTCCGGGTGCGGGTCTACCGTCCCGTCACGGCCCCGGCCGACTGTCCGGCGGTGCTCTTCCTGCACGGCGGCGGTTTCATTCTCGGCGATCTCGACATGGCGCACGGCGAGGCACTGCGATTCGCGGAGCTGGGTTGTGTGGTGGTCAGCGTCGACTACCGGCTCGCGCCCGAGCACCCCTACCCGGCCGCGGTCGACGACTGTTACGCCGCNCTGCTCTGGCTGGCCCGCGAGGCCCGGCCGAACCTGGGCGTCGATCCGGCGCGCATCGCCGTGGCCGGTGGCAGCGCGGGCGCGTGCCTCGCCGCCGCCCTGACCCTGCTCAGCCGCGACCGCGGGGGCCCCGCCCTCTGCTTCCAGTTCCTCACCGCCCCCAAACTCGACGACCGTCTCGACACCGTGTCGATGCGCACGTTCACGGACACCCCGATGTGGAACAGCGGAAAGGTCGCGCTCACCTGGCGCTACTACCTGGCCCACCGTGTGGGCGGCGCCGACCGCGCCGGCGGCCCCGCCGCGGACGTGCCGCCCTACGCGGCGCCGGCGCGCGCGGCGGACCTGTCCGGCCTGCCGCCGGCGTTCGTCTCGGTCTGCGAGTTCGATCCGTTGCGCGACGAGGGCCTCGCGTACGCGCAACGACTCGTCCAGGCCGGGGTGCCCACCGAGCTGCATCTCTATCCGGGCACCTTCCACGGCTCCCGGCTCATCCAGAGTGCCCAGGTCACCCGGCAGATGATCGCCGACGAGGATCGTGCGATCGTCCGCCGCCTCGGCCTCGAACCTCGTCCTGCCCCGAGCCGGGACTCCCAAGTGCCGTGGCAGTACTAGGACCGTGGGCGGGTGCAGGACCGCCGGTGTGGTGGCCCCCGGGCTGCTCGAAGCCNCTCAGGACGTGGGCGAATCCGCCGTCGACTCGGGAGTCGCGGCGCGCGCTGGTGGTGACCCGCACCGCCGTCGTGTGGAGAACACGCAGGTCGGGATGGCGGTGCAGGTTCGCGGCCAGCGCGTTGTCCTCGCCGACGGCGAGCGGGGGGATGCCGCCGACCCGGTTGTAGGCATCCAGGCGGATGCCCAGGTTGGCGCCGTGCGCATGCCGGTGCCAGCCCGAATCCGCCGGCTCCGTCCCGCGGTAGTGCCGCAGGAAACGTCGCTGCGCGGGAGCGGGAAAGCCGTCCCAGTCGTCGATGTCGACCACGCCGAACACGGCGTCCGCGCCGTCGAGGGCGAACTGCACCTGGGCCGTGAGCCAGTCGGGGGAGACCCGGCTGTCCGCGTCGGTGGTCGCGAGCCACACCGCGCGCGGACCGGCCGGAGCCGCGTCCGCTGCCGCCCGGGAGATCAGGTGCGCGAATCCGCGCGACCGGGCCCTTCCCACGTTCCGCTCGCGCACGGCGAGCGTCGGCACGGCCCGCCTGCGGCAGTGCCGGGCCGACTCGTCGCCGCAGTCGTCGAGCACGACCAGCACCTCGACGACGACGCCGCGCAGACCGGGGTGGTGGACCGCCTCGCCCAACGCGTCCAGGCAGTCCCCGATCAGGTCCTGCTCGTCATGGGCCGGGACCACCACGGCGACCCTGCTGATCCGGTTCACGAACGGCCGATCCGGTTCATGGGCGGCTGACCCGGTCCCCGGGAGGCTGATCCCGGTCCGCGGGAGGCTGATCCCGTCTCACCGCAGGCCCGTTCGCGCGGCGACCGAGCGGCCGTCACGCGCCCAGACGTCCGCCACCAGATCGTCCTCGAGGTGGTGCACGAGGCGCGTCAGACCGGCGCCGACGGCGGCCTGCCCGAGCAGCGCGTGCACCTCGTCGCCCCCGCACGGGTAGTCCTCGACGGGATGGCGCCAGTGGACGGCGACCAGCGTGCCCGCCGAGGCGGTCGCACGGGCGGCGACGAGGCGGGCGTCGGCCTGGTCGAAGTAGTACCCCACCTCGGAGAGCACCACGAGCTCGAAGGTCCCCGCCGGCCAGTCCCCCGGCAGCCGCGCCGCCTCGACGCGCACGTTCGGCAGGTCGGCGGTCCGGCGGGTGGCGGCCGCCACCGCGGCGGGCGCCACGTCGGTCGCCAGCAGCCGCCCGCAGCGGCCGGCGAGATCGCGGGTCAGCAGGCCGATCGAACAACCCGGCTCGTAGCCGGTCGCGTAGTGGTCGTCGGGAAGAAGGGCGACGGTGAGTGCCCGCTTCCGCCGCTCGTACCAGCGGTCGGCGAAGCCCCACGGGTCTCCGTCGCCCGCGTACATCTCGTCGAAGTACTGCGGCGGCAGCGTCATCGAACCCTCCGTGAAGCCCTCGCGGCCCGGCTTCCCGCGGTGTACCCGGGTTCGGGTCAGCAACGACAGCGGGGACGCCGCCGGCGGGTCACAGCGACCAGTCGGGCTCGGCCGCGGCGACGACGGCGGCGCCGAGAGCGGCCAGGTCCCGTTCGGCGTGCTCCTGAAGGAGGTAGACCTCCAGATCGGCGATGCGGGCGGAATGCTGGCGGTCGCGGGCGCGCGGCCCCGGCCCGAGCGCCCGGTCGACCCGGCGGATCACCTCCGCCGCCGCCCCCGCCACGGTCGCCCGCACCCGGCGGGCGAGGCGAGCGTGATCCGCCTCGGGGCGGGCGTCGACCGCGTCCGCCGCCGCCCGCAGCACGTCGCGGGCGCCACCGAGCGCGACGTCGACGGCGCCGAGATGGGCCGCCGCGTGCGGGTCGTCCCCGCGGGCGCCGACCCGCTCCCGCAACGGTGCCGCCACGGCGGTGGCACCCCCGTACCAGCAGGCCGCGACGCCGATCCCGCCGATCCAGAACCCGGGACGGCGCAGGTAGCCGTCCGGCCCGCCGACCGCGCGGGCGGGCACCCGGTCGAAGCGGACCCGCCGGGTATCGGCTGCCTTCATGCCGCCGGCGGCCCAGTCGTCGGCGGCGACGGTGATCCCCGCGGCGTCCAGCGCGACCGCGAGGAGCTGACGAGACTGTCCTCGACGGGCGGTCACCAGGGCGTGGGTCAGCAGGGTCGCACCCGAACACCAGGCCTTGGCGCCGTCGAGCAGCCAGCCTGCCCCCTGCCCGTCGAGCGGGACGGCGGTCAGGACCCCGGTGGGGTCCTCCGCGGCCCAGACCCCCCAGCGGGACCCCGGCGGCAGCGGTGCGCCCGCGAGCTCGGCGACGACGGCCACCGCGTCGGCGTGCGCCTCGGCGAGCCGCGCGAGCACCAGGTCGTCCGCCGCGAGCGCGGCCAGCGCCGCCCAGCGTTCGAGCGTCCGACCGCGCCCCGGAAGCGGCAGCTCCCCCGCCGCCGCGCACGCCTCGGNCAACGCCTCAGCCCGTACCCGACCAGGTGCTCGCATGGTCCCCCCGTGGCCCACATCCGGNTCACCGCGGGCGGCCACCCAGGTCCACGGGCCGCTCGTCGCAGGAGGGGATACCCCGTCCGCGGCAGTATGATCGCCCGACTATGCCCGAAGGTCACACTGTGCACAGGTTGGCCGCGGTTCACCAGCGGATGTTCGCCGGCCGGACGGTGTCCGTGGCCAGCCCCCAGGGGCGGTTCACCGAGGGCGCGCGCCGGCTGGACGGGCGGCCGCTCACCGACGCCGAGGCGCACGGCAAGCATCTGCTCCTGCGGTTCGACCACGACCAGGTCCTGCATGTGCACCTCGGCATCTACGGCACCTACGCCTTTGGCCCCGGGCCCGCTCCCGTNNCGACCGGCGCCGTCCGGCTGCGGCTCACCGCGGACACCGGCTACGCCGACCTGCGCGGTCCCAACGCCTGCGAGCTGCTGGAACCCGGTGGAGTGAAGACGCTGCGCGACCGGCTCGGCCCCGATCCGCTGCGCGGCGATGCCGACCCGGACCTGGCCTGGCGCCGGATCGAGCGCAGCCGCACCCCGATCGCCGTCCTCCTGCTCGACCAGATGGTCGTGGCCGGCCCGGGCAACATCTACCGGGCCGAGGTGCTGTTCCGGGCCGGTGTCGACCCGCTGCTACCCGGACGGGACCTGACCCGGCGGCAGTGGACGGCCATCTGGGCCGACCTGGTCACGCTGATGGCCGACGGGGTGCGCACGGGCCGGATCGACACCGTGCGCCCCGAGCACACCCCCGAGGCGATGGGCCGTCCGCCCAGGGTCGACGACCACGGTGGCGAGGTCTACGTCTACCGCCGCGCCGGCCAGCCCTGCCTGATCTGCGCCACCACGGTGCTGACCAACCGCCTGGCCGCCCGCAACCTGTTCTGGTGCCCCGGCTGCCAGCGACCGTCCTGACAAGGCCGCACGACCCGACGAGCCTCGGCGGAGGCCTGCGTGCCAAGGGAANGTCCAGGGAACGCCGTGTCCGTAGAGTCCTTCACGACGCACCACCTCGGCGTCCCTCGCCGAGCTTCCTCTGTGAACGGAGTGAGTAATGTCCCTGACGATCGGTGACACCGCGCCCGACTTCGTGGCCGCGACCACGGAGGGCCCGATCAAGTTCCACGAGTGGATCGGCGACTCGTGGGCGGTGCTGTTCTCCCACCCGAAGAACTTCACCCCGATCTGCACGACCGAGCTCGGCTACGTCGCGTCGATCAAGCCCGAGTTCGACCGCCGCAACGTCAAGATCATCGGCCTCTCGGTCGACCCGATCGAGCTGCACGACGCCTGGGCCAAGGACATCGAGGAGACCCAGGGCACCGCGCCCAACTACCCGCTGATCGGNGACNCCGACTTCGCGATCTCCAAGGCGTACGGCATGCTCGGCGCCGACGTCAGCGGTGACCCGTCGGACCGGACGGCGGCGGACAACCAGACCGTGCGCAACGTCTTCGTCATCGGCCCGGACAAGAAGATCAAGCTGGTGCTGGTCTACCCGATGACGACCGGGCGCAACTTCGACGAGGTCCTGCGGGTCATCGACTCCCTGCAGCTCACCGCGAAGCACAAGGTCGCCACCCCGGTGAACTGGAAGCAGGGCGAGAACGTCGTCATCGCCGGCTCGGTCTCCAACGACCAGGCCAAGGAGATCTTCGGCACCTGGGACGAGCCGAAGCCCTACATCCGCATCGTCCCGCAGCCGACCGCCTGAGTCACACAGCAGCCTGAGCCACACAGCAGCCTGAGCCGCACAGCAGCCTGAGCCGCACAGCAGCCTGAGTCACGCAGCAGGTCGAGTCAGCGGTCGGGGGCAGGGGCGTGTACCGGGGGCAGTGCTCGGCGGCCCGGAGCGGACGATCCGACTGTCCGAGTCTCGCGACGACGTTGACGTCGTCCTGATCGATCAGGACGACGGCCTCCTGGTTCGGCCGCGAGTGGACGGGCCACCGACCGCAGGCCATACCGGCCGGTCGCGGTGCACCGGCGGCGTGCGGTGCGCTCTGCACGGTGCGCGGGCACAGACCGTGCAGAGCGCACCGCAGTCGGGCCCAACCCGGGTGGGCCACCGAGCCGGGCACCGCGGACCAGGTCCGGCGGCCGTCACCGGGGCGGTCCTCAGACCGCGGCGGCCTGGCGGCGCGAGCGGGCGGCCCAGAACGGCTGCCCGGCCTTCTCGTACAGCGCGGCGGCCGAGTCGAACCCCACGCGAGCCTCGACCGGGTCGCCTGCGGCCACCGAGGCACTTGCGGCCGCCGACTCGGCCATGGCCGTCCAGGCCATGCTGTCGTGGAACGACGCCGCCCGCCGGGCCGCCTCGGCGAAGGCCCGCGCTCCCGCGACGTCGCCGGTCCGCGCCAGCGTCTCCGCGCCGACCGGGTTGAGCAACAGGCCGCAGCTGGCGCAGTCGCCGTAGTGGGCCGCGGTGCGCGACGCCGCCCGCACCGACTCGACGGCGCCGTCGAGATCGTCCCGCTCCAGCGCCGCCAGCGCGGCCGTGGCGTGCAACCGCCCCCAGGCGTGCCGGGCAAGCGGGGTGACCGCCGCGATGGCGGACGCCCGCCCGAGGTAGGGCGCAACCTCGTCGAAGGCACCCGTGCAGATCGCGAGCTCGGCCCGGCGCAGCCAGGGCAGCGCGACGGATCGGCTGCCCATCGGCGCGTACAGCTCGCAGCTTCGGTCCAGGCAGGCGGCCGCGGCGTCCCAGTGGCCGCGCAACAGCAGCGACTCGCCGAGCAGACACCAGGCGAAGGCCTGCACCGCCACCGCGTCGGCTCGCTCGGCCAGCGCCAGCGTCTCGCGCGCGTACTGCTCGACGTCGCCGGCGAGGGCGTCCTCGTAAAGCTGGTACTGCCCGATGCAGTGGTTGATCTCGAAGAACCGGCTGACCCGGCCGCCCAGGTCCACCGCCGCGAGCCGCGGCATCTGGAGCTGCAGCGCCGTGCGCCAGGTGCCCTGGATGTGCGCCAGGATCGCCTGTTCCTCGAGCGCCTCGACGACGGCGTCGGCGTCGCCGTGCACCACGGCCACCTGGTGCGCCCGGTCGGCCAGCTGGCGGGCTGCGGCGAGGTCGCCGCGTTCCCGCATCACACTCGCCCGCACGCCGGCCAGCCGGCCCTGGTCGGTGGCGTCCGGCCCGAGTCGGTCCGCCGCGTCCAGGTGCGTCTCGGCCGCGTCGAGCTGCTGCTGCGTCACCAGCGTGGCGGCGCTCTTGCGATGCAGGCGGACGGCTGTCGACGCGTCGGGTCCGGCCCGCAGCGCCCGCTCGTAGGCCGTGATCGTCGCCGCGGCGTCGCCCGACTGGGCGCGCAGGTCCCCGACCCGCTCCCAGACCTCGATCGCCTGCTCCGGCTCGGCCGCGAGGTTGCTGCGGATCTCCTCGTACAACCGTTGCGTCGACGGGCTCGGTTCGATCCCCAGCTCCGCGTCGAGCACGTCGCACAGCCGCTGGTACTGCCGCCGGGCCTCGCCACGGCGACCGGCGGCGGAATACAGCCGCATCAGCCAGGCGTGGTTGTCCTCACTCAGGGGATCCGCGGCGACGAGGCGCTGCACGGTCCGGGCGGCATGGTTGAGGTCCCCGCGGGTTTCGAGCAGCTCCGCGAACTCCNCCATCAGCGCCAGCCAGTCATCACGCAGGGCATCGCGCGGCGCGGCCGCCCAGTCCTCGTAGACGTCCTGCGGCAGCAGCCCGTCCCGGTAGCGCTCGATCGCGCCGACGTGTGCGTCGACGGCCCGGGTGCGCCGCGCGGTCGCGGCGGCCGACCGGTACTCGTCCACGTCGACCGACAGCCGATCCGCCGGTAGGCACAACAGGTCACCGACCGACGCGATGAGATCCGCGCCCTGTTCGCCGTCGAGCGCGCGGCGGGCCGCGTGCAGGGCCTTGCGCAGGTTACGGCCGGCCGCGGCCGGGTCCAGTTCCGGCCACAGGACGTC
Source organism: Frankia sp. AvcI1 (assembly GCF_001420875.1). NCBI lineage: Bacteria > Bacillati > Actinomycetota > Actinomycetes > Frankiales > Frankiaceae > Frankia > Frankia sp. AvcI1. Next base: position 11,265 of record NZ_LJFZ01000041.1, on the reverse strand, counting down.
CATCACCTGGTCCCGGCGCAGGCGGTGCCCGGGTGCCAGGGCGAGCAACTTGACGAGCGCCGCCGGCCTGCGCTGCGACCAGGTCGCGTCCGGGACCGCCCGGTCTCCCACCGTGACCNGAAAGTGGCCGAACAGCTCGATCCGCAGAGTCTCCACTCGTCCCCCCTCAGGTCGCCCGACGGACGAACCGCGCCAAGCACCTCGATGGTGCCACGCGGCGTCGATCTGGACCGGGGCGGCAGCGCCTGCCACCCACCCNCCCGACACCGCCGCAAATACGGTCAAATGTTGATACCGCCTATCAGCGCCGACAGTCGAGCTTGACGGGGCGCAGCGGCCCGGAAATCGTGGTCCGAAAGGACGGCCGTTCGCTCAGTGCCCTTCGGACCCCGGGAGCGCAGTAGTGACAATCTCGATCGAACGCAACGTCGACCCGTTCGACACCATCGATTCGGGAGCCGATCCCACCTTCGAGGAAAGCATTCTTCTCGAACGGATGGCCGGGCACTACTATCCCGCCGTCCTCGACTGGTTCTTCGATCTGCTGCCGCGGGAGGCGCGGACGGTCCTCGAGGTCGGCTGCGGCACCGGGCAGGTTCTCGACCGGCTGGTGGGCCATCTGGGCACCGACCAGGTCGAGCGGGNCGTCGGCATCGATCGCAGCGCCTACCTCGCCAGGCGGGCGGCCGAACGCTTTGGCCGGTTCGAGATCTTCGCCGCCGACGGAACGCAGGTGCCGCTGCCGGACGAGCAGTTCGATCTCGCGACGACCGCGACCGTGCTGGTGCATGCCGCCGACCCCGCCGGCATCCTCCGGGAGATGCACCGGCTCACCCGTCGCGGCGGGACGGCCGCCGTCCTCGACCAGGATTTCGGCAGCGCCGTGATCCACCCGGGCGACCGGGACCTCAGCCGCCGGATCCTCGATGCGGCGACCGACTTCTGGCAGGACGGCTGGATCGGGCGCAAGCTGCCCTCGCTGCTGCGGGACGCCGGTTTCACCGTCACCGGGTTCCACTCGACGGTCCGTATTGATCGGACCTTCGACCGGGCATTCTTCACCCGGATCCGGGACTGGGTCGTCACCGCCGGATTCGCCGCCGCGGAGGCCGACCGGTGGCTCGCCGAGCTGGNCGCGGGGGCCGAACGCGACGAGTTCGTCTTCACCCGCAACTTCTATGCCTGCATCGCGCGCCGGGATGGTTGAGGGCGCGCTCCTCGTCTACAGCCCCCTCAACGAACCACGCCGGCCGGCGCTCATCCGCCTCGCCGAAATCCACCCGCGCGTCGTCCTGCTCGCCGAGGATCACACCGACGTCCCGCCCTGGGCCGACGAACTCCTCGCCGACGTGGTGCGGATCGACCGGCTCGACGCGCCGGCCGCGATCCGCGCCACGCGGGACCTGCTCGCCCGCCGCGGGAGCGTCGCGGACGGCATCGTCTCGCTGTCGGAGACAGGTCTGGCGTTCTGCTCGGCCGTGGCGGCGGAGCTGGGCCTGCCGTTCACGCCGGGGGACGTGCTGGAGCGGGCCCGGGACAAGTCCCGGATGCGGGCGGCCTTCGCCGAGCACGGCCTGCCGACGGTGCGGTTCGGCACCGCCGGGCGGCTCGACGAGGCGCTGGCGATCGCCGCGGACATCGGCTACCCGGTGGTGCTCAAGCCGCTGCTCGCCGGCGGCAGCCTGTTCGTCTGGACGGTGCACGACCCGGCCGAGCTGGCCGCCGCGTTCGACGACGTGCTGCGCGGCGGCGCCCAGGTCGTCGCCGGCGACCCGCTGGTGCACGCCACCTTCCGCGGCGGCGCGGCACCTCGCCTGCTCGTCGAGCAGCTCATCGGCGGGCGGCGGTGGTTCGCCAGCTCGCTGGACCTGCCCGTCGGCGAGGTGAGCGTCGAGGGCAGCGTCGTCGGCGGCGAGGTGCGGGTGCTGGCCCACCACGACAAGCCGCTGCCGGCCGACGGCCCCTTCTTCGAGGAGGTGCTGTGGTCGTCGCCCTCCCGGCTGCCGGCGGAGCTGCTGGCCCGGGTGGACGACGTGGCGGCCGGCGCCGTGCGCGCGCTCGGCCTGCGGGACTGCGTGTTCCACGCCGAGATGCGCACGACGGACACCGGGCCGGTGCTACTCGAGGTCGCGGCGCGGATGGGCGGCGGCCCGATCTTCCGGTCGGCCCGGCTCGCCCACGGCGTCGACCTCGTCGAGACGATGGTCCGGATCGCCACCGGCGCGCCGACGGCGAACGGGCGCGCGGCGCCGGCCCCCGAACCCGACCGGCCCGAACCCGAGCGGCCCGAACCCGAGCGGCCCGAACCTGAGCGGCCCGAACCTGAGCGGCGCAGCCCCGCGGTGATGACGTTCGGCCTGTTCGCCGACGAGGGGATGCTGCGGGCGATCGAGGGGCTGGACGAGGTGCGGGCGCACCCGGACGTCGTGGAGGTCTGCGTCTACGAGCACCCGGGCACCTACATCCATCGCGCGCCGCGCTCGGACCACTGCACGGTCCACGTCATGATCGCGGCGGNCGACTTCGCCACCGCGGAGGACCTCGGCCGCTGGGCGCAGCAACGCATCCGCTTCGTCACGGGCGACCATCCGACGGGCGCCCGTCATGTGGGCCGTCAGTAGCCGGACAGCACTCCGGCCGGCAGGAGGTCGTGCAGGAGTTCGGTGGTTTCGCCGCGCGNCAGCGCATCGAGCGAGTCGACGTCGAGGAACTGCCGGAGCACGAACGAGTAGTCGACGCTGTGGAAGGTGTGCTTCTCCTGCGGGGTCATGTTCCGCGCGGTGTCGGTGAGGACCTTGCGCACCCGTGCCGGGGTCAGGTAGAAGCGGCTGTACGCCTCCCGGCGCAGCTCCTCCAGGCGATGCCAGGAGACCTCCGCAGTCGGCGAGCTCTCCCGGGCGCTGAAATAGCCCTCGCCCGCACCACCACGGGGNGGCTCATAACCCTGGTCGATCGCCATGTCCCAGACCTCGGTGCCCTCGTGCGGGGACAGCACGAAGAAGTTCGCCTTGCTCAGCCCCGTCGTCGACGCGTTGAACTCGATCGTCCGCTCGATGTCCGCCTCGCTCTCCGACGGGAAGCCGAAGATGTTGAACGAGCCGAGAATGACGCCCGCGTTACCCATGTACTCGATCATCCTGCGGGTGCGTTCGAGGTTCAGCCGTTTCTTGATCACCTCCTGCACCCGTCGGTCACCCGACTCCACCGCGACCATCGCGTAGAACGTGCCGCCCTCGAGCAGCAGGTCGACGATGTCCTCGGTGAGCAGGTCCGCGCGCAGGCCGTTGGGGAACGCGAAGCGCAGCCCGGGCCGCCGGGCGAACTCGGCGAAGATCTCCCGTACCCGACCGCGGTGGATGTTGAAGATGTCGTCGTAGACGAGAAACGTGTCGACGCCGGCGGCCTCCCGCCAGTAGTCGACCTCCGCCACCACCGCCGCCGCGGACCGGTACCGCACGGACTTCCCCATGATGTCGTGGCAGTACACGCACTGGTACGGGCAGCCCCGCGTGGTGACGATCGGCACGTACCGCACCTTGAGGTTGAGCAGCGAGGTGTATCCGGCGAAGAGGGTCGGGTCGAGGTGCGCGAGGGTGGGTGTCGCGAGCGTGTCGAGGTCGGGCACGACGCCGCGCGCATTCGCCCGGACGGTCCCGTCGGGCTCACGGTAGACGAGCCCGACGACGTCCGCCCGCGGCGAACCGCCATCGCCACCACTGCCGCCGCCACCGCCATCACCGCCGTCACCGCCGCCCTCGCGGAGCAGGTCGAGCAGGTCGCTGAAACCAGCCTCGCCCTCCCCCACCAGGGCGTAGTCGATGTTGTCGTCGTCGAGCACGCTCCGGCCGAGCGCCGTCGCGTGCGGGCCGCCGACGACCACGACGCTGCCGAACTCCGCCTTGACCCAGCCGGCCACGAAGGCGAGCTCCGGCGCGTAGTAGGTCAACGCGCTGAGCGCCACGACGTCGGGGGCGAACCGGCCGAGCGCCGAACGCCAGTCCTCGCCCCGGCTGAGCAGGTGCAGCAGGTTCACCTGCAGCGTGCGGTCCTCCGGCCGCCACGCGACGTTGGCCTCCAGGTAGAGCGTGCCCAGCTCGATGCTGCACTTGTTCTCGTAGAACGTCAGCTCCCGCCCTCCGATGGCGTCCTGCTTGGCGTTGACGTTCACAAAGGCGACTTTCACGAGGGTCTCCCTGACACGGGCGGCGCGGGCCCGCCAGCCGGGGCCGCCGCAGCGGTCCAGGGCCCGGCCGTCGCGTCCACCGTGTCGTTGCGGCCGGTGCGGTCCACGCNGCGGACTCGGTGGAGCACCCGCCCGGAGATGTCCGGGACGCCGAGCTCGCGGTGCTGGCGGCGGGCGAGATCACGGTCGTAGTAGGAGGTGGCGGGCATGTACCGGAAGGTGATTCCGGCGCGGCGCGCCCCGGAGACGTTGGCCGAGGATCCGTGCACGAGATGGACGTCGTGCAGCGAGAAGTGACCCGGTTCCAGCTCGGCGACGCGCACGGCGGCGCGCTGTGGCTCGTCGAGCTCCAGCCCCTGGTTCAGGGTGGTGTCGCGCCCGTCGGAGCGCTGGTGCCCGAGCAGCGTGCGCGCCCGGTGCGAACCGGCGACGTAGCGCAGTCCGCCGTTGTGCGGGCCGGACCGGTCCAGCGCCAGCCACACCGTGCACGTCGCCAGCGGCCGGATGGGCCAGTAGTGGCCGTCCTGGTGCCAGGGCGTCGGTTTGCCNACCCGCGCCGNCTTGCCGAACATCCCGCAGGCCCACAGCAGGACATCGTCGCCGAGCACCGCCGACACCGCGTCCAGCAGCACCGGGTGGCTGCCGTAGCGCAGGCCGAAGCCACTCGCCATCAGGTCGGGCACGAAGTCCGGCACATCGCTCGGGTCGTCCCGCAGATAGTCGACGAGGTCCGACCGCACATCGTCGAGGACTTCGGCCGGTATCGGTTCGGGGGCGATGACGAGACCCTCGGCGCGGTAGCGTTCGACGTCGAGCCGGGCGGTATCGGTCCGCTCGCTCATGGACGCNCCGCCTCGAGTGACGCGACCGGAGCGATCGGGCCGGTCGGAGCGGTTGGGCCGGTCGGGGCGGTCGCCGGCAGGCGCAGCCCGAACAGCCGGGACACCGTGTCGTGCGTGAACAGCGTGGTGGTGTCGGGCCCGACCGCCGCACGCAGCTCGGCGACCTTGCCCACCGAGTGCGGCCAGGTGGAGTCCGCGTGCGGGTAGTCCGAGGCCCACATCAGCCGCTCACGCGACCAGCTCGNCAGGATCCGGGTCACCTCGTCGGTCTCGTGCTGGAACGTGACCCAGACGCCGTCGGTCACCTGGTCGCGGGCCGGCCGGGACAGGTCGACGCCGAAGGATCGTCCGAACCGGTGGTCGGCGTGCTCCAGCCGCTGCAGGAAATGCGGCATCCACAGCAGGTCGAACTCGCAGAGGACCAGCCGCAGTGCCGGATACCGCTCCCAGACACCGCCGAAGACGAGCGCGGTGAGCNCGCGCTGGGCCTGGGACGGGATCATGACGTAGTCGAGCAGCGCGCCGTGGACGTCGATCGTGATGTCGCGGCGGACGGCGCCCCGGTGGATGACCACCGGCAGGTCGAGGCCGACGGCGGTCTCCCACACCGGGTCGAAGGAGGCGTCCGCGTAGGACCGCTCCGGGTCGGCGCGTAACACGACGCCGCGCAGGCCCAGACCCGCCGCCCGGGTGACCTCCGCCGCCGCGAGCCCGGGGTCGGCGTCGTCCACCAGGGCGGTGCCGACGAGCCGGTTCGGGTCGGCGGCGCAGTACTCGGCGACGAAGTCGTTGTAGGCGCGCAGGCAGGCGCGGCGAAACTCGGCGTCGCGGCAGCCGAAGACCAGGTCCGCGAAGGTGGGGAACAGCACCTCCGCGGCAACGCCGTCGACGTCCTGCTCGGCGAGCCGCGCCCGCGGATCCCACACCGAGGGTGGGGCGGCGGCGAAGCCCTGGGCCGCCCGGCGGGGGAGCTCCTCGGACGGCACGCCGGCGGCGCTGGCCGCGTACACGCTGCGCGGTTGGATGTCCTCGCAGACGAAGTACTCCCCCGGCCGCCCGTCGAGGTTCACCACCCGGGGCGCTCGCTCCTGGTAGCGCCGCGGCAGCCGGGATGTCCACAGCTCGGGCGGCTCGCAGAGGTGCGAGTCGGCGGAGATCAGCGGCCGGTTCACCGCGCCCCCTCGCCGGTGGCGCCGGCCGCACCGATCGCACCGATCGCGCCGGCCGCACCGGCCGCACCGGCCTCGACCAGGTCGGGCAGGCGCAGCCGCGCGATCTCGTCGGTGGTCAGCGCTCGGTCGAGGACATCCTGCGCGAGTGTGCCGTCGTCGAGCACGCGGTGCACCCGCCAGCAGGACGGATCGGACGCGGTCCAGCGTTCGTACTCGCCGCGTCCCGAGTTCGCCATCGCCTGGTAGGCGGTGCCCCGGCAGCCGCCGTAGCACTGCCGGGTGGCGAGNAGGTCGCAGTCCCGGCAGTCGCCCTGGATGTGGTCGTCGAGGTTGCGGATGACGGCGAGCGCGGGGCTGCCGAGCACCTCGGCCAGCGGCTGCCGGTTGAGGTCACCGATCGTCGTCTCGATCCCCGGGCAGGGCCTGACGGCACCGTCGGCGTGCAGGTCGAGGCGGTACAGGTTCTCGTAGCAGGCGCCCGCCAGGCAGGGCGGCTTGGCCTGGTACGGCTCGTAGCCCATCGCGGCGTCCTGGCGGCGGACGGTCTCGAACAGCTCCTCGATTTCGGCCCGGCGGATCACCAGGTGCGGGTTGGTCCGGGCGAAGCCCTGCAGCTTGCTGAGCTCGATGTGCGAGTAGATGTTCCGCTCGCGCAGCTGGGCCACCAGCTCCGGGAGGAACTCCAGGTTGTCGCGGGCGATGACCGACTCGACGCCGAGCCTGGTGCGGCCGGGCTCGTCCNTCACCGTCAGGCCGGCGACCTCGAGACGCTCGATCAGTGCGATCTGCCGGGCGTAGACGGTCTCGGCGTCCCGCGGCAGACCGGACAGGTACTTCTGCACCTCGGCCAGCCGCGCGCGGCGGGGATCGTCGGGCCCCACGACCGGCACGTTCAGCTTCGTCAGCAGGTTGACGCCGCTGGCGACGATCCAGTCGATCGACTCCGGCGTGAGCAGCCCCCCGTTGGTGACGAGCGTGACCGCGATGCCCCGCCGTTGCAGGAAGGAGATCGTGTCCTGCCAGTCCGGCGCGGCCAGCGGTTCGAACGTGCCGTTCACCGTCACCGCCTGCAGCCCGAGCGCGATCGCCTGCTCGAGCCAGCCCTCCATCCGCCGTTCCCAGGCCGGGTCGCGGTGCAGGGGCACCGATCCCGACTCGTTCGCCGTCATGACGGTGGGTTGACGGGGGCGTCCGTGCAGTTCCGGATCGCCCGCATAACAATAGGGGCATTTCCAGTTGCAGGTCGGCGGGGTGTTCATCTTCAGGCCCACACGTAGGACCNTTCCGTCCGCGAAGGCGGAGTACCGGCCGTCGAGCGTGGTGAATGGGCCGGCAAAGAGAGGAAGCGGGCGGAGTTCAGCCATGAGCCCTCCAAGCATAGGCTGTGCAAAAGCAGCCGCCCAACGAGGGTAAATCACGGAGTCGCACCGGACAAGGGCTTCTGACCTGAACGGGTAGTCCTCGCATCCAGCCGGATGTTTCACGCCGATCACCACCGCCTCGGGCCGGCAACCCTGGTGCATCCACGACGTCCCGCAAATGTTTACGCAGCGCAGCGACACGGTCCCGCCCACGCCTATAGGAAAAGCGGTGACCTGCGCCGCGACAAAGATTTGAGATCGCCATACGTAGCACTTCGTGACCGCGGACCAATGCGAGCACATTCGCCGCCGCGGCACCCGGCGCGCGAGCAGGCGGGCGCCGGCATGCGGATGCCATGGTCAGCGCGCGCCCCTCGCCGGATCCGCGGCGCGGCCCAGGCGCCGGCGCCGAGGCGGGTGCGGTCCGCCGGGCAGCGCACCCGTCCCATGGCGGTGGGCTGTCCGTTCGGGCGCCCGCGGAGTCCGGCCTGCCCGGTCCCGGCGCAGCCCGCACGGCGAAGTCGCCCCGACGGGCACATTTCCGGCCGGCGCCGCCGCCGGCCGGACGACTCGGCCGGGATTACGACGGATTAGATCTTCAGTCCACGGTCTATTAGGCGCCCGATATCCGGATTCGCCCGAGAGGATTTCCGGCGGCTCCACCCCCGAACGGGAATATCGCTCCGTTGCGGGGGTCGGCCCCGCCCGGTCATTGCTCCACCCGGACGCCGGGGGCGCCCAGGCGCCGATCGGAATGACACGCTGCCGCCCGGGGCGAGCCACCGGTTTCGGACCACCGGCTTCGAACCACCGGCTTCGGGCCGCTGCCTTCGGGCCGCGGGGCGGGCAATTCGGTGAAGAGCGCCCCGAACGAGGCCCCCCGAAGGAACATCGGACGCCCGGGCGGGTGCGTCGGTGCACCCGGCGCGGGCGACTACGATCAATCGGAGGAAGGCAGAGCATCAAGGATCTTGAGAGGCGGCCATGTCGGCACGTATGCCCGCGGTGCCCGAGGAGCGGGTGTCCGCTCCAGCCGGTAGCAGCTTTGCGGAGGCGGTGAAGGCCGCCGGCCTGACGATGTCGGGTCCGAACGCGATCGTGGTCGTCCGCGACGCCGCCGGCACGCTGCGCGACCTCACCGCCGTGCCGGCTGTGGACACCGAGGTGACGGCGGTGCCGATGTCGAGTCCGGACGGCCTCGCGGTGCTGCGGCACTCGACGGCGCACGTGATGGCCCAGGCGGTGNAGGACCTCTTCGACGAGGCCCGGCTCGGCATCGGGCCGCCGATCGAGAACGGCTTCTACTACGACTTCGACGTGCCCAAACCGTTCCAGGCCGAGGACCTCGAACGCATCCAGGCCCGGATGCGGGAGATCGTCAAGCAGGGCCAGCGGTTCCGCCGCCGCGTGCTGACCTCGCGGGAGGCGGCCCGCGAGGAGCTCGCCGCCGAGCCCTTCAAGCTGGAGCTCGTCGACATCAAGGGGGAGGCCTCGGGCGCGGCCGCCACCGAGGTNGGCAGCGGCGAGCTGACGATGTACGACAACGTCGATCCCCGCAGCGGGGAGGTCGTCTGGACCGACCTGTGTCGCGGCCCGCACCTGCCGTCCACCCATCTGATCCCCGCGTTCGCNCTGCTGCGCAACTCGGCCGCCTACTGGCGCGGCGACGAGAAGAACCCCCAGCTGCAGCGGATCTACGGGACCGCGTGGCCGACCCGTCCGGCGCTCAAGGAGTATCTGACCGCGCTGGCGGAGGCCGCCAAGCGGGACCACCGCCGCATCGGCGAGGATCTCGACCTGTTCGCGTTCAGCCCGGAGATCGGCAAGGGGCTGCCCCTGTGGCTGCCCAACGGGACGATCATCCGCGACGAACTGGAGGGCTGGGCCCGCCAGACCGAGCGGCGCCTCGGCTACCGCCGGGTCGTCACGCCCCACATCACCCAGGAGGACCTCTACTTCCTGTCCGGGCATCTGCCGTACTACGCCGAGGACCTCTACGCCCCGATCCAGATCGAGGGCGAGAACTACTACCTCAAGCCGATGAACTGCCCGCACCACCACATGGTGTACAAGNCCCGGCCGAAGAGCTATCGCGAGCTCCCCTACAAGATCGCCGAGTACGGGACCGTGTACCGGTTCGAGCGCAGCGGCCAGTTGCACGGCCNGATGCGGGCCCGCGGCTTCACCCAGAACGACGCCCACATCTACTGCACCCGCGAGCAGGCCAAGGAGCAGTTCCTCGAGGTCATGNGGATGCACGACGAGTACTACCGGGCGCTCGGGATCACCGACTTCTACATGGTTCTCGCCCTGCGCGACCCGGCGAACACGACGAAGTACCACGACGACGCGCAGATGTGGGAGGACGCCGAACGGNTCACCCGCGAGGCGATGGACGAGTCNGGCATCCCGTACGTCGAGGAACTCGGCGGCGCGGCGCACTACGGCCCGAAGGTCGACTTCATCATCCGCTCGGTGACCGGCAAGGAGTTCGCCGCCTCGACGAACCAGGTCGACCTCTACACCCCGCAGCGCTTCGACCTGAAGTACCACGACGCCGACGGGACCGACAAGCAGGTCGTCGTCATCCACCGGGCGCCGCTGGGTTCGCACGAGCGGTTCGTCGCGTTCCTCACCGAGCACTTCGGCGGCGCCTTCCCCGTCTGGCTGGCCCCGGAGCAGGTCCGGGTCATCCCGATCATGCCGGAGCTCGACGAGTACGCCGAGACGGTGAGTCAGGCGCTGCTCGACGCGGACGTGCGCGTCGACGTCGACGCCAGCGACGGCCGGCTCCCGGCCCGGGTACGCACCGCGGTCACCCGCAAGATCCCGCTGATCGTCGTCGTCGGTCGGCGCGAGGTCGAGGAGGGCAGCGTCTCCGTGCGGGACCGGTCCGGTCAGGAGACGTCCATGCCGCTGGCCGACTTCGTCCGCCGGGTCCGCGAGCTGATCGACACCAGAAGCCTCGAGGGCGCCGGCCACCTGCGCGCGGGCTCGGACGCGACACCCACCGAGGTCGACGCGACCGACTGACCCAGTCGGCGCGACCAACTGACCCAGCCGACGCGACCGATCACCGCCACCTGGCGCCGTCTGGTCCTCGGTCCCTCCACGAACAATCGTGATCATCGATCCGGCCAACGGCTCCCGCCCAGGATGCACATTCCGGCCGGGAGCTCGGGTCGGTGCCGGTTCCGCGGAACACCAAGATCGTCTTTGGGGTGCCGGCGTAGTCGCCTGGGTGGCTGCCGGGCACCGTTTCCGGGTCCGCTGCCGGCCGGTTCGGCTTCCGTAGCATTCCATGATCCGATGCCGCGATGGCGCGATGCCGCGATGCCGCGATGGCGCGATGGCGGCTATAGGCCCCAGGTTCGGCGTCGCGGCCGGGGGTGCGGGTCGGTCGCGGCGGTGTGTGGGCGTTGCCGCCTGGTTGATCTTGGTGGGTTTTTGTCGGTGGGGGGTGGGACGATGTTCGAGTCCTGTTCGACGACACCCCTGGCCCGGTGATCATGATGGCTGTTCCTGTGTTCCCCGTTTCCGCCGATCCTGCCGCCTCCTCGGCGCTGGGGGTGGATGTGGAGTCGGCGTCGTTGGGGGAGGTGGAGGAGGTGATCTGCCGGTGGGCGGGGCGGATCGCGGCGGCGACGTGTGCCTGGCTGCTGGCGGTGGCGGCGTTCGATCGGCGCCAGGGCTGGTCGGGGATGGGG
>NZ_LJFZ01000040.1:0-66403 GCF_001420875.1 Frankia sp. AvcI1 | reverse complement strand
CATGTGTTAAGCACGCCGCCAGCGTTCGTCCTGAGCCAGGATCAAACTCTCCATCAATGATTTCGAGAGTGCCGGACAAACCGGCAGACCCCGACATCGACACCACAACCGTGATGCCGTGTCCAAAGGAATCCCTCACAACCACAACCAGCCACCCCCCACACACCACAAACGATGCGCAGAAAACAACCAGCCAGGCCATGAACGGGGTAAAACAATTGGCACTGACAATCGNCACGCTGTTGAGTTCTCAAGGAGCAGGCGCGAACGAGATGACATCGGGAGATGTCGTACTCGTGCGGATTCCTAGCCACTTACGAAGTTTTATGGAGCGGTGCTCGTCAGTACGCCCAAGAAGGGGNCGCCTCGCACCTGCTCTCCCCGAGCTCCCTCCGGGGAGGGGCTCTGCCAGCGAGTGGAGCCGCCCTGTTCGGCGTCTGCCGTGCTGNGCTGACAGAGAGAACATTACGGGTGGATGACGGGGGGCGTCAAATCAATCCCCCGCCCAGATGTGTGACCTATGTCACACCACTCGCGGAGAGGTTCGTTGTGATGTTCTGATATGGGAGGCTTGGCGGTCTGGGCCAAGTTGCCCACGAGCAGGCCGCGTACCGTCCGTCCGCATCTGTCCGCGGGGCCGTCACCTGCGGCGACGGCCCGGCCGCGCGGTGCTGACCGATGGCTCGCCCGCCAGCCAGAAGCGCCACGGACGCTCGGCAGCGGCGCTGATCCCCACTCGTGGGCCACGGGCGATCCGTTGGCCGGGCGCCCCCCACCTCGCCCCATCCCCTGCCGCTCCGGCGCCCCCTGCCGGTATCGCGCCCGCTGCCGGTCCAACGCCTGCGGCCGGTACAACGCCTGCGGCCGACACACGGCCGACGAGCGGTCCCTTGCCGAGCCCGGCGACCTCGGATGTCGGCGGGCGGACGACAAGAGGTCCGCCGCCCGTCACCGGGGTTCCGGTCAGCGATGCGGTGACGCCGAGGACCCGTCCGAGTCGACCGGGTCCTCGGGCCAGATCCCGGACGGCGAGCGTGGGCCAGCGGGCCTGCGCCGCCTCCAGACCGACGACGACCTCACCGGCCCGCAGCAGCACGGCCGACCCCTCCCCCACCGGTCCGCAGACGATGTTGAGGCACCAGTGGACGCCATAGCTGAGGTACACGTAGGCCCGGCCCGGCGGCCCGAACATCACCGCGGCCCGCGGGGTCGGCCCGCGGAAGGCGTGGGAGGCGGGATCGCCCAGGCCGCCGTAGGCCTCGACCTCCGTGATCCGAACGGCGACCGGCCCGTGCCGGACCGTCGCACCGAGCAGATCCGGTGCCACGGCCAGCACGGGCCGGTCGAAGAAGCCCGCCGGGTACGGCGCCGGGCCGGCCACGTCGGCGGCCGGCCCGGGACCCCCTGGGGGCTCGAAACCCTCGGGAGGCTCGAGTCCCGCAGAGAGCTCGAGACCGTCCTGGGGCCTGGGACCCTCGGAAGGCTTGGGACCCTCGGAGGGCCTGGGACCCTCAGAGGGCCGGGGAGGGCCCTGAGAGGGCTTGGCAGGACCCTGAGGGGGCCAGGGAGTAGCCGTCAGTCCACCGCCCACGCGCGGTCCCGGTCGAGGACCGGCCGCAGCGCCGCGAGCTGCTCGCGCACGCGGTCCGGTGCGGTCCCGCCGGGCGCGGAGCGGGCCTGCAGCGCGCCCGACACCGACAACACGCCGCGCACATCCGGGGTGAGCAGCGGATTGATCACCGCGAGGTCGTCGTCGGAGACACCGTCGAGGTCGACGTCGTGGGCGACGCACCAGGACACGAGCTGGCCGACGGCCTCGTGCGCCTGACGGAACGGCACGCCGCGGCGCACCAGGTACTCGGCGACGTCGGTCGCCAGGGCGAAGCCGTCCGGCGCGGCCGCGGCCAGCCGCTCGCGGCGGACCCGCATCGTCGCGACCGTGCCCGTCAGCGCGGGCAGCACCAGCAGCAGCGTGTCGACCGCGTCGAAGACCGGCTCCTTGTCCTCCTGCAGGTCCCGGTCGTAGGCGAGCGGGAGCCCCTTGAGGGTGGCGAGGAAGCCGGTCAGGCCGCCGATGAGCCGGCCGGACTTGCCCCGGGCGAGCTCGGCGACGTCCGGGTTCTTCTTCTGCGGCATGATCGAGCTGCCGGTCGCGAAGGCGTCGTCCAGCTCGACCCAGCCGAACTCGCGGGTCGTCCAGAGCACGATCTCCTCGCCGAGGCGGGACAGGTGCACCCCGATCAGCGCGGCCACGAACAGGAACTCCGCGGCGAAGTCGCGATCCGACACGGCGTCGAGCGAGTTGTCGAACGCCCGGTCGAACCCCAGCTCGGCGGCGACCCCCCGCGGGTCCAGCGGCAGCGACGAGCCGGCCAGCGCCCCGGCGCCGAGCGCGCTCACCGACGCCCGACGGTCCCAGTCCCGCAGCCGGTCGGTGTCCCGCACGAACGCCTGCACGTGGGCGAGCAGCTGATGACCGAACGAGATCGGCTGAGCGTGCTGCAGGTGCGTCATCCCCGGCGCCGGAGTGTCCACGTGCTGCTCGGCGACGGTGACCAGCGCCTGGGACAGCTCGGTCAGCCGGGCGGCCACCTGGCGGGCGTGCTCGCGCAGGTACAGGCGCAGGTCGGTGGCGACCTGGTCGTTGCGGCTGCGGCCGGCGCGCAGCTTGCCGCCGAGCGCGCCGAGCCGCTCCAGCAGCCCGCGTTCGAGGGCGGTGTGAACGTCCTCGTCCTCGACCGTGGGACGAAACCGCCCCTGGGCGACCGCGTCGGACAGGTCGTCGATGGCGGCGAGCATCGCGGCGACCTCGGCGTCGTCGAGCAGGCCGGCCCGGTGCAGCACCCGGGCGTGCGACTTCGAGGCGAGCAGGTCGTAGGGCGCGAGCCGCCAGTCGAACTGGACGCTCACCGACAGCCGGGCGAGCGCCTCGGCCGGGCCGCCGGCGAACCGTCCGCCCCACAGCCGCATCGGGGCGCCGGCCGACGCCCCGCCGGCGAGCACCCCGCCGGCGGGCGCGTCGGCGTCGGTGGCCCCGCCGGCGGGTGGCTTCGGCACCGCCGCCTCCTCGGAGTGATCCGTCGAGGTCACGGGTTCAGCCGCTGCTCGCGGGCCGCCCAGACCTTCGTCGGCAGGCCCCAGAGCTCGATGAACCCACGGGCATCACCCTGGTCGAACTGGTCGCCGGCGTCGTAGGTGGCCAGGGCGTGGTCGTAGAGGCTGCCCGGGCTGCGCCGGCCGACGACCTGGGCGACCCCGCCCGCGAGCCGCAGCCGCACGTCCCCGTCGACCCCGGCGCTCGCCGCGTCGACGAAGGCGTCGAGCGCGGCCTTGAGCGGCGAGTACCACAGGCCGTCGTAGACGATCTCGCCCCAGCGCTGGTCGACGCCCCGCTTGAACCGGGCGACGTCGCGCTCGAGGGTGAGGTCCTCCAGGTCGCGGTGCGCGGTCAGCAGGGTGATCGCCNCCGGGCACTCGTAGATCTCCCGGCTCTTGATCCCGACCAGGCGGTCCTCGATCATGTCGATCCGGCCGACACCGTGCGCGCNCGCGCGGGTGTTGAGCTCGGCGACGAGCTCCGCCAGCGACAGGGATCGCCCNTCCAGACCGGTCGGGACGCCGTCGGTGAAGGAGATCGTCACCTCGTCGGGGGTCCGCGCGACCGTCGGGTCCGCCGAGTAGACGAAGACGTCCTCCGGNGGCTGTNCCCACGGGTCCTCGAGGATGCCGCACTCGGCGGTGCGCCCCCAGAGGTTCTGGTCGATGGAGTACGGCGAGCGCTTGGACACGTCGATGGGCAGCCCGCGCTCCTCGGCGAAGGCGATCGCCTTGTCCCGGGTCATGCCCGAGTCGCGCACCGGGGCGAGCACCTTCAACCCGGGCGCCAGCGCCGACACGCCGACCTCGAACCGCACCTGGTCGTTGCCCTTGCCGGTGCAGCCGTGGGCGATCGCGTCCGCGCCGTGCTCGCGGGCGGCCTCGACCAGATGCTTGACGATGATCGGCCGCGACAGNGACGAGATCAGCGGGTACCGATCCATGTACAGCGCGTTGCTCCGGATGGCCGGGGCGACGAAGGACTCGGCGAACTCAGTGCGGGCGTCGACCACGATCGACTCGACGGCGCCGCAGGTGAGGGCGCGCTGGCGGATGGCCTCGAGGTCCTCGCCGCCCTGGCCGACATCGACCGCCAGCGCGACGACCTCGGCGCCGGTCTCGGCGCCGATCCAGCCGATGGCCACGGACGTGTCGAGGCCGCCCGAGTAGGCAAGCACGACGCGTTCGGTCACGGGACTTACTCCTTATGTCGGATTGCGCGGAAGATCATCATCAGGTGTGCCGGTGCCGCCGCCGGTGCCCGCCAGGACCGCCCCGCCCGCCGGCGGGGTGCGTGGACGGGCCTGGGCGGCGGCGGCCACGCCCGGCACGGCGCGGGCCCGCCCGTCGGCGAGCCGCAGCAGGTGGGCTGCCAGACCCGGCCCGCCCGGGACCGGCGGCTGGCCCGCGGACGGCCCGGTCGGCGACGCCTCCCCCTGGCTCTGCCCGCCGGCCGGGGTGGTCTCGGAGATGCTCCCACCCGCGGGAGCGGGCAGCTGCGCCCGACAGACGACGAGGACCGTGTCGTCCCCGGCGATCGTGCCCATGACCGCCGGCAGCGCCTCCCGGTCCAGCGCGGACGCGAAGAGCTGGGCGGCCCCGGGCGGGGTGCGCAGGACGACGAGGTCGCCGTTGGCCTCCGCCGAGACCAGCAGCTCCTCGCAGAGCCGGGTCAGCGGAAGCCGGACGATCTCCGCCGGCGCGAGGTTCACGTCGACGGCGTAGACCAGGCCGCCGTCGGCGCCGCGCACCTTCGTCGCCCCGATCTCCTCCAGGTCACGGGACAGGGTGGCCTGGGTGACCTGGACACCCTCGGTGGCGAGCAGGCGGGCGAGCTCCGACTGCGAACGCACCGGCCGCTGCGCGATCAGCGCCGCCAGCCGCGCCTGCCGGGCGTGCTTGGTCAGCGGGGCGGCCCGCCGCACCCCCGCGCCCACGCCCGCCGTGGTCATCGGACCGTGCCCTCCCCCGCGGACGTGCCCTCGCCGGCGGCCGTGCCCGCCCCCGTCGACGGCGGCGCGAGCAGCAGCGAGAGCAGGGCCTTCTGCGCGTGCAGCCGGTTCTCGGCCTGGTCGAACACGACCGAGTGCGGCCCGTCGAGCACCGACGCGGCGATCTCCAGGTCCCGGTGCGCCGGCAGGCAGTGCATGACCAGCACGTCCGGCCGGGCGGCCTCGACGGCCTTCTCGTCGAGGCGGTAGGGCTGGAACACCAGCGAGCGGCTGTCCGACTCGTCCTCCTGGCCCATCGACGCCCAGACGTCGGTGTAGAGCACGTCGGCGCCGGCGGCCGCCTCCAGCGCGTCGTGCATGACGAGCGCCTCGCCGCCGGTGGTCGCGCCGATCTCGTTGGCGTGCCGGACGACCTGCTCGAACGGCTCGTAGCCGGGCGGGGAGGCCACGTGCACCCGCATCCCCGCGAGCGCCCCGGCGAGCAGCAGCGAATGCGCCACGTTGTTGCCGTCGCCGAGGTAGGTCAGGGTGAGCCCGGCGAGCCGGCCGCGGCGCTCCCGGATCGTCTGCAGGTCGGCCAGCGCCTGGCAGGGATGGGCATGGTCGGACAGCGCGTTGACGACCGGCACGCTCGCCGCGGCCGCGAGCCGCTCGAGGCGCTGCTGGGCGAAGGTGCGCACGACGATCGCGTCGACGTACCGACTGAGCACCGCGGCGGTGTCCTCGATCGTCTCGCCGCGGCCGAGGTGACTGGTCGTCGCGTCGATGACGATCGGATGGCCGCCGAGCTCGGCGACGCCGACGTCGAACGACAGGCGGGTGCGGGTGGAGGGCTTCTCGAACAGCAGGGCCACCGACCGCCCGGCGAGGGGACGGTCCGCCGGCCCGGGATCGCGGCGGCGGGCCTTGAGCTGGTCGGCGACGTCGAGAATTCCGGCCTGCTCCGCGGAGGTCAGGTCGGTGTCGAGGAGGAAGTGTCGGGCCGTCATGCGGTGACCTTAGAGGCTCGTTCCGACAGGCTCGCGCCGTCACGGGCGGCGCCGACGATCGCGGGTAGCGCCGCGGCGAAGGCGTCCGCCTCGGCGTCGGTGAGGATCAGCGGCGGGGCGAGCCGGACGGCGTCCGGGGCGACCGCGTTGACCAGGTAGCCGGCCGCGCGGGCCGCCGTCTCCACCGCCGGGGCGAACGGGCCGTCGAGCTCGATCGCCCGCCACAGGCCGACGCCGCGCACCCCGATGACACCCGGGATCCCCGCCGCGACGATCTGGGCGGCGAGGCGGTCGCCCAGCCGCGTCGCGTGGTCGAGCAGCCCCTCGGCGGCGATCGTGTCGAGCACGGCCAGGGCCGCCGCGCAGACGATCGGGCCGCCGCCGAACGTGCTGCCGTGATCACCAGGACGCAGCAGGTCCGCCGCGGCGCCGATGCCGATGCAGGCGCCGATCGGCAGGCCGCCGCCGAGGCCCTTGGCCAGGGTGACGATGTCCGGTTGGACGCCGGCGGCCTGGTGGGCGAACCAGGAGCCGGTCCGGCCGATGCCGCTCTGCACCTCGTCGAACACCAGCAGCGCCCCGGCGTCGTCGCAGGCCGCCCGCGCCTGCGCCAGGTAGCCCGGCGGCGGCGGGACCACGCCGGCCTCCCCGAGGGTCGGCTCCAGGAACACCGCCGCGGTCCGCTCGCCGACCGCGGCCCGCAGCGCGGCGGCGTCGCCGTAGGGCACGAACCGCACGCCCGGCAGCAGCGGCTCGAACGGCGCGCGCTTGGCCGGCTGCCCGGTGATGGACAGCGCCCCGAGGGTACGGCCGTGGAACGCGCCCTCGGCGGCGATGATCTCCGGCCGGCCGGTGCGTCGGGCGATCTTGATGGCGGCCTCGTTGGCCTCGGCGCCGGAGTTCGCGAAGAAGATCTTCGCGCCGCCGGCGGGCAGGCCCGGGGCCGGGGCGCCCGCGGCGAGCAGCTCGACGAGCCGCTCGGCCAGGCGCACCTGCGGCTCGTTGGCGTACAGGTTCGACACGTGGCCGAGGGTGTCGAACTGGTCGACGACGGCGGCCCGGATCGCCGGGTGGCCGTGACCCAGCACGCTGACGGCGATCCCGCCAAGCAGGTCGAGGTACTCACGCCCGGCGTCGTCCCACACCCGGGTGCCCTGCCCGCGGACCAGGGAGATCGTCGGACGGCCGTAGGTCGCCATCACGACGGCGTCGCGCCGGGCGAGCAGATCGGCGGTCATGGCCTTCCTCCGGAGTAGGCGGCGGGTGCGGCGGGTGCAACGCGGTTGGCGGTGTCACGGTCCGGGGTGATCAGGGTGCCGATGCCGTCGTCGGTGAAGATCTCCAGCAGGACGGCGTGCGGCACCCGACCGTCGAGCACGTGCGCCTGCGGAACGCCGCCGCGCACCGCCCGCCGGCACGCCTCCATCTTCGGAATCATGCCGGCCGCCAGCGTCGGCAGGAGCTGTTCGAGCTCTGTGATGCTCAGCTCGCTGAGCACCTCGTCGCTGGTCGGCCAGTCCGCGTACAGCCCCTCGACGTCGGTCAGGACGACGAGCTTGGTGGCGCCGAGGGCGACGGCGAGCTCGGNGGCGGCCGTGTCGGCGTTGACGTTGTAGACGCCGCCGTCGATCCCGCGGGCGACGGAGGCGACGACGGGCACCTTGCCGGAGTCGAGCAGGGCGTCGACCGTCTCGGCGCGGACCTCGACGATGTCGCCGACGAGGCCGACGTCGACCTCCTGCCCGTCGACGATCGCGGGGCGCCGGCGCGCGGTGAACAGGTTCGCGTCCTCGCCCGACAGGCCGACGGCGAACGGGCCGTGGTCGTTGACCAGGCCGACGACGTCCCGGTTGACCTGGCCGAGCAGCACCATCCGCACGACGTCCATGGTCTCCGGCGTGGTGACCCGCAGGCCGCCGACGAACGTCGACTCGACGCCGAGGCGCGCCAGGTGCGCGGTGATCTGCGGCCCGCCGCCGTGGACGACGACCACCCGCAGCCCCGAGTAGCGCAGGAAGACGATGTCGGCGGCGAACGCGGCACGCAGCGCGGGCTCGGTCATCGCGTTGCCGCCGTACTTGATGACGATCGTGGCGCCCTGGAAGCGGGACAGCCACGGCAGCGCCTCGATGAGGACCTGCGTCTTGGCCAGCGCCGCATGCCCGCGCGCGGTCGCCGCCGGTCCCCGGCCGGTGCCGGTGGCGGTGGTTATGTCGGTGGCGGTGGTGATGTCAGTGGGGGCGGTGTCGGTCATGTCGAGTAGGCCGAGTTCTCGTAGACGTAGCCGTCGGTCAGGTCGTTCGTCCAGATGGTGAGTTCCTCGCCGCCGGCGTGCAGGTCGACGAGGATGTCGATCCGCCGGTCGGAGAGGTCGACGAGGTCGCGGTCCTCCCCGGGCGCGCCGGCCCGGCACACCTGCACGCCGTTCATGGACACGTCGAGCTGGTCGGGCTCGAAGGCTGCCTGGGTGGTGCCGACCGCGGCGAGGACGCGCCCCCAGTTCGGGTCCTTGCCGTAGAGGGNGCACTTGAGCAGGTTGTTGCGGGCCACGGACCGGCCGACCTCCAGGGCGTCGGCCTCGCTCGCGGCCCCGGTGACGGTGATCGCGATGGTCTTCGTGGAACCCTCGGCGTCGTCGAGCATCTGCTGGGCGAGGTCCGCGCACACCGCGGCGACGAGCTCGGTGAGCTCGGCCTCGGGCAGCGTCACCCCGGCGGAGCCCGAGGCGAGCAGCAGCACGGTGTCGTTGGTGGACAGGCAGCCGTCGGAGTCGACCCGCTCGAAGGTGACCCGCGACGCCTGGCGCACCACCCGGTCGAGGGTCGCGGCGTCGGCGACGGCGTCGGTGGTCACGACGACGAGCATGGTCGCCAGCGACGGGGCCAGCATCGCCGCGCCCTTGCCCATCGCGCCGACGGTCACCCCCGGCGTGGCGGTCGAGGTCCGCACCGCGGTCTTCGCGACGGTGTCGGTGGTGCGGATCGCCTCGGCCGCGTCGTCGCCGCCGGTGTCGGCGAGGTCCGCGACGGCCCTGGTGACCCCGGCGAGCAGGATGTCCATCGGCAGCCGGACGCCGATCAGCCCGGTGGAGCAGACCGCGACGTCCCCGGCGCCGAGGCCGAGCCCGGCCGCGACGTGCTCGGCCGTGGCGTGGGTGTCGGCGAAGCCGCCCGGCCCGGTGCAGGCGTTGGCGCCGCCGGAGTTGAGGACGACGGCACGCAGCCGGCCGTCGGCGAGGGTCTGGCGGGTCCACAGCACGGGCGCGGCCTGGATCCGGTTGCGGGTGAACACGCCGGCGGCGGCGTCGGACGGCCCGTCGTTGACGACGAGGGCGATGTCCGGACGCCCGGACGGCTTCAGTCCGGCCGCGACTCCGGCGGCCCGGAAGCCCTTCGGGGCGGTGACGCTCACCGTGACCTCTCCTGTCTGCTGTCCATGTCGCTTCTGCGGTCCACGGCGCTTCTGCGGTCCACGTCGCTGGTCGATCGGCGACGGCCGGTCGCCTTTACTGCGTATCCCGAGGCTTTGGTGTCCGTTTCGTCCCTCTGGACAAGCAGGGAAGCGGCGGTCACGGGGCGATGCCCTGGGCGGTCAGGCCGGCGGTCTCGGGCAGGCCGAGCATGAGGTTGGCGCACTGCAGCGCCTGGCCCGCGGCGCCCTTTCCGAGGTTGTCGATGGCGGACACGACGATCGCCCGCCCGGACTCGGCGTCGAAGGTTCCCTGGATGTGCACGGCGTTGCCGCCGAGGGTCGCCGCGGCGTGCGGCCACCGCCCGGGCGGCAGCACCCGGACGAACGGCTCGCCCGCGTAGGCCGAGCGCAGCGCCTCGTACACGGCGTCCGCGTCGGTGCCGGGGGTGGCCCGCCCGGAGCAGGTCGCGAGGATGCCGCGGGGCAGTGGGGCGAGCACGGGGGTGAAGGACAGGCTCACCGCGGTCCCGGCCACGCCGGACAGGGCCTGCACGATCTCCGGACGGTGCTGGTGGGTGCCGACCTTGTAGGCGGTGAGGTCGCCCATCACCTCGCTGCCGAGCAGGTTGACCTTGGCCGACCGGCCCGCGCCGGAGGTGCCGCTGGCGGCGACGACGCTGAGGTCCTGCGGCTCGACGAGGCCCGCGGCCAACAGCGGCGCGAGGGCGAGCGAGGAGGCGGTCGGGTAGCAGCCCGGCGCCGCGACTCGGCGGCTCGCGGCGATCCGAGCCCGCGCCCCGGGCAGCTCGGGCATGCCGTAGGTCCAGGTGCCGGCGTGCTCGCCGCCGTAGGCGCGTCGCCACGCCTCGGAGTCGGCAAGGCGGTGGTCGGCACCGAGGTCGACGACGCGGACGGTGCTCGGCAGGGTCGCCGCCACCGCCGCCGACTGCCCGTGCGGCAGGGCGAGGAAGACGACGTCCGCCTCGGCCGCGGCGAGGGTCTCGGCGTCGGTGAAGACGCGGCCTTCCAGGTCGGGCAGGTTCGGGTGCACGTCCGTCACGGGCAGGCCGACCGACGTGTTCGCCGCCAGCGCGCCGATCTCGATCTCCGGGTGGGCGAGCAGCAGGCGGAGAAGCTCCCCGCCGCCGTACCCGCTCGCCCCTGCCACTGCTGCGGTCACTCCCATGTGCAAGGTTATACACACGAGCTTATGAGCATGCAACGGCATTCGGCGAACGCGGGCGGCGCGGCGGGCAGCGCGGCCGCGTCGGCCGCGGGCACAGACGTCGGTCCGCNCCCCCTCCGCGCCGGGCGTCGACCGCCTGACCTGGCAGTTGACCTCACGTTGACGCTGAAGGTACCGCGCCCTCCCATCCTGGGCCGCACATATCACGCACTGTCCATCGGACGACGCACGGCAGTGAGGAGCGGCGGATGGTGATCGCGATCGGNCATGTCGCGCTGGTGATCGTCGCAGGCGGAGGAGCTGGCCCTGCTCGACGGCGGCCCGGATCTGGNGGCGCTGGTCGCGGTGGTCGCGGTGGTCGCGCTCGGCGAATCGGGAGCCGTGGGGCCGGGCGCCCCCCGGGGACCGTGATCTCCCGTCGCCCCGCGGTCGGCGCAGATCAGGATCTGCGCTGCGCCATCCACCAGGAGATCGACGCGCACGGCGAGCGCCGCATCGCCGAGCTCGGTCGGTGGCTCGCCGGCACCCCCACGCTGGCCGCGACCCGCCAGCGGCTGTGCGAGGAGGGGCTCCTGCCCACCGTCCGGCAGAAGCGGGTGCTGCGCTGGTGCCGGACCGCCGCGTGGGCCCTGTTCGTCGGCGGGATCATCCTGCTGGTGGCGGACGTCGGCTCGCCCGACGGCAACGCCGTCTTCGTGCTGGCGCTCGGCGAGGTCGGCGCCCTCGTTCTCGGCGTCTGCCGCACGACGCCGCGGACCACCCTGGCCGGGTGGGCGGTGGCGACCGAGGCCCGGCAGCGCCTGCCCGGACTGGCCGGCGGCGGTCTGCCGGGGCAGCATGCGCTCGCGGTCGCACTGTTCGGACCGGAGGCGCTCGGCCGCGCCGACCGGAAACTGGCCACCGAGCTCGGGCTGCTCGCGCCCGCCGTCCCGCTGCGGCCCCGCAGCGTCGACCGATCGAGAAGAAGCCTGGACACCACCTCGAGTGGCGGCTGCGGCGGCGAGGGCTGTGGCGGCGGGGGCTGTGGAGGCGGGGGTGATGGCCCGGACCGTCCCGAGTTGATCGACAAGCGCCGGTCGGCGGTGGCCGAGCACTGGCCCGCGCTGGCGGCGACGCCCGGGCTTCCACGCCGGGTACCGGCCAGCGCGGGCGCGGCTGACGGGACTGACTGACCTAGGCGCGCAGGGCGGCGCCGGTGCGCTGGGCGGCGAGGTCGACGGCGGCGTCGCGCACCGCGTTGGCCTCGGCGGCGGTCAGCGTGCGGTCCGCTGCCCGCAGCCGCAGGCCGAAGGCGAGGGAGCGCTGGCCGGCGCCGACCTGGGCACCCTCGAACACGTCGAAGAGGGTCAGCGACTCCAGCAGGTCGCCGGCGCCCTCGCGCAGCGCCTGGGTCACCTCGGCGACGGGTACCTGGGTCGGGACGACGAGCGCCACGTCCCGGTCCGCCGGCGGGTAGGTGGAGATCACCGGCGCGACGATCGGCGGCGCCGCCGTCGCGGCCTCGACGAGGACCTCGAGGCTGAGCTCCAGCGCGACGGTCCGCGGCGGCAGGCCGGCGTCGCCGAGCACCCGCGGGTGCAGTTCCCCGGCGAAACCGACGAGCCGGCCGCCCACGGTCAGCTCCGCGCAGCGGCCGGGATGCCACGGCATGGCGTCACCGGCGTTGACGGTCAGCGTGAGTCCGACCGCCTCGGCGACGACCTGCGCGGCGTCGACGGCGTCCGCCCAGTCCGCCTCGCGGCCCGGCGTCGACCAGCCGGCCGGCTCCCGGCGACCGGTGAGCAGCGCCGCGACGTGACGGGCCTGCCTGGGCAGGACCGAGTCCAACGCGGCGACCTCCTCGGCGGACGGGCGGCGGTCCACCGGCGGCGTCGGCACCCGCACCGGCGCGCCGGGCAGCTCCCGGAAGACCCGGCCGATCTCGAACAGGGCCAGGTCCTGCTGGCCGCGGCCGATGTTGCGCACCGCGGCGGCGATCAGCCCGGACAGCAGGGTCGTGCGCAGGTAGGCGGCGTCCTCGGCGATCGGGTTGGCGACCCGGACGGCCAGGCGCCGCTTGTCCTCCGCGGGCAGGCTGAGCGCGTCGGCGGCGTCCGCGGCCACGAACGGCAGGGTCAGCACCTCGGCCAGACCGGCGTATGCCAGCGCCCGGCCCACCGCCCGGTGCATCCGCTGCGCGGCGGTCAGGCCGCGGCCGGCGGGCAGCAGCGGCAGGGTCACCGGGATCGTGTCGTACCCCTCCAGCCGCACGATCTCCTCGACGAGATCCGCGGGTCGGGTCAGGTCGGGCCGCCACGACGGCGGCGACACGACGAGGACCCCCTCGCCGGCGGCGCTGTCGGCGGCACTGCCAGCGGCGGGGCCGACGACCGTGCAGCCGACGTCGGCGAGGCGGCGGCGGACGACCTCGGCGGAGTACGGCCGGCCGGCGAGCCGCTCGGGCTCGCGCAGGGGCAGCGGCACCGGCGCCACGGCCGGTCGGTGGTCGAGGTCGGTCACCCCCGCGGCGGGGCGGGCGCCGGCGAGTTCGACGAGCAGGTCGACGGCCGTCGCCGCGGCGACCGGGGCGAGCGCCGGGTCGACACCGCGCTCGAAGCGCCGCGAGGCCTCCGACGACAGCCGGTGGCGCCGCGCCGTGCGGGCGACGCTGATCGGGTCGAAGTGCGCGGCCTCCAGCACGATGTCGGTCGTCTGCGTGGAGATCTCCGTGCTCGCGCCGCCCATCACCCCGGCCAGCGCGATCGGGCCGGTGTCGTCCGCGATGACCAGGTCCTCGGGGTCGAGGGTGCGCTCGACCCCGTCGAGGGTGCGCAGCGTCTCCCCCGCCTCGGCCCGGCGCACGATGATGGCGCCGGTGAGCTTCGCCCGGTCGAAGGCGTGCAGCGGCTGGCCGAGCCCGAGCAGGACGGCGTTGGTGACGTCGACGGGCACGGAGATCGGCCGCATCCCGGCCAACGCCAGCCGCCGCGACCAGGTCAACGGCGTGACGGCCGCGGGATCGACGCCGGTGACCACCCGGGCGACGTAACGGTCGCAGCCCGCGGTGTCCTCGACGACGACCGGATACGCCTCCCCGGCCGCTCCCTCCCCGGCCGCGGCCTGCCCGGAACGGGGGGCGCCCGGGTCGGTGAAGGGCAGCGCGAAGGCGGTCGCCGCCTCCCGGGCGATGCCCCGCACCGACAGCGCGTACCCCCGGTCGGGGGTGACGGCGATGTCGAGGATCTCGTCGACGAGGTCGAGCAGTTCGGTGACGTCGGCGCCGAGCGGGGCCGACGGCGGGAGCACGAGGATGCCGTCGTGCTCGTCACCGATGCCCAGCTCGCGGGCCGAGCAGATCATCCCGTCGCTGACGTGGCCGTAGGTCTTGCGGGCCGTGATGGCGAACCCGCCGGGCAGCATCGCGCCGGGCAGCGCGACGGCCACCCGGTCGCCGACGGCGAAGTTGTGCGCCCCGCAGATGATCCCCCGCACACCGGGGGCGGACGAGGCCTCGCCGGCCGCCACACGGACCTGGCACCAGCGGACGGCCTTCTTCTTCGTCTCCACGATCTCGAAGTCGACGATCTCCCCGACGACGACGCCGGAGACGTCGCTGCCGACGCCGCGCAGCCCCTCGACCTCGAAACCGGCGCGGATCAGCGCGTCGGCGACCGCCCGGGTGGGTGGCAGCCCCTCGACGTACTCCCGCAGCCAGGACATCACGATCAGCATCTGCTCAGACCTCGATTCCGAACGGGAGGCCGAACCGGACGTCACCGTCGACGAAGTCGCGGATCTCCCGGACGCCATGCCTGATCATCGCGGCCCGTTCCAGGCCCATCCCGAAGGCGAAGCCGCTGTAGCGGGTCGGGTCGACCCCGGTGGCCCGCAGCACGTTCGGATCGACCATGCCGCAGCCGCCGATCTCGATCCAGCCCTCGTCCGAGCAGACCCGGCAGGGCTGGCGGGTCGCCTCGCCGCGGCAGGCGAAGCACTGCACGTCCAGCTCGGCGGACGGCTCGGTGAACGGGAAGAACGACGGCCGCAGCCGCGTCGACAACCCGGAGCCGAACAGCGCCTGGGCGAAGACCTCCAGGGTGCCGCGCAGGTCGGCCATGGTGATGCCCTCGTCGACGGCGAGCCCTTCGAGCTGGCCGAACACCGGCGAGTGGGTGGCGTCGATCGTGTCGTTGCGGTACGTCCGCCCCGGGCACACGACGTACACCGGCAGCGGCCGCTCGAGCAGGGCCCGGACCTGTACCGGCGACGTGTGGGTGCGCAGCACCCGGCCGGAGGCGGTGGGCTCGACGTAGAGGGTGTCGTGCTCGCTGCGGGCCGGATGGTCGGGGGCCATGTTCAGGGCCTCGAAGTTGAACCAGTCGTGTTCGATCTCCGGTCCCTCGGCGACCTCGTAGCCCATCGCGACGAACACGTCGACGAGCCGGTCGGACAGCGAGGACAGCGGGTGGCGGGCGCCGCGGCGGCGACGCGCCACGGGCAGGGTGACGTCGACGCGCTCCTCACGCAGCACGCGGGCGTCGCGTTCGGCGGTCAGCTCGGTCAGGCGCGTGTCGTAGGCGGCCTGGACCTCGGCGCGGGCGGCGTTGTGCCGGCGGCCGGCGTCGGCGCGCTCCTCGCGCGGCAGCGCGCCGAGCTCCCGGCGGGCCAGCACCAGCGGGGCGGCGGCGCCGTGAACGTGGGCGGTGCGGGCGGCGGCCAGCGCGTCGAGGTCGGCGGCGGCGCGGATCGACTCCCGGGCCGCGGCGACGGCCGCGGCGAGCTGGTCGGGGTCGAGGGCGTGGACCCGGGACGGGTCGACAGTCTCTCCAGGGGCGGGCACGGTGCTCATCCTCGTATCGTTTCGCCGGGCGTGAGGTCGCCCGGCCGTGGTGGTCGCCGCCGGCCGGGACGGGCCGAGGCGGGCGCTGGAGGCCGGGAGGCAGCCGCGGCGGCGGCGCGATCGCGCTCGGTGCCGCCGCCGGCAGCCCGGGGCGCCCGCCGGCCGATCGTGACGCTCGGCCTCAGCCGAACACCGGACCGCCGGCGGGCACGAAAAATCGGAACTCGGCGCCGCCGCCCGCGGCCCGGCCGACCGAGATGGTGCCCCCATGCGCCTCGATCAGTGCCTTGGCGATGTAGAGCCCGAGACCGGTGCCGTTGCCGCGGCTCGCGCCGCGCCAGAACTTCGTGAACACGCGCGCGGCGTTCGATTCGGACACGCCTTCGCCCTCGTCGGCCACGCTCACCTCCGTGCCGGTGTCGCTGCCGCGCAGCAGCACCGTCACAGTACCCGCGCCGTGGCGCAGCGCGTTGTCGACGAGGTTGTGGAGCACCTGCTCCATCTTGTCCGGGTCGACCCACATCTCGGGCAGCTCGCCCTCCTCGCGGACGTCGAACCGCTCGGCACCCGCCGCCCCGGCGGCGATCTTGCCGTCGACCACGGAGCGCACCCGGCCGGGCAGGTCGACGATCTGCTTGCGGACCTGGATGCGGCCCGAGTCGATCCGGGAGACGTCGAGCACCTCGGCGAGCAGGCGGGTGACCCGGTCGGCGTCGGTGTTGACCGTGTTCAGCATGAGCTTCTTCTGCTCGTCGGTGAACCGGTCCCACTTGGCCAGCAGCGTCGCCGTGAAGCCCTTCACGCTGGTCAGCGGCGAGCGCAGCTCGTGGGCGACGGTGGCGACCAGATCCGCCCGGTTGCGCTCCAGCCGCTCCCGGCTCAGCGTGTCGCGCAGCGACAGCGAAACCCGGGCCAGCCGGCCCGCGACCCGGGTGAAGCGGACGGTGACGTGGAAGTCGCGGTCATGCACGGGACCGGCGTAGGTCAGCCGTCGCTCGGGCTGGCCGATGACCCGCGGCAGCTCCCGGCTGACCGCGGAGCACTCCCACCAGTCGTTGCCGCGCTCATCCAGCAGCGGGAGCACCTCGGTGAGGTGCCGGCCGACCGCGGCCGGCGCGGACACGCCGATCAGGCGGACCGCGGCCCGGTTGAAGACCTCGACCGTGCCGGCGGCGTCGGTGACGACGACCGCGTCGGGCAGCAGGTCGAACGCGGCCGCGGGCAGCGGCCCGTCCAGCGCGGCCGAGCCGGCACCGTCGCCGCCGTCGGCCGCGGCGGGGTCCGCCGGTGCGCCGTGATCCTGCGCGGGCTCGTCGTCAGCAGTCATGGCCTCGCCTGATGCCGGGGCGGCGGTGGTGGGCAAGCCGGCCGAGCCGCCCGCCGGGGGAACGGTTGCACCGGCGGGAGCCGGTGGCTGCTGCGCGGTCGGCGCCTGTTCGGATGTCGATGCGACGGTGTTCACCACCGCCGACCACCTCCTCCGGTGCCGTCAGTACCGGACCTACCCGTTCTCTGCGCCCGCGCCGATGCGTATAGGCACAGGGCGGACGCAACCGCAAGATTCAGGGACTCGGCCTGACCGTACACCGGTACCCGCAACGCCGCGTCCGCGGCGGCCAGACCGGCGGGGTCAAGACCATGCGCCTCGTTGCCGAACAACCAGGCAGTGGGCCCGTCGAGCTCGCCGGCGTCCACCGCGGTGTCGAGATCACGCCGCGCGGAACCCGAGGTCGCGACGATTCGGCACCCCCGTGCGCGCAACCCCGTCACCACCTCGGTGAACGTCGGCTCGACGATCACCGGGAGGTGGAAGTGGCTGCCGGCCGACGACCGCACGCACTTCCCGCCGAACGGGTCGACGCCGCCGCCGGTGAACACCACCGCGTCCGCCCCGGCCGCATCCGCACTGCGGATCACGGTGCCGGCGTTGCCCGGATCGTTCGCGCCCACGCACACCGCCACGAGTCGGGGGGCGGCGAGGTCGGCGAGCCGGTGCCCCGGCAGAGCGGCGACGGCGACGAGCCCCTGAGGGGTGACCGTCTCGGACAGTGCCGCCGCGGCCTCGTCCGTCACGAGCCGGACGGGCACCGCGGCGGCCCGCAGCAGATCCTCGTGGCGGCCGGCCGCCGACACGCCCACGAACACCTCGAGCAGGCCGCCCGCGGCGACGGCCGCGCCGACGGCCTGCGCCCCCTCGACGAGGAAGCGGCCCTGCTCGCGACGCTCCGCCGGGCGCCGCAGACGCCGGGCGGCACCGACCCGGGCCGACCGCAGCCCGGCGACCGGCCCATGATCGGGCGGCGGGAGCACGCGGGCGGCGGACACGGGTCGGCGTCGCGACGGGCTCAGGCGGCGGTCGGCTCCGGCGCCGCCGCCAGGGCCGCCCGGGCCACCTCGACCAGCGCGGTGAAGGCGGCGGCGTCGTTGACCGCCAGATCGGCGAGGATCTTGCGGTCCACCTCCACGCCGGACAGCTTCAGACCCTGCACGAAGCGGTTGTACGTCAGGCCGTTCGCCCGCGCCGCGGCGTTGATTCGAGTGATCCACAACTGCCGGAAGTCGCCCTTGCGCGCGCGACGGTCCCGGTAGGAGTAGGTCATCGAGTGGAGCATCTGCTCCTTGGCCTTGCGGTAGAGCCGCGAGCGCTGGCCCCGGTAGCCGCTGGCCTGTTCGAGGACCGTACGGCGCTTCTTCTGGGCGTTGACCGCCCGCTTCACGCGTGCCATGAGGGCACCTGTCTCCTTCGTTCGGGTGCATCCGGCCGGCCGGACCGGGATCGATCACCGCGCAGGGCGCGCCGGTGTCACCGGGGCCGGATTCGTCAGCGGGGCGCGATCAGCGGGCGAGAAGGCGCTTGATTCGGCCTGCGTCCGCCTTCGTCAGCGGCTCCACGCCGGCCAGCCGGCGGGTACGGCGGCTGGACTTGTGCTCCAGCAGGTGGCGGCGGTTGGCCTTCTGGCGCACCACCTTGCCGGAGCCGGTGATCCGGAACCGCTTGCTCGCGCCGCTGTGGGACTTCTGTTTGGGCATGTCGACATCCTGACGGTTTACGGGGGGNGGTCGAGCGGTCGGCGCGGCGAGGTCCGGACGGTGGGCACACCACCGCGCGGACCCACCGACGTNGGGTCAGACGTGGCCAGCCGGTTCAGGCAGCCGCTGCGGCTTGGAACCCTTGTGCGGGGCCATGACCATCGTCATGTTCCGGCCGTCCTGCTTGGGCTGGGCCTCCACATAGCCGAGTTCGGCCACGTCGGCCGACAGCCGCTGAAGCAGGCGGATGCCGAGCTCCGGCCGGGACTGCTCCCGACCACGGAACATGATGGTGATCTTCACCTTGTCACCGGCTCGCAGGAACCGCACGACNTGACCCTTCTTGGTCTCGTAGTCGTGCGGATCGATCTTCGGCCGCAGCTTCATTTCCTTGATGACGGTCTGGACCTGGTTCTTCCGAGCTTCCCGACGCTTCTGGTCGGACTCGTACTTGAACTTTCCAAAGTCCATCAGCTTGCAGACCGGAGGGCGAGCGGTCGGCGCGACCTCCACGAGGTCGAGATCGGCCTCCTGCGCCATGCGCATGGCCTCGCCGATCGCAACGATGCCGATCTGCTCGCCTTCCGCGCCGACGAGGCGGACCTCGGGAACGCGGATCCGGTCATTGATNCGGGACTCTGTGCTGATGTGTTCCTCCGTTGCTCGACGCGCGGGCGTGACCTCACCGCAGCGGAGCACCGAGCCTGGCGGCACCAGGCTCCCGGCCGACAACCGCGGGAACGGCTCGGCCGACCGGCGACCCGGCTGCCGTGGCCACGGCCCGGAACTCGGGCCGATCGACACTCCGGCGCCCCGTGGAGGCGGCGCCAGTCGGCAACATCGGGTGGAGGGCGAACCCCCGCTTGGTCCTGCCGGACAGGCTCCGTGCCCCGCCAGGGCCGCCACGAACGACGACCCATCGGATGGGTGGAACCAACCGGCAATCGGTCTGAGGCCAAGAGTAGCACCACACCGCCGGGGCAGGACGATCACAGCCGCGACCGGCCGCCCCGAACGGGCCCGGTGACCGATCCGCGGGCCGGTTGGCGAGGCGATCCCCGTGTCAGTCCGCGCAGAACGCACCGCAATCGGCCCCGCCCCGGCCCGGACCCGCCTGGATCGGCGTCGGCAGGCCCGAGGGACGTCGGGGCGGCCCAGGCTCGAAGTCGGCCGCGGGCCCGCCGTGGCTCAGCGGCGCAGCCGCGAAGCCCAGCCCCGCTCCGCGCGCAGGCCACGGCCCAGGAGCCGACGCACCGCCCGTGCCTCGGACGCCCCGACCACCAGCACCGCCACCGCACCGGCACCGGCTCCTGCACCGGACCCGGCACCGGCACCGGCACCGGCACCGGCACCCAGAGGCTCGGGCCCAGGCCCCCCGCACCGGTCGACCGCGTTCGCCGCGTCCGTCGGGGCCGCACCACCGGGGTCGGGGACGGCACCCAGGAGCTGGGACAGGTGGCGGGCGATCGACTCTCCCGCCGCAGACGTGTCCCCCGCCGGGCCATGGACGGCGACGGCGAGCACGGGCCGCGGGGCCGCCGCGCCGGGCTCGACCAGTTCGGCCGGCCAGGCCTCGACCCGTTCCGTGATCGCCCGCAGGGCCACCCGCACCCGCGCGCGGGCCAGCGGCCCGTCGGGGTTCGCTGGCCGCCGCAGCGCCGTCAGGGTGGTGTCGGCGGACGGATCGGGCCGTCCCACGCCCACCGGCGCATCCACACCACCGTCGGCGACACGCGAGCGATCGACCGCTGCCGCGCGCTCGTCGACGGCGGCCGCGCGGTCGGCTCGCCAGGCATCGCCGACGGCGTCCGGGCCGACCGGAACGTCGGCGCCGCCGTGGCCGACCTCCAGGCTGGTGGAGTACGGGCCCGCGACGTCGATCACCACCGAGTCGAGGCCGAGCCGGACCGCCTCCGCCCAGGCGTCCGGCGCGGCCACCGGCACGGGGCGGGCGGCCCCGCGCCAGGCGGCGAGCGTCGCCACGCTGGAGAAGATCGGCAGCGCGGTCGCGCCGGACGGGGTGCGCAGGGTGGCCAGCGCCATCTCACTGGTCTTGTCGGCGCCGGTGGTGGCGTCGGCCGAGGTGAGCATGGCCTCGATCGCGACGAAGACCCGGGCGCGGCGCAGGGCGGCGGTCAGGGCGGCAGGATCGACGCGACCGGTCGGGCCGCCGGCGGCGAGCACCCGGACGAGGGCCTCGTCGGCCGCCCCGTCGTCTCCCTGCCCGGCCGGAGTCAGCAGATGGCGTGCCATTCCCCGCAGCCTAAACGCCGCAGCGTCGGACGGCCCCACCACCGCCGGTGCCGGACGGGCATGCAGCCGCACCCCCCCCCCGCCGCCGGCGGGCCGGCTGGCGACCGTTCGTGCCACCGGGCCGCGCGACGGGTGCCTCAGGCCCCCGAGGGCCAGGCGGCGACGCGGGCCTGCGGGTCGGCGGCGGCGAGCGCGGGACGGGCGAGGGCCGCCGCCGGCTGGGAACCGGGCAGCGGGGCGGTGGCGACCGCGCCGGCGAGGCGCTGGAAGGCGAACCTGGTTCGCCGGCGCAGGCGATACCAGTTGATCGGACGGCTGTCGGCCAGCGCCGCGTCGAACGGCACCGGCACCGTCATGTACGCCCGGTCCTCGAGATGGTCCAGGCGCATCCGGGCGCCGCGACTGAGCCGGGACGGGTAGGTCTCCACGACAGCGACGATGACGGTGGCGGCGAGGTCGCCGCGGCCGGCCGCCGTGAGCGCGGTCAGGGCGTCGTCCGCACCCGCGATCTCCGCCTCCCCGGCGCGGACGGTCAGCACGAGCAGGTCGGCGCGCGCGAGCAGGGTGGCGGGGACCGGCTGGTTCCAGCCCGGCGGCGCGTCCGCGACGACGACCGGGTACCAGTGGCCGAGCAGGTCCAACGCCCAGGCCAGCTCCTCGGGCAGCAGGCCGGGGCCGGCGAGGTCGCGCATCCCGGCCAGCACCTCCAGCCCACCCGACCCGTCGGAGGCCAGGAAGCGGCGCACGTCGTCGAGGGAGGAGACCGGCGGACGGGCGCCGGCCAGCTCCCGCAGGCCGACCCCCGGGGGCATGAGGCCGACGCGGTGCGGGAGCAGTCCGCACTGGTCCGGGGAGGCGTCGACGGCGACGACCCGGTGGCCGTGGTGCGCGGCCATCGCCAGGCCCAGCCCGGCAGCCACGGTCGTCCGCCCGCCCCCGCCGCCGAAGCCGCCGATCAGCACCCGCCGGCCGCCGGCCCGCGCACGCTGGTGGACCGGCCCGTCGGAGCCCACCGGCGCCGCGCTCGCCGCCGCAGCGGCCGCGGCCTGCGGGACGGCTCCGTCCGCCCGAGGCGCGAGGACCGCCCCCGCCGATCGAACCGGCGCCACGGGAACCCGCCGGACCGGCATGTTCGGCGGCGGCGGGGGAAGCGCGGGCGCAGCGGAGATCGGCTCCGCCCACCGGCCTACGGCAGACTGCTCGCCCGCCCGCCACGAGTCGCCGGCGGCCGCATCGACCGCCCGGCCCCGCCCACGAGCCTCGTTCTGTCCACCAGCCTCGTTCTGTCCACCGGCCTCGTTCTGTCCACCGGCCTCGTCCAGCCGACCAGCCCCCTCCTGCCCGCGGTCCGTGGCCGCTCGGTCGGTCATGACGCCGTCGCCGAACCCGGCTACGTCATCACGTCGAGGGACGTCGCGAGTCGCGGCGCCGTCGCCGGTCAGGGCGCCGTCACCGGGGCGGGGGAACAGGCCGGTCCCGGGCGGGTCCGGGATCTGGGGCGGCTGGGCCGGCATCAGGGCCGCGCCCGGGCGGGTGACGTCGAAACGGCTCGCCTCCTCCCGGTGCGCGGGCGCGGTCTCCTCGGCTGCGGGCCGGGGCGGGTACGCCACGCCCGACGCCGCGGGGCTCCCCCCCGGCACCTGCCACGGCGCGGCGGGGTTGGCGGACGAGGGCAGCGGCGGTAGTTCCGGTCCGGCCGGGGCCGCAGCCGGGTGAAAGGGGGTCCCCGGGACGGCGGCCGGGCCGTACTCGGCCCCGGAGGGGCCGAACAGCGGATCGGCCGGCCGGTACGCAGCGGCGGATGCCGGCAGGCCGGCCGGCGATGCCGGTGTGACGTCCGGATACGGCAAGGGCAGCGCAGGCCTGGACCGCTCGTGGGGCATGGGCATGGGCATGGGCCCGGCCGAGGCCGGGTCGATCGGCGTGGAGTGGGGCGCACCGACCCACCGCTGACCGGGCTGTTCGGTGCCCGCGCCGGCGTCGGCGTCTTCGGCGCGGTCCGGTCCCGAGGCGGCGGGTGCGGCACCGGGCGGGAGGAGGGGGCCGGNCGCGGGCACGAGGACCGTCATGCTNCCCCAGCTCTCACCGGGCGGCGGAACCGTGGGGGGTGGCGGAACCGTCGGGGACGAGGCAACCGCGGGAGACGGGGACACGGTGGGAGACGGGGACATGGTGGGAGACGGGGACACCGTGGGAGACGGCGGTGCAGCGGGGGGAGTCAGAGCAGCGGGAATCCGCGGGGAGACATTCGGCGGCACCGCCGTGGCGCTGGGTGGCGGAGGTACCGGGAGGAACGGGATGCGCTCGCCAGCCGCCTCGACGGGCTGCGCAGCGTCCGCGGCCGACGGGGGGACCAGGCCACCGGGGACCGGACTCGCGGCCGGCGGGCCCGGCGGGGGCGGTACGGGCGGCGGGGGCGGCAAGGGGTGGGCCGGGACCGCGAGGTCGGGCGTCCATCCGGCCGGGGCCGGGGTGCCGAGGTGACCCCGGCCAGGCCGGCCCGGGGGCGACGCGGGCGGCCCGTCGGTCGCGGTCGGCCACCCGCCGCCGACTGCGGGCGCCCAACCGCCGGCCGACGGGATCTGATCGCCGGCGCCGGTAACCGGAGGCGGCGGGAGCGCCGGGCTGTCCGTGGTGGACGCGGCGGCCTCCCCGCCGTCGGACGGCGCGGGATACGGCGACCACGGGGGCAGCGGAGGAGGCGAGGTCCGATCGTCGGAGGGGCGGTCCTCGGGCGGGCGGGCGGGCGGCGCCGACCGTTCGGCGGGCGGCCGGGTCTGCGGGGGTCGGGTCTGCGGAGGTCGGGTCTGCCCGGGCCGGGCGGGCGTCGAGGCGGAAGGGGAGGGCAGGGGACCGGGCACGCGATCACCGGGAACCCCACCGGAGGGCCCCCCGGTCGGTCCCCCGGAAAATCCACTGCCGGAGTCGACCCGCGGCACGCCGGGGCGCGTCCGCGTGGGGCGCCGTGTGACCAGGGCGTTGCGCGGCGACTGCGGCTCGGTCAGGCGCAGTCCGAGCAGGGAGATCGGACGCGCGTCGCCGCCCCCGCCGGAGGCGTCCGCATCGGCGGATCGGGCCGTGGCGTCGAGGCCGTCCCGGTCGGCCCCGGACGGATCGGCCGGCGCCACGGTGTCGTCACCGTCCCGGCTCCCACCATGACTCGCCATCCCTGCCACCCCGCCCCCATCTCCGGTCCGACTCCGCTGGACGACACCGGAGCGCGAGGCCACTGCTACGGCGTGACATCACGGTCTCGCGTCACCCACTGCCCCGACAAGAGCTCCGAGATGATCCAGATCGCCGGAAACAGACCCACGAGCAGCGAACACACCACCGGCACACTCGATCCACTCCGAATCGCCATGCGATGGCAACACCATACCGAGGCCATGTCACCGGGACGGATCAGGCTCGTACCGTCCGTGCGACATGAGGATGCGGACGGCCACCGCCCCCCGGGGGGACGGTGGCCGTGTGACGCCTGGGGCGCGGATCGAGAGCTCGGCCGATGCGGGTCGGCCGATGAGGTGTCAGCCGATGCGGGTCGGCCGACGGGTCAGCTCGCCAGGGCCAGGTCGCGCAGCACCGCGGCGGTGTCGAGGGCGNCCAGCGTCGCCTCCCGGCCCTTGTCCTCGGCGGAGTCGGGCAGCCCGGCCCGGTCGCGGGCCTGGTCGACGGTGTCGCAGGTGAGCACGCCGAAGCCGACGGGGACCCGGGCGTCGAGGGTGACCCGGGCCAGCCCCGCGGTGACGAACTGGCAGACGTAGTCGAAGTGCGGCGTGCCGCCGCGGATGACCACGCCGAGGGCGACGACCGCGTCGTGCCGCTGGGCCAGCGCCGCGGCGACGACGGGCAGCTCGACCGCGCCGGAGACCCGCACGACGGTCGGCGCCGTCGCGAGCCCGGTGTCCTTGACCGCGCGCAGCGCCCCGGCCAGCAGCGCGTCGGTGATCTCGGCATGCCAGCGGGTGGCGACGATCGCCAGCCGCAGCCCGGCCACCGGCGGGAGCACCTCCTGCGGCGCGCCGAAGCCGCTCACAGACCCTCTCCGTCGGTGAGGTCGACGCCCGCCGAGGAGCTGCCGGCGCCGCCCGGGACGGCGGCGCAGCCGGAGGTCGCGGGCACCCGCGCGGGGCTCGGCGCCCAGCGGCCGCCGGCCGGGGTGTCCTCCCCGACGGCGCGGGCCAGCCCGGGCAGGACGTGGCCCATCCGGTCCCGCTTGGTCGTCAGGTACCGCAGGTTCTCCGGGGTCTGGGTGACCGGCATGCCGATGAGCTCGACGATGCGCAGCCCGTAGCCCTCCAGGCCGGCCCGCTTGGTCGGGTTGTTCGACAGCAGCCGCAGGCCGCGCACCCCGAGGTCGACGAGGATCTGCGCGCCGGTGCCGTAGTCGCGGGCGTCGGCGGGCAGGCCGAGCGCGAGGTTGGCGTCCACGGTGTCGTGGCCGGCGTCCTGGAGCTGGTAGGCCCGCAGCTTGTGCATCAGGCCGATGCCGCGGCCCTCGTGGCCGCGCACGTAGAGGACCACCCCGCGACCCTCGGCCGCGATCATCCGCAGGGCGGCGTCGAGCTGGGTGCCGCAGTCGCAGCGCCGCGAGCCGAACACGTCGCCGGTGAGGCACTCGCTGTGCACCCGGACGAGGACGTCCTCGCCGTCGCCCAGCTCGCCGCGGATCAGCNCGATGTGCTCCACCCCGTCGAGGACGTTGCGGAAGCCGACGGCGCGGAAGGTGCCGTAGCTGGTCGGGATCGTCGCCTCGGCGACCCGCACCACCTGCTTCTCCGTCCGCCGACGGTAGGCGATGAGGTCGGCGATGGAAATCAGCAGCAGGCCGTGGTCGCGGGCGAACGCGGCGAGCTCGGGAAGGCGCGCCATCGTCCCGTCGTCGTTGACGATCTCGCAGATGGTGCCCGCCGGGCGCAGTCCGGCGAGCCGGGCCAGGTCGACGGCCGCCTCGGTGTGGCCCGGCCGGCGCAGCACGCCGCCGTCCTTGGCCCGCAGCGGGAAGATGTGCCCCGGCCGGCTCAGGTCGCCCGGGACGGTGTCGGGGTCGGCGAGCAACCGGATCGTGCGGGCCCGGTCGGCGGCGGAGATGCCGGTGGAGACGCCCTCGCGGGCGTCGACGGTGATGGTGAACGCCGTGCCCATCCGCTCGGTGTTGTGCGGGACCATCTGGTCGAGCTCGAGCCGGTCGGTGTCGACGGCGTCCATCGGCACGCAGATCACCCCGGAGGTGTAGCGCGTCATGAACGCGACGAGCTCGGGGGTGGCCGCCTCGGCGGCGAAGATCAGGTCGCCCTCGTTCTCCCGGTCGGCGTCGTCGACGACGACGAGCGGCCGGCCGGCGGCGATCTCGGCGATGGCGTCCTCGATGGAGGCGAACGTCACGTCGACGTCGCCGTCGACGGTCGCCGGGCCGGCACCGGACGTCCCGCCGACGGCCGCGGGCAGAGCGTCCGCGGGCAGGGCGGAGGCGGGCGGAGCTGAGGCGGGCGAGGCGGGGAGGGACGAGGCAGAGCGAGGCGAGGCGGGGGCGGGCGGGGCGGGGATGGCCGTCGAGGAGGCGCCGGCCGCGGATGTGGTCATCGGGGCAGTCCGTTCGGGTCGATGGTGCCGGCATGCAGCTTCTCGACGTACTTCGCCAGCACGTCGACCTCGATGTTGACCCGGGCACCCGGTGCACGGCGGCCGAGCGTGGTCAGGTCGAGGGTGGTGGGGATCAGGCTGACGGTGAACGTCGCCGGAGAGTCGCCCCCGGCCGGGGTGACCTCGACGACGGTCAGGCTGACGCCGTCGACCGTCACCGAGCCCTTCTCCACGAGGTAGCGGTCGAGGCCGGCGGGCAGGGCGATGCGGACGATCTCCCAGTGCTCGTCGGCCTGCCGGTCGACGACGACGCCGACGCCGTCGACGTGCCCCTGGACCAGATGACCGCCGAGACGGTCGGCCAGCCGCACGGGCCGTTCGAGGTTCACCGGATCGCCCACGGCGAGCTGGCCGAGGGAGGACCGCACGAGGGTTTCGCGCATCACGTCAGCCGTGAACGTCGCGGACGCCGAGATTGTGCCGGCGGGACCCGCGCGACCGGCCCCCGCGGCCGGCGCGCCGCCACCAGGGTCGGCGCCACCAGGGTCGGCGGCAGTCAGACCAGCGCCGGCCGGATCGCCGCCGGCCCGCTGGAAGGAGGTCACCGTGAGACACACGCCGTTGACGGCGATGGAGGCGCCGTGGGTCGCGTCCGCCAGTACGGTCTGACAGGCAATGGTGAGCGCCGCCGACTCCGGCCGCGCATCCACCGCAGCCACCACGCCGAGCTCTTCAACGATGCCGGTGAACATCCGACTCGCGCCCTTCGGTCCCGGGCACCGCTCCCCGGATTCGGGGGGTTCCCACGCGGGACCTGCCGGCGTGCGCACGCCGANGCGCGCCCGCGGACGGCAACGGCCACCCACGGACACTCGGCCCGCGCGCGTCCTCCCATCCGGACTTTGACCGTCGGTCCCGGAGTTCCACCGGATCAGCCGTCCCAGTACCTGCGGACGGGTCGCGGACTATCACCGCCGGCTCGGAGTTTCACCGACCCCGGAGCGCGCGTGCTGCTGGTTGTACTGCCCCAAGTCTGACATACGAAGCGGCCACACGCCGCACCCGGCGACGTGACCGAGGTCATGCCCGCCCGGGCAAACACCAGGTCGGGCGCGCCTGCGCGGTGCTCAGCCGAGCGGGAGGTGGCTGTTGACCGCGCGGACGTCCGCGGCGAGCGCCGGGATCTCGACCACCTCGACGCCGGCCGCGGCCAGCCGTTCGGCGCCGTCGCAGTCGACGAACAGCGACGGCTCGCGCCAGGCGAAAACCACCCGGCCGATGCCGGCGGCGAGGATGAGCTCCGTGCAGGTCCACGGCCGCGACGCCCGCGCGCTGCACGGCTCCAGCGAGCTGTACACCGTCGCCCCCGCCGGATCGACACCGACACCGGGATCGCCGCCGCCACCGGAATCGACACCGCCACCGGGATCACCGCCGGCGGCCGACGCGTCGAGGCGGGCGGCGAGGCGGCGCAGCGCGACCTCCTCGGCGTGGTCGTGCGGTTCCTCCGCTCGGGAGTAGCCCTCGGCCAGCGGGGTTCCGTCGGCCGCCACGATCAGCGCGCCGACCGAGTACGCCGTGGACGACGGCGGGCAGCGGCGCCCGAGCTCGACCGCGCGGGCCAGCCAGTACCGGTCCCTGTCGGGGCCCGGCGGCGGACCACCGGGAGACGGCGAGCCGGCCGACGTCACGCCGGGTCGCCGACCGCCGGGTCGCCGACCGCCGGGTCGCCGACCGACCGGGAGGCCGCCGGGGAGGCCGGCGGGGTCAGCCGGGGGGCGACCCGCAGCGCCTGGGCGCGCAGCTTCTCGACGGCCTCGCCGGGATCGTCGGCGCCGAAGACCGCCGTGCCGGCGACGAAGACGTCGACCCCGGCCGCCGCGGCCTGCTCGACGGTGTTCTCGTTGACCCCGCCGTCGATCTGCAGCCACAGGTCCAGGCCGCGGTCGTCGATCAGGCGGCGCGCCGCCTCGATCTTCGGCAGCACCTCGGTCATGAACTTCTGACCTCCGAAGCCGGGCTCGATGGTCATCAGCAGCAGCAGATCGAAGCGGTGCAGGTCGTCGAGGTAGCGCTCGACCGGGGTGTTCGGCTTCACGGCGAGGCCGGTGCGGGCNCCGGCGGCCCGGATCGCCGCGGTGGTCCGCCGCAGGTCGGACACGGCCTCGGCGTGGATGGTCACGTTCGCCGCGCCGCGCTCGGCGTAGTCGGCGGCCCAGCGGTCCGGGTCCTCGATCATGAGATGGCAGTCGAGCGGGGTCTGCGTCGTCGACCGCAACGCCGTCACCGCGTCCGGGGAGAACGCCAGGTTCGGGACGAAGTGGTAGTCCATGACGTCGACGTGCAGCCAGTCGGCCCGGCCCTCGACCGCGAGGGCGGCGTCGGCCAGTCGACCGAAGTCCGCGGCGAGCATGCTGGGATAGATCTGTGCGGTTGCCACCCCGCGAGACTATCGACCGAATCGCCGCACGCCCCGACCCGTTCGACACCTTCGCGGCGGACATCTTCCGCGTTCGACAACCTCCGCGTTCGGCAACCCTCGCGTTCGACAACTCTCGCGTTCGACAACCCTCGCGTTCGGACCCTCGGCCGCGCGCCGGGCCCAGGTCGGGCAGCCGGCGGTCGGTGGGCAGGCGCCTGCCCACCGGGCGGGCTCAGTCCGGGTTGCGGCGCAGCAGCGCCACGAACATCGCGTCCGTGCCGTGCCGGTGCGGCCAGAGCTGGACGAACGGGCCGGATCCGAGCCCGTCGACCTCCGGCAGCCCGAGCCGGGCGTCGAGCACGGAGACATCCACCCGTTGCCCGGTCACCTGGCGGACCACCTCCACGGTCTCCGCCGGATGCGGGGAGCAGGTCGCGTAGGCGACCACCCCGCCGGGCCGGACCAGGTCCAGCGCGGCGACGAGCAGGGCGCTCTGCAACGGCACGAGGGCGGCCAGGTCGCCGGGGATGCGCCGCCAGCGGGCCTCCGGACGGCGCCGCAGCGCCCCGAGCCCGGTGCAGGGGACGTCGACGAGCACCCGGTCGGCGCTGCCCGCCGGCAGCGGGGCCGCCCGCCCGTCCGCGCGCACCACCCAGGCCCGCGGCTCCCCCGCCAGCGACCGGGCCACCAACCCGGCCCGGGTCGCCCGCGGTTCCAGCGCGAGCAGCGTCGCGCCGGAACCCGGCGCCGCGAGGCCTGCGGGCGCCGCGGGCTGCGACGAGAAGCCGGGCCCGCCGCCCGAGCGGTCGGTGAGCAGCCCGGCGAGCAGCGCAGCCTTACCGCCCGGACCGGCGCACAGGTCGACGGTCAGCCCACGGTCCCGGCCGACCGTGGGCGTGCGGGCCAGGGCGAGCGCGACCAGCTGGCTGCCCTCGTCCTGCACCGCGGCGGCCCCGGACGCCACCGCAGGCAGCCGCGCGGGATCGCCGCCGTCGAGGCGCACCGCGTACGGCGAGTAGGGCCCGGCGGCCGCGTCGAGCCCCTCCTCGGCGGCCTCGGCGAGCAGGCGGTTCTGGTCGCTGCGGCCCGGCCGGGCGACCAGGTGCACCGCGGGCCGGGTGTCGTCGGCGACGAGCGCGGCGCGGGTCTCGTCGAGGTCGTCCCCGAGCGCCTCCGCCACCACCTCGACGATCCAGCGCGGGTGAGTCGTCACCACCGCCAGGTGGCCGATCGGGTCGGTCTCGAAGCGGGGAGCGCCGAGCAGGGTGGCGAGGTCCCCGCCCGTCTCCGCGATCCGGGTGGCCACCCGACGCAGCACCGCGTTCGCGAACCGGACCGGACGCTCGCCGCTGGTCGCCCGGACCAGGTCCACGGTGCTGGCCACCGCGGCGCGGGCGGGCACCCGGGTGCGCAGCAGTTGATAGGCGCCGAGCCGTAGCGCGTCGCGCAGCGGCGGGTCGATGTCGTGCACGGGCCGACTCGTCGCCGTGTCGAGCAGACCGTCGAGGGTGCCCTGGGCGCGCAGCGCACCGTAGGCGAGCTCGGTGACGAAGCCGCGATCGCGGGCCGGCAGGCCGCTGCCGGCGAGCAGCGACGGCAGGAGCAGGTTCGCGTACGAACCACGCTCGTCGACCGCGCGCAGCACCTCCCAGGCCAGCAGACGAGGGCGGTCGACGGCGGCGGGCGGGCGGGCCCCCCGGGTGCCCGGTGATCCGGCCGGGCTCACGGGGCTCCCCCGGCACCGGCCGGACTCCCCGCCGCCGAGACCCGCTCCGCCGGGGCGTGCAGGAGGTCGTCGTCGGTCAGCCGGGCCCCTCGGGCCCAGTCGGCGGCCTTCATCGGTCCGCGGCCCTCCGGCCGCACCTCGTCGAGCAGCACCGGCGCCGTCCCGGTGCCCACGGCGACGGCGCCGTCGGCAAGCGCCACCAGCCGGCCCGGCGCCAGCTCGTCCGGCACGTTCTGCGCCCCGAGACGCACCGGGCCGATCTTGATCCGCCGGTCCCGGAACACCGTCCAGGCTCCGGGGGCGGGCGCCGCGGCCCGGGTCAGCCGGTCCACGGCGACCGCCGGCAGGGTCCAGTCGATCAACGCGTCCTGGGCGGTCAGCTTCGGCGCGAACGACACCCCCTCGGCGGGCTGGGGCACCGCCTGCAGGGTCCCGTCATCGATGCCGTCCATGACCGCGGCGAGCAGGTGCGCCCCGGAGTCCGCGAGCCGGTCGAGCAGGTCACCGGAGGTGTCGGTGGGGCGGACCCGCTCGGTGACGACGCCGAACACCGGCCCGGAGTCCATCGCCGGTTCGATCTGGAACACGCTGGCGCCGGTGAGATCGTCACCGGCGAGCACCGTTCGCTGCACCGGGGCCGCGCCGCGGTAGGCCGGCAGCAGCGAGAAGTGCAGGTTCACCCAGCCGTGACGGGGGATCGCGAGCGCCTCCCGGGGCAGCAGGGCGCCGTAGGCGACGACCGGGCAGCAGTCCGGCGCCAGATCGGTGAGCGCCGCGAGGAAGTCCGGGTCACGCGGCCGCTCCGGACTGAGCACCGGGATGCCGGCCTCGTCGGCGAGCAGGTGTACGGGCGGTGGCTTGATCTTCCGACCTCGACCGGCGGGCCGGTCGGGACGGGTGACGACCGCGACCACCTCGTGGCGTGGGCTGTCGATCAACGCCCGCAGGCTGGGCAGGGCGACCGCCGGTGTGCCGGCGAAAACAAGACGCATACGCGAGCACCGATCCGCCGCGACGCCGTGCGGACGCCGCAGCCGTCTACAGGGGCAGGGGAGCTGTCCGGCCAGGCCGGGGAGGTCCGCCGGCACCCAGGACGGGAACGGGCGGCATCCTCGGGCCTGCCGCCGCCCGACCGTACCGCGGACGACCACCACTGTGACGGACGGTCGGCCCCAGCCGCGATCGGGCCGCGGTCAGCCGATCACGAGCGGGTCGAGCTGGACGCGNAGGCCAGCCGTGCTGCGGCGGGCCCCGAGGACGCCGCGGGCCTCGTGCAGGGCGGCGGCGAGCGCCGCGCCGCGCTCGCGGGGCACCCGGATGAGCAACCGCTCGATCTCGCCTGCCTCGTCCGGGCCAGCGCCGCCCCGGCCGCCGGCCGGGGTCGGTGCCGCCCGGGCGGGGGGCGGCACCGGCACGGGGCCCAGCAGATCGGCCCCTTCGGGCAGGCGGGTCACCGCGAGCAGCTCGGCGACGGCCGCGGCACCGCCCTCCACGGTGGCCATCCGGGTCGCCGGCGGGAAGCCGAGTTCGGCGCGCTCGTCGGCCTCCCGGGCGGCGAAGGTCGCGGGATCCCAGCGGATCAGGGCCTGCACGACCGGCAGCCCGGCGTCGGCCGACACGATGACCCGCCCGCCCTGTGGCGCCGGGCGGGCCAGCGCCGCCGCCGCCGCCCAGCGCCGCAGGGCCGTCTCGGCGGCCCGCAGGTCGGGACGGCCGAGCAGGGCCCAGCCGTCGAGCAGGAGCACGGCGCCGTAGCCGCCGGCCGCGACCGGCTCGGCGCCGGGGGTGGAGATGACGAGCGCCGGCTCGGCGGGAACGGCGGCGAGCACGCCGTCGCGCCCCGAGGTCCGCACGGGCACGTCGGGGAAGGCCCGGCCCAGCTCCTCGGCGGTGCGCCGATCCCCCGTCACCGAGGCCCGCAGCCGCACGCTCGAACACGACGGGCATCGCCAGACCGACGCCCCGACCGGGCCGTCCGGGGCGGCGGGCACCGGTCGTCCGCACCACCGGCAGGTCAGCAGGCCGGCGCCGGAGGAGCGGCCCAGCGGACCCTGGCAGTGCCGGCAACGGGCGGG
Source organism: Frankia sp. AvcI1 (assembly GCF_001420875.1). Classification (NCBI taxonomy): domain Bacteria; kingdom Bacillati; phylum Actinomycetota; class Actinomycetes; order Frankiales; family Frankiaceae; genus Frankia; species Frankia sp. AvcI1. Next base: position 33,858 of record NZ_LJFZ01000040.1, on the reverse strand, counting down.
ACGCCGGCAGTCCGCACACGCCAGCGAGGGGTGGTAGCCGCGCCGGGGCACCTGGACCAGCACCGGGGCGCCGGCCGCCAGGGCCTGGCGGGCCGTGCGGACCGCGAGCGACGGCAGCCGAGCGGCGCGGGCGGCCGGATCGCGGGCGTACTCGTGGTCCGAGCCGGTCGCCTCGACCCGGGGGGCGAGCGCCCGGACCTCGGGCAGGGGCAGCACCAGCGGATGGGCCCAGCCGCCGCGCACGAGCGCCTCGGCCTCCGTCGTCGGACAGAAGCCGCCGATCAGCAGGGCGCAGCCGTCCTGGCGCGCGCGCAGCACGGCGACGTCGCGGGTGTGCGGGTAGGGGGCCAGCGGCTCGGCGTGCAGATCGTCCCCGTCGTCCCAGACGACCAGCAGACCGAGGTCGGCGACGGGGGCGAAGACCGCGGAACGGGTGCCCACGACGACCCGCGCCTGGCCGCGACTGGCCGCGAGGAAGGCGCGGTAGCGGCGGGACGGGCCGAGGTCGGCCCGCAGGACGACGGTGGTCTCCCGCCCCACGACCTCGACCAGCGCGGCCTCGACCCGGTCGACGTCGCGATGGTCGGGCACGACGACGACCGCCCCACGGCCCGATCGCACCGTGGCGCCGACCGCGGCGGCGATCATCGACGGCCAGGCGGGGCCGGGCGGCGCCCACCACACGGCGCGCGGCGATCGGCCCGCGGCCAGCGCGGCGAGCATCGAGGGCCCGGCGGGATAGCGTGCCCATTCCTCCGGCCGCTCGCCGGGGGCAACGTCACCCGCCGGCGCCGAGGGCACAGCCGCACTCTCGGTGCGGCCGTGGCGGGGTGGCACGGCGAGGCGAAGGACGTCGGCCAGCGTGCCGGCGTAGCGGTCCGCCACGGCGCGGGCGAGCCGGGCGATCGACTCGGACAGGACGGGCTCCGGCGAGACCGACCGCTCCAGCGGGGCCAGCCGGCCCGGATGCTCCGAGGCGGCCCGCCGTTCCAGGACGAAACCGTCCACCTGCCGGCCGGCGAAGCGGACGCGGACCCGGGAGCCGGGCACGGCCGCCGCGGCGAGATCGGCCGGAACGAGGTAGTCGAAGGGACGGTCGAGGTGGGTCAGCGGGGTGTCGACCGCGACCCGGGCCACCGGCAGCTCCGCGGCCGGCGGGGAAACGCCGGGGGTCGTGGCGGGCTGCTCGGTCATGAGGGCATTAGTACCAGGCACCTCCGACAGGACCGACCGCCGGGAAAGCGGAGGCCGGGCCGGTCCACGCGGCGCGGACCGGCCCGGCCTCCCGGGTCGTGCCAGGAACGGGCGGGCGGAGTGTCAGCCCTTGACGGCGCGCTGGAGCGCCTCGGCGCGCGAGGTGGACTCCCAGGTGAAGTCGAGCTCGGGGCGACCGAAGTGCCCGTAGGCGGCGGTCTGGGCGTAGACCGGGCGCAGCAGGTCCAGGTCGCGGATGATGGCGGCCGGGCGCAGGTCGAACACCTGGGTCACGGCGTCCTGGATCTGCTCCTCGGGGACCGTTCCGGTGCCGAAGGTCTCGACGAACAGGCCGACCGGGTGCGCCTTGCCGATGGCGTAGGCGACCTGCACCTCGCAGGCGCTGGCGAGGCCGGCGGCGACGACGTTCTTGGCGACCCAGCGCATGGCGTAGGCGGCCGACCGGTCGACCTTGGACGGGTCCTTGCCGGAGAAGGCGCCGCCGCCGTGGCGGGCGTAGCCGCCGTAGGTGTCGACGATGATCTTGCGGCCGGTCAGGCCGGCGTCGCCCATCGGGCCGCCGATCTCGAAACGGCCGGTCGGGTTGACCAGCAGGCGGCGGCCCTCGGTGGAGATCTCGAGCAGGGCCAGCTCCGGCTCGACGACGTACTCGGCGATGTCGGGCGCGAGCAGCGTGTCGAGGTCGATGTCGGCGGCGTGCTGGGTGGAGACGACGACCGTGTCGAGGCGGACGGGCTTGCCGTCGGCGTACTCGATGGTGACCTGGGTCTTGCCGTCCGGACGCAGGTAGCCGACCTGGCCGTCCTTGCGGACCGCGGACAGCCGCCGGGCGAGGCGGTGCGCCAGCGCGATCGGCAGCGGCATGAGCTCGGGGGTCTGGTCGCAGGCGAAGCCGAACATCAGGCCCTGGTCGCCGGCGCCCTGACGGTCGAGCTCGTCCTCGCTGGACCCCTCGACGCGGGTCTCGTGGGCGGTGTCGACGCCCTGGGCGATGTCCGCGGACTGCGCGCCGATGGAGACGCTGACCCCGCAGGAGGCCCCGTCGAACCCCTTCTTGGACGAGTCGTAGCCGATCTCCAGGATGNGCTCGCGGACGACCGCGGCGATGTCGACGTAGGTCTTGGTGGTGACCTCACCCGCGACGTGCACCTGGCCCGTCGTGATGAGCGTCTCCACCGCGACCCGGCTCTTCGGATCGTCCTTGATCATGGCATCGAGGATCGAGTCGCTGATCTGGTCAGCGATCTTGTCCGGATGTCCCTCGGTGACGGACTCGGACGTGAACAGGCGCGTCGCCACTGGTCTAACCCCCTGGGAGATCCGGTTGATTCCGACGAAGCTTACCGAGGCGTCCGCACGGGTACCCGCACTGCCTCGCTGGACGTTCCGTCCCCGTGACCGATCGGGAACTCCACCACGAGGTCGAGGATCCGGTGCGCGACCAGATCCTTGCTCGACCGTTCGATGGTTGTCTCCCGCCCGTCGGCCGCCAGGACCACCGCGGCGTTGTCCGCCACCTCGAACCNGAGGCCGGCGCCGACCTGGTTGACGACGAGGAGGTCGACGGGCTTGCGGGCGAGTTTCGCCCGCGCGTGGTCGAGAACCCCTCCGTCGGGACCGCCCGTCTCGGCGGCGAAACCGACCAGGAGCTGCCCCGGACGACGGTTCGCCACCAACTCGGACAACACGTCAGGGTTTCGCACCAGAGCAATGGAGTCGGGCGCCGCGGATTCTTTCTTAATCTTGTACGCCTGCGTCGCCTGCGGCCGGAAATCGGCGACCGCGGCCGCCATCACGACGACATCCGCGGACGGCGCCACCTCGTGCACCCGCTCCCGCAACTCGGCCGCCGAGGTGACCGCGACTGTGCGCGCCCCGGCCACCTCGGGCAGGGCGACGTTGGCCGCGACCACCGTCACCGCGGCCCCGCGGGCGAGCGCCGCCCGCGCCACCGCGTAGCCCTGCCGCCCGCTGGAGGCGTTGCCGAGGAAACGGACCGGATCGAGATACTCCCGGGTACCCCCGGCGGTGACCAGCACGTGCCGGCCGGCGAGGTCCGGGCGGACGCCGTCGGCCCCGCGGGCGAGCACCGCCATGCCGAGCGCGGCGATCTCCGCCGGCTCGGGCAGCCGGCCCGGCCCCGAATCGGCGCCGGTCAACCGGCCGACGGCCGGGTCCAGCACCACCGCGCCCCGGGCCCGCAGCGTGGCCACGTTCGCCCGGGTGGCCGGATGCTGCCACATCTCGGTGTGCATCGCCGGGGCGAAGACCACCGGGCAGGTGGCCGTCAGCAGGGTTCCGGTGAGCAGGTCGTCCGCCCGCCCGGCGGCCGCGCGGGCCATCAGGTCCGCGGTCGCCGGGACGACGAGGACGAGATCGGCCTCCCGCCCGATGCGGACGTGGGCGACCTCGTCGGCGTCGCTCCAGACGTCGGTCGCGACCGGGTTGCCGGACAGCGCCGCCCAGGTCGTCTCCCCGACGAACCGCAGCGCGGACGGCGTGGGCACCACCCGGACCTCGTGCCCGGACTCGGTGAACCGGCGCAGCACCTCGACCGCCTTGTAGGCGGCGATGCCCCCGGCCACGCCGAGCACGACCCGGGGCCGCCGGGCCGGGGCGCCCGCGGCGCCGGTGGGCTCGTCGGTCACGGCCGGCTCGTCGGTCACGGCCGGGTCAGGCGACCGGCGGGAGGCTGTCGGAGACCGTCTCGTGGGTGAGCAGGCCGGCGTTGATCTCGCGGAGCGCGATCGACAGCGGCTTCTCCTGGGCGTTGGTCGTCTCGACCAGCGGCCCGACGTACTCCAGCAGGCCCTCGCCGAGCTGCGAGTAGTAGGCGTTGATCTGGCGAGCCCGCTTGGCCGCGTAGATGACCAGGCTGTACTTCGAGTCGGTGGCCTCGAGCAGCTCGTCGATCGGCGGGTTGGTGATGCCTTCGGGGTGGGCTACGGTTCCGGCCACGATGTCCTTCCGGGGTGAGCGTCCGGGGCGGCGGCCGCCGTCCGGACCGTGCTCCCGCGCACAGGGTTGCATGCGCAGGCCGCCAAGCCGCCTGCGCCCGGGTTCAGGCGCGTGAGGTGCGGCTTCGCGGCGCGGTACGAGGAGACCCGCACCTAGGAGCCGATCATCAATGCTACCAACCGCGCGGCCGCGGCCCNCACATCGTCGTTGACGACCACGTGGTCGAACTCCGTCTCGGCCGCCAGCTCGATGCGAGCCCGGTCCAACCGGCGGGCGATGACCTCGGGTGACTCGGTCCCCCGGCCGGTCAGCCGCCGGACCAGCTCCTCGAACGTCGGTGGCGCGAGGAAGACGAACCGGGCGTCGGGCATCGCCGAACGCACCTGGCGGGCCCCGAGCAGCTCGATCTCCAGCAGGCACGGGACGCCGGCGGCGAGCCGTTCCCGCAGGGGACCCCGCGGGGTGCCGTAGGCGTGCCCGGCGAACATCGCGTGCTCGACGAACTCGCCGGCCTTGACCATCCGGGCGAACTCCTCGGCGTCGACGAAGTGATACTCGACGCCGTCGGTCTCCCCGGGCCGGGGAGCCCGGGTGGTCGCACTGACCGAGACCCAGACCTCGGGATGACGCTCGCGGACGGCCGCGACGACCGTTCCCTTCCCGACGCCGGACGGCCCGGACAGCACTGTGAGACCCACGGCCCCAACCCTAGGGCCTCCGGGACGGCTGCCGCACAGCGGTCATCCGGCCGCGGATGGCCCAGGATGGGACTTGTTTCCCATGGACTTTCGGATCGGGGGCCGGTAAAGAATTCGGCCCCCGATCCGCTCGGAAGGTACCGCGGCTTCGCCGGAAGAACGTGAGTGAGACCACTCACCCGACGACGCCGCGTCCCGCCAAGGCCCTGTTCCGGTTGCCGGAGTGGATTTCCCACTCCACCGGATCAGGCCGTTCCGAACTCCTCGAGGAGCGCGGCGCGCTGCTTCGCGCCGAGCCCTCTCAGCCGGCGGGTCGGACTGATCCCGAGCCGTTCTCGGATCTTCTGGGCGCGCACGCGCCCAACTCCGGGAAGCGACTCCAGAACAGCCGAAACCTTCATCTTGCCGACGACCTCATCGGCCTCGGCCTGTTCCAAGACGGCGGCCAGAGTGGTCTCCGCCTTCTTCAACCGCTCCTTGAGTTCCGCGCGCTACTTACGAGCCAGCGCGGCTTTCTCGAGGGCGGCGGCCCTCTGCTCGGGCGTTAGGGGCGGCAGGGGCACGGGTACGCCTCCTCAATTCGGTGATCGCGCCGCGCAAACTAGCGAGGAAGTGGCTCCTCGGTCCAGCCTTGGCCACAACACTCTGATGCGGACATATTGTCCGCACAAGAGAAGGCTTTGACGGGACGAAAGGGGTGGCCCGCTCGTGCCGCACCCTTTCGGTCTACGACGGCCCCACCGTACCGCTTCGTACCGCACCAGGACGAACACACCCCGCCCTGACCACGGCCGTCAGCGAGCCGCAGGCCCCTGACCTGCGGAAATACTGTCTGCGACCATCTTCGCCGCTCCGCCCAGATCGGTGGCTCGGGTGATGGGACGGCCCACCACGACCAGGTCCGCACCCGCCTCCAGCGCCTCCCGCGGGGTCGCGATCCGCGCCTGGTCGGCCGCCTCGGACCCCTCCGGACGCACTCCGGGCGTGATGAGAGTCACGTTGCTACCGAGCTCCGAACGGACCATTCGGACCTCCCGCGGGCTGCACACAAGGGTGCGCGCCCCCGCCTCGACGGCGAGCACGGCGAGGCGGCGGACGGCGTCCTGCGGCGGTCCGGCGAGCCCGACGGCGGCCAGCGCGGCCGCATCCAGCGAGGTGAGGACGGTCACAACGGCTACCTCGACCGTGGGGGCCGCGGCGATGGCCGCACGTATCATCGCCGCTCCCCCAGCCGCATGCACGGTGANGAATCGAGGCTGCAACGTGGCAACCGACCGCATTCCACCGGCGACCGTCGCCGGAATGTCGTGCAGCTTGAGATCAAGGAACAGCTCGGGCGGCCCGCCGGCCGCCTCCCCGGGCGCCGTGCCGAGCTCGGCGGGCCCGGCGCCGTCGGCAGGCCCGGCGAGCAGGCCGGCCGCGCGCAGGGCCGTCACGATCGCCGGCCCCTCCCGGTAGAACAGCTCCAGCCCGATCTTGAGCACGGCGGTGTGCGGCGCGACCGCCGCGGCCCACCGCAGCGCGGTCGCGCCGTCCGGAGCGTCGAGCGCCACGGCCAGCGGTGCGCGACCGGCGCGCGGGGTGAAGCGGCGCCCGGCGCTCACCGAACGGTCCGCGCGGGGTCGAGGCCGGCGTCGAGGCCGGCCACCGCGCCCGGCCCGGCCGACGCATCCGACCGGGTCGACGCAGGTGGTCCGGTGGACGGGTCCGGGCCGGTGGACGGGTCCGGGCCGGCGCCGCCCGTCACCGGCCCGGCCGGCAGCTCCTCGATGTGCTCGGTCGGCTGATCCTCGAACGGCCCGGGCAGCAGGCCGTCCAGACGCTCGGTCGGCTGATCCTCGAAGTCCTCGTCCTCGAAGTCCTCGTCCTCGCTCTGGTCATCCTCGACGTCCTCGAACGGCTGCTCGTCGAACGGCACGCCCGGATCCGCGCCCGTGAACTCCGCGGACGCGGCTTCCGTGAGCTCCGTGGACGGGACGTCCGTGGACGGGGCGTCCGTGGACGGGGCGTCCGTGGACGGGGCGTCAGTAAACAGGACGTCAGTGGAGGGGACGTCCGTGGACTCCGGGGAGGGGGCGACCGTGAACGGGGCGGGATCGGCGCCCAGCGCGTCCGAGGTGTCCGAGGTGTCCGAAGCAGCCGCGCCGCCCCACGCCTCGCGCAGGGCCGCGTGGTATTCCTGCAGGGGCCGGACGCCCAGCTCTCCGCGGACCAGGGCCTCGACGCCCTGCACGCAGGCGGCGGCGCCCTGGATGGTGGTGATGCACGGCACTCCGGCGCTGACGCAGGCCGTGCGGATCTCGTAGCCGTCGAGCCGCGGGCCGACGCCCCACGGGGTGTTGATGACCAGATCGATCTGGCCCGAGGTGATCATCTCGACGCAGTCGAGCAGGCCCTCGGTCGGCGCCCGGTGCTTGCCGAGCACGACCGCCTTGACCCCGTTGCGCCGCAGTACCTGGGCGGTCCCCTCGGTGGCGTAGACGACGAAGCCGAGGTCCGCGAGCCGCTTGATCGGGAAGATCATCGCCCGCTTGTCCCGGTTGGCGACCGAGACGAACACCCGCCCGTAGGTGGGCAGCCCGTTGTAGGCGGCGGCCTGCGACTTGGCGTAGGCGGTGCCGAAGCCGTCGTCGATGCCCATCACCTCGCCGGTGGACTTCATCTCGGGGCCGAGGATGGTGTCCACCCCGCGCCCGACGGCGTCGCGGAAGCGGCCGAAGGGCAGCACCGCCTCCTTGACCGCGATGTGCGAGTCCAGCGGCAGAGTGGCGCCGTCGCCGGTGCGCGGCAGCAGGCCCTCGGCGCGCAGCTCGTCGACGGTGGCGCCGAGNATCACCCGGGCGGCGGCCTTGGCCAGCGGCACCGCGGTCGCCTTGGAGACGAACGGGACGGTGCGCGAGGCCCGCGGGTTGGCCTCCAGCACGTAGAGGACGTCGGACTGCAGGGCGTACTGGACGTTGAGCAGCCCTCGCACGCCGACGCCGCGGGCGATCGCCTCGGTGGACGTGCGGATGCGCTCCAGGTCGGCGTGGCCGAGCGTGATCGGCGGCAGGGCGCAGGCCGAGTCGCCGGAGTGCACGCCGGCCTCCTCGATGTGCTCCATCACGCCGGCGAGGTAGAGCGTCTCGCCGTCGAACAGGGCGTCGACGTCGATCTCGACGGCGTCGTCGAGGAACCGGTCGACGAGGACGGGGTGCTCGGGGGAGATCGCCGTGGCCCGCTCGATGTAGTCGCGCAGCATGGAGTCGTCGTAGACGATCTCCATCCCGCGCCCGCCGAGCACATAGGAGGGACGGACGAGCACCGGGTAGCCGATCCGCTCGGCGACGGCTCGGGCCTCCGGGAAGGAGGTTGCCACCCCGTGCGGCGGCGAGGGCAGGCCGGCGTCGGCCAGCACCCGGCCGAACAGGCCGCGGTCCTCGGCCAGGTGGATCGCCGCGGGCGCGGTCCCGACGATCGGCACGCCCGCCTCCNCCAGCGCCGCGGCGATGCCCAGCGGGGTCTGGCCGCCGAGCTGGACGATCACCCCGGCCAGCGGGCCGGCCTGCTGCTCGGCGTGGACGACCTCAAGGACGTCCTCGACCGTCAGCGGCTCGACGTAGAGCCGGTCGGCGGTGTCGTAGTCGGTGGACACCGTCTCCGGGTTGCAGTTGACCATGACGGTCTCGAACCCGGCGTCGGACAACGCCATCACGGCGTGACAACAGGCGTAGTCGAACTCGATGCCCTGGCCGATGCGGTTGGGGCCGCTGCCGAGCACGATCACCCGCGGGCGCCCACTCGGCGCCACCTCGGTCTCGCTGTCGTAGGCCGAGTAGTGGTAAGGGGTCTCGGAGGCGAACTCGGCCGCGCAGGTGTCCACGGTCTTGAACACCGGCCGGATNCCGGACCGGTGGCGGAAGGCCCGGACCACGTCCTCGGACGTGCCGAGCAGCTCGGCGAGCTGGGCGTCGGCGAAGCCGGCCCGCTTGGCCCGGCGGATGCCCGCCGGCGTGCGGGTCACACCGGCGGCGATCTCGTTCAGGAAGACGATCTGGTCGACGAACCAGGGGTCGATGCCGGTCACCCGGGTGACGTCCGCCGGGTCGGCGCCGGNGAGCAGTGCCTGCTGGACGGCCCGCAGCCGCCCGTCGTGCGGGACCCGGGTCGACTCCAGCAGGGTGGCCGCGTCGTCGGCCGGCGGGATGAACGAGAACACCGAGCCCGCCGACTCCATCGACCGCAGCGCCTTCTGCAGCGCCTCGGCGAAGCTTCGGCCCACGCCCATCGCCTCGCCGACCGACTTCATCGTCGTCGTCAGCGTCGGGTCGGCGCCGGGGAACTTCTCGAACGCGAACCGCGGCACCTTCACCACGACGTAGTCCAGCGTCGGCTCGAAGGCGGCCGGCGTGGTGCGGGTGATGTCGTTGGGGATCTCGTCGAGGGTGTAGCCGAGGGCGAGCTTCGCGGAGATCTTGGCGATCGGGAAGCCGGTGGCCTTCGACGCCAGCGCCGACGAGCGCGACACCCGCGGGTTCATCTCGATGACGACCTGCCGACCCGTCGCCGGGTCGACGGCAAACTGGATGTTGCAGCCGCCCGCGTCGACCCCGACGGCGCGCATGACCGCGATCGANATGTCGCGCATCGTCTGGTACTCGCGGTCGGTCAGGGTCATCNCCGGGGCGACGGTGATCGAGTCGCCGGTGTGCACGCCCATCGGGTCGACGTTCTCGATGGAGCAGACGACGACCACGTTGTCGGCGCGGTCGCGCATGAGCTCCAGCTCGAACTCCTTCCAGCCGAGGATGGACTCCTCGACCAGGACCTCGGTCGACGGGCTCGCCGACAGGCCGTCGGCGGCCATCCGGGTGAGTTCGGCCGGGTCGTGGNCGAAGCCGCTGCCGGCGCCGCCGAGGGTGAAGCTCGGCCGCACGACCACGGGGTAGGCGAACTCCTCGCCCGCGGCCAGGCACTCCTCGACGGTGTGGCAGATCGCGCTGCGCGCCGTCTCACCGCCGACGGCGGCGACGATGTCCTTGAACGCCTGGCGGTCCTCACCGGCGCGGATCGCATCGATGTTCGCGCCGATCAGCCGGACGCCGTAGCGGTCCAGGACGCCCGCGTCGTGCAGGGCGACGGCGGTGTTCAGCGCCGTCTGGCCGCCCATGGTCGCGAGGACGGCGTCGGGCCGCTCCCGTTCGATGATCTTGGTGACGATGTCCGGGGTGATCGGCTCGACGTAGGTCGCGTCGGCCAGCTCCGGGTCCGTCATGATCGTGGCCNGGTTGCTGTTGACCAGGATGACCCGCAGGCCCTCCGCCCGCAGCACCCGGCACGCCTGGGTGCCGGAGTAGTCGAACTCGCAGGCCTGGCCGATGACGATCGGCCCGGAGCCGATCACCAGGACGCTGCGCAGATCCTCGCGCCGGGGCATCAGGACTCCCCTCCGGCGACCGTGGCGCGCGCCTCACGGGCGGCGGCCATCAGGTCGCGGAACCNCTCGAACAAACCGGCCGCGTCGTGGGGTCCCGGCGCGGCCTCCGGATGAAACTGCACGCTGAAGGCCGGCACGTCCAGGCACTCCAATCCCTCGACGACCTCGTCGTTGAGGCCGATATGGCTGGCCACGACCCGGCCGAACGGCGTGTCCGTCACGCCGGTCAGCGGGGCGTTCACGGCGAAGCCGTGGTTCTGGCTGGTGACCGCGATGCGGCCGGTGGCCACGTCGCCGACGGNCTGGTTCACCCCGCGGTGGCCGTAGGTCAGCTTGTACGTCTCGAAGCCCAGGGCGCGGGCGAGCAGCTGGTGACCGAAGCAGATCCCGAACACCGGCACGTCGGCGCGCAGCACGGTGCGCAGGGCCTCGACGGCGTAGTCGGCGGTCGACGGGTCGCCGGGGCCGTTGGACAGGAAGACCCCGTCGGGTTCGAGGGCGAGCAGTTCCTCGCCGGTGGTCCGGGCGGGTAGCACGTGCACCTCGCACCCCAGCGCCGCCATGGCGGCGGGGGTGGCCCGCTTGATGCCGAGATCCACCGCGGCGACCTTGAACCGCGCCGGGCCGTTCGCGGCCGGGACCACATAGGGCTCGGAGGTGGAGACGACCGGCGCCAGATCGGCGCCGACCATCTGCGGCGAGCTGCGGACCCGGTCGAGCAGCGCCGCCAGCGCAGCGCTCTGCCCGCCCCCGTCGGCGTCGGCGGCCGAATGCTCGGGAGCTGGGTCGTCGGCGAGCGTGCTGCTGATCCCGCAGCGCATCGCTCCGCGTTCGCGCAGGTGACGGGTCAGCGCCCGGGTGTCGATGCCGCTGATGCCGACCACCCCGGCGGCGGCCAGCTCGTCGTCGAGGCTGCCACGCGAGCGCCAGCTCGACGGGCGCCGCGCCGGGTCGCGCACGACGAAGCCGGCGACCTGGATGCGGTCGGACTCGTAGTCGGCGTCGTTGACGCCGGTGTTGCCGATGTGCGGCGCGGTCATGATGACGATCTGGCCGTGGAACGACGGGTCGCTCAGCGTCTCCTGGTATCCGGTCATTCCGGTGCAGAAGACGGCCTCGCCGAAGGTCTCGCCGAGCGCGCCGTACGCCTCGCCGACGAAGCTGCGACCGTCCTCCAGCATCAGCACGGCGCGGGTCGGGTTCGCCCGGTCGGCCGGCCGGTGTGCCGGCGCCGCCGCGGGAGCCGCGGGCTGGTCGCCGGCCGCGGAGCCGGGGGTCGTGGTGAGGGTGCTCACCGATCCTCCTTCAGCCTGCGCACCTCACCCAGTGGTGAGGTCAACGGGTCGACCGGTGACCGGCCGGGGTCGGACTGCTCGGGGCGGCCCTGGTCGCCGTAGCGCGGGTCCGCCGGATGGGGGTCAGAAGGGCGAGGGTCGGGCTGACGGGAGGCTGGCCGGCGGGGGTCTGCGCGGCGCGGGTCCGGACCACGCGGGTCCGAGTGGCGGGGGTCCGGGGGCCGGGTGTCGGCGGGGCCGGGCACCCGGCGCGGGTCCCCGCGGTCGAGATCGGCCGGGCGCGGACCGCCGCGGCGGGGATCCGGCAGGTCGGCGTCCTGGTAGCGGGGGTCCGGACGGCGGGAATCCAGGGCCCGGGGGCCCGAGGCCCGGGGGTCGGGGGCTCGGGAGTCCGAGGCTCGGGAGTCAGGGTCGCGGCGCCGATGCGGGTAGTCGGGCCCGTCGGCGGCGACCGGCCGCTCCCCGCGGGCCGCACCGCGCTCGCCGCGGCGCAGCCGGGGACCGGTGCGGATCGCCGGCATCTCCTCGGTGGGCTGGCCCGAGCCCGGGCGGGGCGGCAGGCCACCGCCCGGTCCCGTGGCCGCGGCCCGCGGGCGCAGCCGGGGTCGCATCCGCGGCACCGCGTGCGGCGAGGTGACGTCGCCGGAGGCCAGGTGGGCCGGCGGCGGGCCGATGAGGTCGTGCACGGCGCGGACCACCTTGGGCTGACGCGCCCGGTCCTCCCCGCGGAAGCCGGTCTCCAGTTCGTGCCCCTCGTACGACCAGGCGATCACGATCAGGCGGCCCGGCGCGGAGACCTTGCCGGCGTGGGCCCGCTCCAGCCGGGCACCGCGCACGGCGTCCCGAGGGATCCAGAACGTGTCGCTGCCGCGGTCGACCCGCACGCCGGTCTCGTACACGCTGACGTACCCGCCGGTGCGTCCGCCCAGGCCGTGGGCGGCGATCCGCTCCAGCCAGTGGCCGGCGTCGACGGTGCCGAGGTACATCCCGCGCAGCGGGGCGGCGAGGACCGTGCCGGGCTCGGCCGGCGGGTCGGGCAGCTCGGGCAGGTCCTCCTCCTGCCGGTCGGCCTTGGCGCGCCAGGCCCGCAGCATCGCCCCCACCACCGCGACGAACAGCAGCAGCAGGCCCACCACGAGCAGCAGGTGCAGGCCCAGGCGGTCCGGCCCCCGGCCGGCGGCGAGGACGACCGGGCCGGTGGCGGCGGGCGCGTCGGCGAACGGCGAGGTGGGAAACGGCGAGGTGGGAAACGGCGAGGCTGCGAACGGCGAGACGGCAAGGGGCGAGACGNCCGCCAGCGAGACAGTCATACGACCTTCCCGTCGAGCACGGTGGGTCGGCCTCGCAGGAACGTGGCGCGGATCGCTCCCGGCAGAGACCGCCCCGCATAGGGGGTGTTGCGGCTGCGGCTGGCGAGCGTGTCCGCCTCGACGACCCGCCACGGTGACGGGTCGAGCAGCGTCACGGTCGCGGGCGCACCCACCGCTATGGAACTCCACCGCTGCGCCGCCGGTTGCGGCAGGCCGCCGATGCGGGCCGGGGCCAGAGCCATCCGGTCGGCGACGCCGGCCCAGTCGAGGTGCCCGGGGATGACCATCGTCTCCATCACCACCGACAGCGCGGTCTCCAGGCCCAGCATGCCGGGCCGGGCCGCGGCCCATTCGGTCTCCTTGTCCTCCAGTGCGTGCGGGGCGTGGTCGGTCGCCACGCAGTCGATCGTCCCGTCGGCGAGCCCGGCGCGCAGCGCGGCGACGTCCTCGGCGGTCCGCAGCGGCGGGTTGACCTTGAAGACCGGGTCGTACGAGCTGACCAGATCGTCGGTGAGCAGCAGGTGGTGCGGGGTGACCTCGGCGGTGACCTGCCAGCCCTTCGCCTTCGCCCAGCGGATGAGCTCCACCGAACCCGCGGTGGAGACGTGGCAGACGTGCAGCCGGGAACCGACGTGCCCGGCCAGCAGCGCGTCCCGGGCGATGATCGCCTCCTCGGNGACCGCGGGCCAGCCGGGCAGCCCCAGCCGGGCGGCCACGACCCCCTCGTTCATCTGGGCGCCGGCGGTCAGCCGCGGCTCCTCGGCGTGCTGGGCGATCACTCCGTCGAACGCCCTGACGTACTCCAGCGCCCGGCGCATGAGCAGGGCGTCGGACACGCAGTGCCCGTCGTCGGAGAACACCCGCACCTCGGCCGCGGACGTCGCCATCGCGCCGAGTTCGGCCAGCCGCTCCCCCGCGAGCCCCACCGTGACCGCGCCGACCGGCCGCACGTCGCAGTGCCCGGCGTCGAGCCCGAGCCGCCAGACCTGTTCGACGACGCCCGCGGTGTCGGCGACCGGGTTGGTGTTCGCCATGGCGAACACGGTGGTGTAGCCGCCGAGCGCCGCGGCCCGGGTGCCCGACTCGACCGTCTCGGCGTCCTCTCGGCCCGGTTCGCGCAGGTGGGTGTGCAGGTCGACCAGGCCCGGCAGCATGATCAGGCCGTCGGCGTCCAGGATGGCCGTCCCGGCGGGCAGGCCCTCGGAGTCCGGGCCGGTCGAGCCCGGGGGGCGCCAGGCCGCCACGACCCCGTCGNCGAGCAGCACGTCGACGGGATCCCCGCCGAGCGGGCGAACCCGGCGCAGCACCCAGGCCCGTCCCGAGCCGTCCGCTCCCGAGCCATCCGCCGTCATGAGACCTCCCCGGAACCGCCCAGCAGCAGATACAACACGGCCATCCGCACGCTCACCCCGTTCGCAACCTGCTCCACCACCGTCGACCGGTCGGAGTCGGCGACCCGGGAGGCGATCTCCATCCCGCGCACCATCGGCCCCGGATGCATGACCAGGGCGTGNTCGGNCAGGGTCGCGGCCCGGTCGACGTCCAGCCCGTAGCGGCGGCTGTACTCCCGCTCGGTGGGGAAGAACGCCGCCGACATCCGCTCCCGCTGTACCCGCAGCATCATCACCACATCGGTCTTGGGCAGCACCGCGTCGAGGTCGTACGACACCTCGACCGGCCACGAGGAGACACCGATGGGCAACAGCGTCGGCGGAGCCACCACCGTCACACTGGCTCCCAGGGTGNCCAGCAGCCAGACGTTGGACCGCGCCACCCGGGAATGCAGCACGTCACCGACGATGGTGACGGCGAGCCCGTCGACCCGACCGAGCCGCCGGCGCATGGTGAACGCGTCGAGCAGCGCCTGGGTCGGATGCTCGTGGGTGCCGTCGCCGGCGTTCACGACGCTGCCGCGCACCCAGGTCGCCAGCCGGTGCGGCGCGCCGCTGGCCGAATGCCGGCAGACCACCGCGTCGGCGCCCATCGCCTCGAGGGTCTGCGCGGTGTCCTTCAGGCTCTCGCCCTTCGACACGCTTGACCCGCGAGCCGAAAAATTGATCACATCGGCCGACAGTCTCTTGGCGGCTACTTCGAAGGACGTGCGGGTACGGGTGGAATCCTCGAAGAAAAGGTTGACCACGGTGCGGCCCCGCAGGGTCGGCAGCTTGCGGACCGACGCCTCGGCGACCCGCGCCATCCGCTCCGCGGTGTCCAGCACCAGCAGCGCGTCGTCCCGGCTGAGGTCCTCCGTCGACAGCAGGTGGCCCTTCATACCCGACCTCCGTTCGCCGCCGACGCCGACCACTCCGCCTGCGCGCGCCCGCGCTCGGCGAGCAGGCGCCGGGTCACGGCCGGTCTCCCGGGTCCGCCGTGCCCGCCGCGGCGCCGGCCGGGCTGGCTTCGGGCGAGACGATGAGCACGCCGTCGGCGCCGTCGATCTCCCGCAGCCGGACGGCCACCGACTCGCGGCGCGAGGTCGGCATGTTCTTCCCGACGTAGTCCGCGCGGATCGGCAGCTCGCGGTGGCCCCGGTCGACGAGGACGGCGAGCTGGACCGTGCGTGGGCGGCCGTAGGCGGCCAGCGCGTCGAGCGCGGCGCGCACCGTGCGCCCCGAGTAGAGGACGTCGTCGACGAGGATGACCACCCGGCCGTCGACCCCGCCGTCGGGAATTTCGGTCACCTCCAGTGGCCGAACTCCGCGCAGTCGCAGATCGTCGCGGTACATCGTGGGGTCGAGCGAGCCGACGGGAAGATCCACTCCCTCCACAGCCTGTACTCGCTGTGCCAGTCGATGCGCGAGGGGTACCCCGCGGGTGGGCACCCCGAGCAGCACGACACCGGCACCACCGGAGGTCTTTTCGAGGATCTGATGCGCCATCCGGCTGACGATCCGGGTGATGTCGTCGGCGGACAGTACTGTCCGGGCAATGCCGGGACGGCGCGATGCGGGGTCGCTCGCGGCGGCAGAGGCCACGCGGCATCCCTCCTTCCCCGCCTCACGGGACGGTCCTTAAAGGAGCGGTCTCAGCGACGTTACCAGGGCACTCCGGACGAGTGAGGGTCTCGCGGCACCGGTCCGCCGACCCCCGTCCGGCCGCCTGACTCCGTCCGCGCCCCCCGGTTCGCAGGCTCGTGCGGATTGTTGCCGCGCCAACTATCATCGCCACGCCGTGACTGCACGTCACCGGGTTCACTTCCGCCTGCGCCGGTACGGCGATCGGCGGAAGTTCCCGCCGGGCAGGCGTAGGGCGCAACCGGAGGGCTACAGAAAGTGGTACAAAGAAAGAAGCGACACGACCCCCCGGGTGTCGAGCCTCAACCCGGGGGGCACTACTATCGGTAACCGCCGGCGGCACGAGCCCCGGTTCCAACTGATCGACCACGACAGGAGTGGGCACTCCGATGTCCGACTATGCGAAGGCGCTCGGTGCTCGGCTGCGCGCGATACGCACCCAGCAGGGGCTCTCGCTTCATGGCGTCGAAGAGAAGTCGCACGGTCGGTGGAAAGCCGTCGTCGTCGGTTCCTACGAACGTGGGGACCGCGCCGTCACCGTACAGCGTCTCTCGGAGCTCGCGGAGTTCTACGGCGTTCCGGTCGGGGAGCTTCTTCCCGAGGGTTCCACCGTCGCCCCGCTGGAGCAGTCTCCGCGGATCGTCCTCGACCTCGAGCGCCTTTCCCAGGTGCCCAAGGAGCAGGGCGGACCGCTCGCGCGGTACGCGGCGACCATTCAGAGCCAGCGCGGCGACTACAACGGCCGGGTTCTCTCCATTCGCTACGAGGACCTGCGTTCCCTCGCGGTGATCTATGACACCTCCCCCAGCAAGCTCACCGAACAGCTCGTCTCGTGGGGCGTGCTGTCCCCGGAGCAGGGCGCGGACGCCACCGCTTCCGACGTCTGACAACCCTGCCGGTGCTCCACCGGCAGCGCACCAACCAACGGTTCCAGCATCACCAACGTTCCAGCATCACCAGTGGTTCCAGCACCATCTAGCGACGCAGCATCACCAGCAGTCTCGTTCGTGGCACAGCAGCTTCATCTCGATGTGATCGCGGGTCGGCATTCGGGGTCTCCGGCCGGCCGAACGCGAGTGGCACACCGGCAGCCGGGGGTACCCCGGTACGTCGCTGGGGCGACGTACCGGGCACGCCGATCGCGCGGCACCGGCCACGGCCGACAGGCCGGTCAGGACTCCCGGACCGACCCGGTGTCCGGTTCGGCCGTCACCGGCACCGCCCCGGCGTCGACCAGGCTGCCGAGCAGCCCGTTGACGAAGGACGGCGACCGGTCGGTGGACAGGTTCTTCGCCAGTTCCACCGCCTCGTCGATGACGACTCGGGGCGGAACGTCGGGCCGCCACAACAGCTCCAGCACGGCGATCCGCAGGATGTTGCGGTCGACCGGGGGCATGCGCTCCAGCGTCCAGCCCTCGGCGTGCCGGCCGATCCGCTCGTTGATCTCCCGCCAGTGCTCGACGACGCCCCTGACCAGCCCCTCGGCGTACTCCGAGACGGGCGGGTCGGCCTGGGCGCGCCGGGCGGTGAGGATCTCCGGGACGGCGGCACCGCGCACGTCCGCCTCGAACAGGATGTCCAGNGCGCGCTTGCGGGCCTTGGACCTGGCGCTCAGCTCGTCACCCGGCCCAGATAGCGGCCGTCGCGGGTGTCGACCTTGACCTTCTCGCCGGTCGTGATGAACAGCGGCACGTTGATCGTCGCGCCCGTCTCCAGGATCGCGGGCTTCGTGCCGCCGGTCGAACGGTCGCCCTGCACGCCCGGGTCGGTCTGGGCGATCGTCAGCTCGACGCTGGCGGGCAGCTCCACGTAGAGCGGGGCGCCGTCGTGCAGCGCGACGGTGGCGACGGTGTTCTCCAGCATGTAGTCGGCGGTCGTGCCGACGACGTCGGGCGGGATCGGGATCTGGTCGTAGGACTCGCTGTCCATGAAGACGAACTCGGCGCCGTCCCGGTAGAGGTAGGTCATCTCGCGCCGGTCCACGGTCGCGACCTCGACCTTGACGCCGGCGTTGAAGGTGCGGTCGACGACCTTCCCGGTGAGCACGTTCTTCAGGGTCGTGCGGACGAACGCCCCGCCCTTACCCGGCTTGACGTGCTGGAAGCCGACGACGTTCCACAACACCCCGTCGATGTCGAGCGTCATGCCGTTCTTCAGGTCGTTGCTGGTCGCCACTGCGCGCGTTCTCCCGTTCGGTTGCCATGCGTCGGCACGGCGGATCGTCGTCGTGCTGAAGCCTAGAGTCATCGGGTCGCACGCAGCGCGGCGACCCTGCCGGCCGCGACCGCCCGCCCGGGACCACTGCCGGTCCCTGCGCGGCGGCGATCAGCCAGGCCGCGGACAAGTCTACCGAGCCCGGCGCCCGCACCCCCGGGGCAGCGGTGTGATCAGGGTGCTTCGGGCAGCGCCAGGCCGCCGGGGGCGACCGCCGTGAACGCGGCGATCAGCAGGCCGGTGTCCGGACTGTCGAGGATGACGGTCTCGCCCTGGGCGGCCAGGCCGATGAAACGCAGCCGCCGGCCGCGGGACTTCTTGTCCACCCGCATGGCGTCGAGCAGCGCCGGCCACCGGTCGCCGCGGTAGCTCACCGGCAGGCCGATGCGGGTCAGCAGCTCGCGATGCCGGTCGGCGGTGGCGTCGTCGAGGCCGGCGACGAGCCGGGACAGTTCCGCCGCGAACACCATGCCCACCGAGATCGCCGCGCCGTGCCGNCAGGTGAAGTGCTCGACCTTCTCGATCGCGTGGCCGAGGGTGTGGCCGTAGTTGAGGATCTCCCGGCGGCCGGCCTCCCGGGGATCACCGGAGACGACCTCGGCCTTGACCCGGATGGAGCGTTCGACCAGTTCGGGCAGGTGGGCGGCGCCCGTGGGGTCGTCGTCGAGCAGGTCGAGGATGGCGGCGTCGGCGATGAACCCGGTCTTGACCACCTCGGCGAGCCCGGCGCGCACCTCGACGGCCGGCAGCGTGGCCAGCGCGGCGAGGTCGCACAGCACGGTCAGCGGCTGGTGGAACGCCCCGACCAGGTTCTTGCCCGCGTCGATGTCGACGCCGGTCTTGCCGCCGACGGCCGCGTCGACCATGCCGAGCACGGTGGTCGGCACCTGGACGACGTCCACTCCGCGCAGCCAGCTCGCGGCGACGAACCCCGCCAGGTCGGTCACGGTGCCGCCACCGAGACCGATGATCACGTCGTCGCGGGTGAAGCCGATCCGGCCGAGGACGTCCCAGCAGAAGCCGGCGATGCGCAGCTGCTTGGCCTCCTCGCCGTCGGGCACCTCGACCGCGTGCGCCTCGACGCCGGCGTTCGCCCGCAGGTCCGCGACGACGGCGTCCGCCGTGGTTCGCAGCGCCGCCGGATGGATCACCGCGGCGCGGGTCCGCCCGGCGACCGTCTCGGCGAGATCGCCGAGCAACCCCTCACCGAGCACGACGTCGTAGGCCCGCTCCCCGCCGGGACGGACCGGGATCCGCACGACGTCGGACACCTTCGCCTGCACACTCACCGTGGAATCCTCACTGACGCCCCCGGAACCGGCGGCGCGGGCAGTTCCGCCAGGGCGGCGGCGACCAGATCGGCGACCTCGTCCGGCTGCCGGCCGGCGGTGTCGATGACGACCGCCGCCACCTCGGCGTACAGCGGCTGGCGGGCCTTGAGCAGGGCGGTGAGCCGCGCGCGCGGCCCCTCGACGAGCAGCGGCCGGTCGCGCGCGAGGCCGACCCGGCGCACCGCGTCGGACACGCCGACCTCCAGGTAGACGACCCGGTGACCGGCGAGCAGCGCCCTGGTGGCGGCGTCGAGGACCGCCCCGCCGCCCAGGGCGACGATCCCGCGGTGCTCGGCGAGCGCGGCGGCCACCGCCCGCGCCTCCGCGGCCCGGAAGTACTCCTCGCCGAACTCGATGAAGATGTCGGCGACGCTGCGGCCGAGCTCGGCCTCGACGTCCGCGTCGGTGTCGCGGAACCCGACGCCCCATCGCTGCGCGAGCCGCGTCCCCACTGTCGTCTTGCCCGCGCCGGGCGCCCCGACCAGGACCGCACGCGGCCCGGCCGGCGCCGCCGGCGCCTCCTCCCCAACCATGATCCTGTTACCCCGTCTGCAGTTCTGCCCGGCGACCGGCGGATGACCCGATCAGCGGATGCCCCGAACCCGAACCGGTGGAGGGCCCCCACCGGTGGACCACCGGCGCGTCAATGGATGACCAGGGACTTCAGGTAGCCCTCGCAGTTGCGCCGGGTCTCCTCCACCGAGTCGCCGCCGAACTTCTCCAGGGCGGCGTCGGCAAGCACGAGCGCGACCATCGCCTCGGTGACGACGCCCGCGGCGGGCACCGCGCACACGTCCGACCGCTGGTTGATCGCGACCGCGGCCTCGCCGGTGGTCACGTCCACGGTGGACAGGGGGCGGGTGAGCGAGGAGATCGGCTTCATCGCCACCCGGACCCGCAGGGGCTCACCGGTGGTCATGCCGCCCTCGACACCGCCGGCCCGGTCGGTGGCGCGCCGCACGCGCCGGCCCACGCCGCCGACCGGCTCGATCTCGTCGTGCGCCACCGAGCCGCGGCGGCGCGCGGTGGTGAACCCGTCGCCGAACTCGACGCCCTTGATCGCCTGAATGCCCATGAGCTCGCCCGCGAGGCGCGCGTCGAGGCGGCGGTCGCCGTGCACGTAGCTGCCGAGCCCCGGCGGGCAGCCGTAGGCCAGCACCTCGACGATGCCACCGAGGGTGTCGGAGTCGGCCTGGGCGGCGTCGATCTCGGCGACCATCCGCTCGCTGGTGGCCTGGTCGGCGCAGCGGACGGGGTTGGCGTCGATCGCCGCGAGCGAGGTGGGCGCGGGCAGGCCCGGCGGGACCTCGGCCGCGCCGATCGCGACGACGTGGGAGAGGATCTCGATGCCGTACGCCTGGCGGAGCAGCGCCTTGGCCGCGGTGCCGAGCGCGACGCGCGCCGCCGTCTCGCGGGCGCTGGCGCGCTCCAGCACCGGACGGGCGTCGTCGAAGCCGTACTTCTGCATGCCGGCGAGGTCGGCGTGGCCGGGCCGCGGCCGGGTCAGGGGAGCGTTGCGCCCCAGGCCCGCGAGTGCGGCCGGATCGACCGGGTCGGGCGACATGACCCGCTCCCACTTCGGCCACTCGCTGTTGCGGACGACGACGCTGATCGGACCGCCGAGCGAGACACCGTGGCGCAGGCCGCCGAGCAGCTCGACGACGTCCCGCTCGAAGCTCATCCGCGCCCCACGGCCGTGCCCGAGACGCCGACGGGCAAGCTCCGCGGCGATGTCGTCACTGGTCACCCGGATACCCGCGGGCAGCCCCTCGACCGTGGCCACCAGGGCGGGACCGTGCGACTCCCCGGCAGTCAACCAACGCACCATGCCCCCTAGTGTTTCACGACTGCCGATGGTGCACGTCGCGCCGGGAACTCCGTCACCTTCGCCCCCGCCGGGACCCATCTGTCGGGCCGGCCGCGGCCGGCCCGATCAGCCCCCGCCGACCAGCCGCCGGTCAGCCGCCGGTCAGCCGCCGCCGACCAGGACCGCCAGCAGGGTTCCGGCCAGCAGGAACGGCCCGTAGGCGAGGCGATCGTGCCAGCGGGCCCGGCCGGCGGCGAGCAGCACGAGCGCCGCCACCCCGCCGAGGACCACCCCGGCGAACATCCCGAACACCACGCTCGGCCAGCCCAGCCAGCCCAGGGCCCCGCCGAGCAGACCCGCGAGCTTGACGTCGCCCCGGCCGAGGCCGGCGCGCGGCAGCCGGTACAGCGTCAGGAAGGCCAGCCAGCAGGCGGCGCCGGCAAGNACCGCCCGCAGCAGGNGATCCGGTGCGTCGTCAACCAGCGCGGCGGCTCCGAGCAGCACGGCCAGCAACGGGTAGGACGGNAGTACCAGAGCGTCCGGCAGGCGGTGCACCCGCACGTCGATCGCGGACAGCCAGACCCCGAGCATGCCGAGATACAGATAGGCCGGTAACCAGCCAGGATGGTTGTGCAGGACGGTGGTCACCGCGGCCACCACCACCGCCGTGCCGATCCCCAGGGCCGCCTTCCCCGGAGCAGCGCGACGCGGTTCGGCACCGTCCGGCGGGGGCACCCCCGCCACGACCCGGTGCCCGACCGGTATCGCCACCGCGAACGCCACCAGCGCCATCAGCACGCTGAGCCCGATCTCGCCCACCACTAGGACCGATGATCATGGTGTTCCGCGGAACCGTGCCGTACGTCCGCCCCCGGTCCTGACTCCAGCCCTGACGTCGGCCCTGAGTCCAGCACGGACCTCACCCGCCCGCAGAGCCGGCGCCGTCGATGCCGGCGACGACACTGGCGTTGAGGCGTTCGTCGAGGGCGGCCTGGCCGGCGGTCAACAGCACCCCGGCAGGAACGCGGCGGCCGGTGAAGTGCTCGACCTGCCCGACGGCCTGGGCGGCGAGGATCTCCAGGCCGCTGGCGACGCGGGCACCGGCCCGGTACGCGGCGGCGGCCAGCGCGGTCGGCCACGGGTGGTAGAGCAGCTCCACAAGCTGGCTCGACGCCGGCCAGCGGCGGGTCGCCAGGGGGTCGGTCGCGCCGGCGGGGGTGGTGGCGATGACGAGGTCCGGGCCCGCGGGCAGGCCGCCGGCGAGCAGCTCCCACGGCAGCGCCGTCACCTCGACGCCGAGGCGGGCGCCGATCCGGGCCACCTCCGCGACCGCCTCGGGACGCCGGGCCACCACGGCGACGTGCGGACAGCCGGCGGCGGCGACGGCCGCGACGGCCGCGCGGGCGGTGCCCCCGGCGCCGAGGATCAGCGGCTGGCCGGGCACCGCGCCCCGCATGACCCGGCGCAGGGCGACGCCGATGCCGACGACGTCGGTGTTGTAGCCGTGCAGGCGCCCGGCCTCGCCGACGACGACGGTGTTGACCGCGCCGATCGCCGCCGCCGTCGGGTCGACCTCGTCAAGCAGGTCCACGACGACGGTCTTGAGCGGCATCGTCAGGGACAGGCCGACCCAGTCCGGGTCCGACCGGACCCGCTCCATCATCGCCGGCAGCTCGGAGGCGTCGCAGTGGATGGCCGTGTAGGTGACGGCAAGCCCGAGCTCCGCGTAGGCGGCCGCGTGCAGCACCGGGGAGAGCGAATGGTCCACCGGGGCGCCGAGCACTGCGGCGCGGACCGGATGCGCGGGCGTCGCCGCGGCGGCGAGGCGCTGCGGCCGCTGCGCCGCCGCCCACGCGCCCACGCCGGCGTTCCCCCCACCGCCGCCACCACCGCTGCCGCTGCCACCACTGCTACCGCTGCCCAGGTCGCCCGCCGCGCCTACGCCGCCCAGCTGGATCTCCCGCACCACGTGGCCTCCCGCCTGGTTCAGAGGCGTCCGGGCACGGCCGAACGCGCCGGATCGCCCGCCGCCGCCGGTGTTGTCACCCGTCGGTCGCCCGGCTGGGGCTGCGCTACTCCCTGCCACCCTCGGCGCGGTACTGCGCCCGCGCCTCGGCCCACTCCGCGTCGGTCGTCGCGAAGCGGGTCACCCTGCTCTGCGGCATGGACACGAAATACAACCATGACCCGGCGGCCGGTTCCAGGGCCGATTTCAACGCCCAGATCCCGGGGTTGGAGATCGCGCCCGGGGGCAGGCCGGCCACCGAGCGGGTGTTGTACGGATTGGCCTTGTTGAGCTGGTCCTTCGTCAGCGGGCCCTCGTACTCGTCCTCGGCGTAGCGGGTGGTGGAGTCCATGTCGAGGCGACGGAAACGCCCGGTGGTGTCGTGGAGCCGGTTGTAGATCACCCGGGCGACCTTTGGCCCCTCGCTCGCGTTCGCGACCTCCTTCTCGACGATCGAGGCGATGGTCACGATGTCGGCCGGCCTGACACCCATCGCGGTGGCCCTGGCCTCCAGGTCGATCGACGCCGCCTCCTTCTTGAAGCGGGCGACGAAGGAGGTCAGCAGCTGGCTCGGGGTGGACCCGGGCACCAGGTCGTAGGTGGACGGGAAGAGGTAGCCCTCCAGGGTCGGCGCGTAGGACGGCAGACCGAGTTGGGCGGGATTGCGGGCGATCGCCTCCAGATCGCTCAACGGCAGGNCGAGCCGCTGGTGCAGGCCGTCGAGCACCTGGTGGACGGTCATGCCCTCCTTGATGACGAACTTGAACGGCGCGGAGGACGCCGGATCGAGCAACGCGGCGAGCGCGGCCTCGGCGCTCATCCGGCTACGCAGCCGGTAGGTGCCCGGCTGGATGCCCAGCGACTTGGGGTTGGCGGAGGCCGCCTTGACGAACGCCGAGACCGACGCGGTCACGTCCGCGTCGTGCAGCTCCACGGCGATCTGGCGGGCGGTGGCGCCGTCGGGGACCTGCACCACCGCGATGCCGTCGCCCGAGCCGTCGTAGTCGGCGCTGGTGGAGCTGCCGCCGGAGACCCGGCCGATGACCTTGCCGATGCCGAAGATGGCGACGCCCAGCAGTGCGGCGACGACGAGGAGGACGGCGATCAGCTTCGGCAGCGCCCGGCCGCGGCGCTCGTCGGCGCCGTCGTCGTCCCAGCCGCCACCCCAGTCCTCGGCGTCGTCCGGCGGGTAGCCGCCGGCGGCGGAGTGCCGATCACGCCGGCGGCCGCCGCGGTCACGGCGGGAGCCGGCCCCGGCGTCGCGCGGGTGCCCGTCGTCGCCGTAGTCGTCGGCATAGCCCTCGTCGTCGTGACCGGCGCCGGTGTGGCCCGAACCGGAGTAGCTCGCGCCGACCTGGCCTTCGTCGGCGTAGTCCCCGTCGGCGTAGTCCCCGTCGGCGTAAGCCTCGCCGGCATAGTCCTCGTCGACATACCCGTCCTCGGCGTACCCCTCGTCGGCGTAGCCGTCCTCGGGATACCCGTCNGGACGCCTGCCGGCGGCTCGGCGGTCGGCGTGCCCGGCGGAGCGGCGGCCACGGCGATAGGGATCCTCGTCGAGCATCTCGTCGAGGTTGCCGCCCGTCACCTCTCATCCTGAGAGGCGGCATCCGCAGAGGCGGCCTCCGCAGAGGCGGCCTCCGTGGAAGGGACCCCCGTGGAGGAGGCCCCCGTGGACCCGGCCACGCCGGGCGCGCCGCCCCGGGGGCGGCTGTCCAGGTCGTGCTGCAGGATCTGCACGGCTGCCTCCTGATCCACGAGACTGCGGCGGGCGCGGGAACGAACGCCACGCTCGGCCATTCTGCGATGAGCCGCAACCGTGGTGAGCCGCTCGTCCACGAACCGCACGGGGACGGGGGCGATCCGCTCGGCGAGTACCTCGACGTACTGCCGGACAAGCTGGACCGCCCGCCCCTCCTGCCCCGACATCTGCCGGGGCAGGCCCACCACGACCTCTACAGCCTGCCTGTCTCGCACGATCTGGACAAGCTGCTCGATGTCCNCATTATGGCGCTTATCCCGGGCCAGGGTCGTGACGGGCACCGCGAGGACACCGCCGGGATCGCTGGCGGCCACCCCGACCCGCACGGAGCCGACGTCGACACCGATACGCACCCCGCGCCGCAGGTCCGGGCCACTGCCCGAACCATCCCCCGGCCCGTTGCCCGGCCCACCGCCCGGCCCGTTGCCCGGGCCGCTCATCGGTTCCGCCGGACGGTCACCGGGACGCGAGCTCGGCCACCAGCCCCCGCAGCTTCGCGAAGACGGCCGGGATCATCTCGGAGTTCCCGCCGCCGCCCTGGGCGATGTCGGGCTTGCCGCCGCCCTTGCCGCCCAGGCTCGCCCAGGAGTTGCGGACCAGCTCGCCGGCGCGCAGCCCCGCCGACCGCGCACCGGAGTCGGTGACCACGACGATCGACGAGCCGTCCGCCTTGACCACCGCGACCACCGCCGGCCGCCCGGCCAGCCGCCCGCGCACGTCCATCGCCAGCAGGCGCACGTCGTCTGGCGAGGTGCCGGCCGGCACCTCGGCGGTGACGACGGCGACGCCGCCCACGTCCTCGGCGCCCTCGGCCAGCGCCCCGGCGCCGGCGAGCACCGCGGCGGCCCGCAGCCGGTCCAGCTCCCGCTCGGCGTCGCGCAGCCGGCCCACGATGTCGGTGACGCGGTCGGCCAGCTCGTCGGGGCGGGCCTTGAGCGCCGTGGACAGCTGGGAGACGAGCAGGTGCTCGCGGGCCAGGTAGCGGAACGCGTCGATGCCGACCAGCCCCTCCACCCGGCGGGTCCCGGCGGAGATCGACGACTCCGAGAGCAGCTTGACCGCGCCGAGCTGGGCGGAGCTGGCGACGTGGGTGCCGCCGCACAGCTCGCGGGCGTAGTCGCCCACGTCGACGACGCGCACGGCGTCGCCGTACTTCTCCCCGAACAGCGCCATCGCGCCGAGTCGGCGGGCCTCCTCCTGGGTCGTGACGAACGCGCGGACCGGCAGGTCGCGCAGCGCCACCTCGTTGATCTCGTCCTCGACGTCGGTGAGGACCGACGGCGGAACCGCGCCGAGGGCGTGGAAGTCGAAGCGCAGCCGGCCCGGGGAGTTCAGCGAGCCGGNCTGGGTCGCCCCCTCTCCCAGCGCCCGGCGGAACGCGGCGTGCACGAGGTGGGTGGCGGTGTGCGAGCGGGACACCNCCCGGCGGCGGTTCTCGTCGACCTCGGCCTGCACCCGGTCACCGAGGCGCAGCTCACCCGAGCGCACCTTCACCCGGTGCAGGACCAGCTCCGGCACCGGCCGCTGGACGTCGAGGACCTCGACCTCGCCGCCGTCGAAGCGCAGCAGCCCGAAGTCCGGCTCCTGGCCGCCGCTCTCGGCGTAGAAGGGGGTGGCGTCGAGGACCACCCCGACCTCGTCACCCTCGCCGACCACCGTCAGGCCCGCACCGTCGGCGATGCCGACGAGACCGACGACGCCGGACTCGCGCGAGAGCTCCTCGTAGCCGGTGAAGGTCGTCGCGCCGGAGCGGGCCAGGATCGGCCGGAACGCGGACAGGTCGACGTTGNCGATGCGGCGCGCGGCCCGGTCGGCCTTCGCGGTCTGGCGCTGGCGCTCCATCAGCCGGCGGAACCCGGCCTCGTCGACGGACAGCCCCGCCTCGGCGGCCATCTCCAGCGTCAGGTCGATCGGGAAGCCGTAGGTGTCGTGGAGCTTGAACGCCTCGTCGCCACCCAGGGTCGCCGCGCCCGTGGAGCGGACCTGCCGCACCGCCGCGTCGAAGATCGTCGTGCCGGTGCGCAGCGTCTCGGCGAACGACGCCTCCTCCGCGACGGCGACGCCGGTGATGGTCTCGGCGTTGTCGACGAGTTCCGGGTAGATCGGGCCCATCGCGGTGCCGATGGCACCGAACAGCTCGCTCATGACCGGCTCGCGCGCGCCGAGCAGCCGGGCGTCGCGCACCGCCCGGCGCAGCAGACGGCGCAGTACGTAGCCGCGGCCCTCGTTGGAGGGGACGACACCGTCGGCGATGAGCATCGCCGCGGTGCGGGAGTGGTCGGCGACGACGCGCAGCCGCACGTCGTCGGCCGGGTCGGCGCCGTAGCGGCGGCCGGTGAGCTGGCCGGCGAGGTCGAGCACCGGGCGGGAGATGTCGATCTCGTAGAGGTTGTCGACGCCCTGCAGGATCGTCGCCATCCGTTCCAGGCCCATGCCCGTGTCGATGTTGCGGGCGGGCAGCTCACGCAGGATCGGGTAGTCNTACCCGGCGCCCTCACCCCGCTCGTACTGCATGAACACGAGGTTCCAGACCTCGAGGTAGCGCTCCTCGTCGGCGATCGGGCCGCCCTCGCGCCCGTACGCCGCGCCCCGGTCGAAGTAGATCTCGCTGCACGGCCCGCACGGACCGGGCACGCCCATCGACCAGAAGTTGTCCTCCTTGCCGCGCCGCTGGATGCGCTCGGCGGGCAGCAGCTCCCGCCAGATCCCCTCGGCCTCGTCGTCGTCGAGGTAGACCGTGGCCCACAGGTCGTCCGGCTTGAAGCCGAACCCGTCGACGAGCAGCTCGAACGCGAACGGGATCGCCTCGGCCTTGAAGTAGTCGCCGAACGAGAAGTTGCCGCACATCTGGAAGAACGACGCGTGCCGGGCGGTGCGGCCGACGTTCTCGATGTCGACGGTGCGCACGACCTTCTGCACGCTGGTGGCCCGCGGCCACGGCGTCGCCAGGTCTCCGAGGAAGTAGGGCTNGAACGGCACCATCCCGGCGTTGACCAGCAGCAGCGTGGGGTCCTGAGCGACCAGGGAGGCGCTCGGGACGATCGTGTGCCCGCGCCGGGCGAAATGGTTGAGAAAGCGGCTGCGGATCTCGGCCGTGTCCATCGGGTTCACATCGTCCAGACTGGTGGGAGGAGGGGCGTCATCCAGGGGTGGGCGGCGCTGCTGCTGCCGCCGCCCGTGCGGCCGCCGTGCCGTCAGGGCCGGCGGGCACCCGGGACCAGCCGCATGGTGCGCTCGGCGTCGTCGAGGTCGGCCGGATAGCCGGCCGCGCCCGGCCCGCTGCCGGCCGGCCCGGCGCCACCGGCACCGGCGGGCTGCCCGGCGGGGCCGGCGGGCTGCCCGGCGGGGCCGGAGAGATCGTCGTCCGCGTCGCGATCGAGGCCGAGAGCAACACGGATCTCCTCCTCCCGCTGCGCCGCCGCCTCACGCACGTCCGCGAGGAACTCCTGCACCGACTGTACGAGAGATCCGGCCAGGCTCGTCGGAGTGAGCGCCGCGGCGGCCTTCGCCGCCTGGCGCACCACCACGACGCCGGCCGCGGCGCCGAACGCCAGATAGAAGATCCTGGACATCTAGCGACCCCCCCGGCGTCCGTCGGCCGCCCCGGCGACCGGGGTCAGGCCGGCGTCCTCGGTGACCGTGCGCCGCGCCGCCTTGTCCGCCTTCATCTGCGACTTCACCCGCGACTCGACCTCGGACCTGGTGCGCTTGGCCGCAGCCTGGCGCACGCCGTAGCTGAACGCGGCCACCCGCACCATCGGACCGCCGAGCGTCGCCGCGAACAGCGACGTCAGCGAGGAGACGTTCGTCGTGATCGACTGCACGTTCGCCGTGATCGCGTCGACCCGGTCCAGCTCCTTGTTCACATGGGCAAGTGCCACGTTGACCTCGTCGACCGTCGCACCGGNCTGCCGAACCCGGGCGGTGCCCTCGTCGATGGCGACACCGGTCTGACGCACGCGCGCCGCCGCCTCGTCGAAGATCTTGCCGAGTTTGAGCAGGACGAAACAGCCGAAGAGGGNGAGCACCGCGAACGCGCCCGACGCGATCAGGCCCGCGACCGCTCCACCGGACATATGTGCTCCTGCCTCCATCGTCGATTGGGCCGGTCCCACCCCACCCGATCCGGCACGCCGTGCCACGCCGCGGTCCGCCACCAGGGCCCTCGGTCACGAGGGCTCGCGGCCTGCGTGGGACGCGGCCGTCGGTGGCCGCGAAACCCGCGGTCCGCAACCGCGGTGACCGTGGACGCCGTGGGCGCCACCCCGGTGACGCCCACGTGTGACCTTACCGAGGCAGCCGCGGGGGCCTCGGGTAACCCCCGTCGCCCGGCCTGGGGCGCGGGCCCGTGGCCAGGGTGTCTCTCAGGCGGCACAACGGTGGTTGCGACAGGCGGCNCTCAGCCGACCGGCCCCGGTGGCGCCGCGTCCGGCGCAGGTTCCGCGGGGGTGCCCCGCACGGTGGATCGCAGGTCGCGTAGGCGTTCGGTGGCCCGGCGCTCGAAACCGTTGCCGCCGGGCTGGTAGTAGTCCGCGCCCGTCAGCCCGTCGGGCGGGTACTGCTGGCGGACGACGCCACCGGGGGCGTCGTGCGGGTAGCGGTACCCGGCTCCGCTGCCGGCCCGGGCGGCGCCCCGGTAGTGGGCGTCGCGCAGATGCGCCGGCACCGGCCCGGCCCGGCCGGCCCGCACGTCGGCGGTGGCGGCGTCGATCGCCCGGATCACCGCGTTGGACTTCGGCGCCAGGGCCAGGTGGATGACCGCCTGGGCGAGCGCGAGCCGCGCCTCGGGCAGGCCGACCAGATCGAGCGCCTGCCCGGCGGCGACCGCGACGCCGAGCGCCCCCGGATCGGCCATCCCGACGTCCTCGCTGGCCAGGATGATCATACGGCGGGCGATGAACCGCGGGTCCTCGCCCGCCTCCAGCATCCGGGCCAGGTAGTGCAGCGCGGCATCGGCGTCGCCGCCGCGCATCGACTTGATGAAGGCACTGATCACGTCGTAGTGCTGGTCACCGGACCGGTCGTAGCGCACGGCGGCCCGGTTGACGGCCTGTTCGAGCACGGCCACCTCCAGCAGCGCCGCCGGCCGACCAGTGCCGGCGCCGTCGGCCGCCCCGACCCCCTCGACCAGATCGACCAGATCGACCGGATCGACCGACTTCGCCGCCTCCACCGCGGCGAGGTCGGCGAGGAGGGCCTCCGCGCCCGCCTCGAGGACGGTCAGCGCGCGGCGGGCGTCCCCGCCGGCGAGGCGGACCACGTGCTCACGGGCCTCGTCGGTCAGCGCCACCCGGTCGGCATACCCGCGGGGATCGTGCAGGGCCCGGTCGAGCACGCCACGGATGTCGTCGTCGGTGAGCGGTTCGAGGGTGAGCAGGAGCGACCGGGACAGCAGCGGACTGACCACCGAGAAGAACGGGTTCTCGGTGGTGGCCGCGACCAGGGTGACCCAGCCGAGCTCCACCGAGGGGAGCAGGGCGTCCTGCTGGGTGCGGGTGAAGNGGTGGACCTCGTCGATGAACAGCACGGTGCGCGTGCCGGAGGCCGAGCTGGCGGCGCGGGCCTCGTCGATCACGGCGCGGACGTCCTTCACCCCTGCCGTCACGGCGGACAGCTCCCGGAACCGCCGGCCGGTGGCCCGGGAGACGATGTGGGCCAGGGTGGTCTTCCCCGTACCGGGTGGCCCCCAGAGGATCACCGAGGTCGTCCCGCCGCCCTCGACGAGCCGGCGCAGCGGGCTGCCCGCGCCGAGCAGGTGGCGCTGGCCGACGACCTCGTCCAGGGTTTGCGGCCGCAGCCGCGCCGCGAGCGGGATCGGGCCGGCCCCAGCACTGCCAGATGCGGCGTCCCTGCCGCCGGTACCCCCGACGTCCGAGCCTTCCGCAGCGCCGGCGGCGCGGCCGACCACGCCGCCGGCGCTGCGCCCGGCACCCGGCGGTGGTGTGGCGTCCCCGCCGAACAGGTCCGCGGTGTCGAACAGGCTCACCGGTTCACCGTACGACCGTGACCGACCCCGTCACGCGGCCGGATCGGGCGCGGCGGCCGCGGATCGGCACCGTCAGCCGGAGCGGGTCGTCGACTCCCCCGTGGACGGCCGGCTCCAGACGGGGACCGGCGGGGCAGGCCGGTACTGGTCGCCGCGGGGGTTCACGAAGGCCGCCGGCAGGGGCGACTGACCGGCAGCTCCGCCCCCGCCCCCGCCTCCGTCCCCGCCTCCGCCTCCGTCTCCGCCTCCGTCCACGATGCGGCCCGCGGGCCCCCCAGCGGCACCGTCCACCGTCGCCCTGCCCGCGCCGCCCGGGCGGCGGTGGCGGCTGCCGCCATCGCGGACCATCGAGAACGAACCGGACTCGGTGACGCCGCCCAGGGCCGTAAAGATCACCACCGCAAGCACCGAGAAGGCGATCACGCAGACGATCGGGGCGAGGGAGATCGGGTCGGTGCCCACCGCCTCGGAGTCCCCCGGCCCGGCCTGGACCTGGGTGGCGGCCATGGCGGTGTAGTGCATGCCGCAGACCGCCGCCGCCATGACCAGGGAGGCCGCCACCACGTGCCGGCCGGTGCGCACCCGGAAGGCGATCCACAGGGCCGCCAGGGCCGCGGNCACGGCGATGAGGATGGACAGCACGACGATGCCCGGCCGGTAGGTCACGGTCCCGCCGACGTGCATCGCGGCCATGCCGGTGTAGTGCATCGCGGCGATTCCCAGGCCGGAGATCACCCCGCTGAGCGCGAGCCATCCGGTACTCCGTGGACGGCGCGCCACGAGGGTGAGCCCCAGCGCCGAGACCACGACGGCGAGAACCAGCGACACCGCGGTGAGCGGCAGGTCGTAACGCAGGTCGAGCCCGTCGACGCGATAGCCGATCATCCCGATGAAATGCATGGACCAGATNGCGCCGCCGCCGAGGGAGAGCGCGGCGGCGAGAGTCCAGCGAACCCTGGCCGCACCCTGGGACAACGGGATCCGGATCGCGCTCACCAGCGCGGCGAATGATCCCACCGCAGCAAGCCCGACGGATACCACCACGAACAGAAGGTCCTGACTCGCATGCTGATGAACGGCCTGCGCGACGATCACGTGTTCCCCCTTGAAGCGACCGGAGCCCATCACATCTAGCACGTGTCACATCGAAAGCCAAAATTATCCCGAAAGCAACCGACACCGCACACACTCCGCTTGACGCCGAAAACGGACCATGTGGATTTATCGGGCGCGGCCAACGTAACGCATCGGCACGTTCGAAGCCGTCGACTGACGACGTCGCGGGCGGTGTCGGGCCGATGCGATCGAGCCGTCCGAGGTCGCGGAGCTGCACGGACGGACTCGCTGCCCGTTCGCCTACTCGGGCCTAAGGTCCCTCTCCGCAGTGACCTCCAGGCCACATCACCCCACCGGCTCCGTTAACCCGCCCAGGTCGTCCCCTCAGCCCTGGTCACCCCCCGCCGAGCAGACAACGGCCGGACACGCATCTGGCACCGAGTTTCATCGATGACACAGACCCGNATCTCGACTCCGGGTCCGCGTTCCGCTCGCGGCGAGGAACGGGACGCGCATTTCCGCGGACCGGCGGGCTCTCGGCGACCGGAAACGGCGTCTTACGTCACGCCGATCCCTTTCCCTCGGCCACGCTCGGATCACAAAGAACCGCGCCCACCACTTGACAGGAACCCGATAGCGCCAGATCGCCGCGCACCACTCGGAACTCTCCACCAAGAGACCACACTTCATTCTTGGGAGACAACATCTTCCCAATGGTGCGCGTGTATGGTTCAGGTAGTCGGTTTATCTTCTCCGGTGGCTCCCACCACCTCCGTGGGGTGTGCGGCGACGAGCGACGCCGATGCCCGTCTGCCGTTCACGGCGTCGGTCACGCACCCGGCGACGGTGCACCCCACCTACCGCCGCGCGGCGACGACCGGCGGGAATGCGGCCCGTCCGCGACGCACCGCGCATCCGGCCGGCGGCACCGGACCGACGCCGACGCCCCCTGGATGACGACGCCCGACCGATACCGCAGTTCACCCGCAGCCCGCCCCGCCAGATCCACCGCCCGCCCGAATCCACCCCCGGTGACCGAAACCCCGCCCCGGAAAGGTGCACCCATGACCGTGATCCCACCGCCCCGCGCCCGGACCGACCGACCTGTCCCCGTGGGGGCATCGGCCACGGCTGCGCCCCGGACCGAACCGTCGGACCGATCCGCCCCGCCGAGCGGCCTCGCCGCGTCGGACGGCTCCCCGGCGCCGGCGGGAGCCGCACGCCCGGGACGGCCCGCGACCTCCACCCGGGCCGCGACGCCGGGCCGGGGCAGCCCGCCGCGTAAGGGCGCCGCCGCGAGCCGGCGCGGGCGGCGGGCATCCACCACGCCCCCGGACATCGCTTCGCCCCCGGACATCGCCCCGCGCCCGGACATCGTCGCACCCGCGCGCACCGCCGCGCCCGCGCACACCGCCGCCATCCGCATCGGGCAGCATGTCCGCGTTCCGAAGACCGCCGAACTCGTCGCCGCCCACCTACGCCGCCAGATCGTCCGCGGCGAACTCCACGAAGGCGACGCCCTGCCCCCCGAAGCCGTCCTCATGGAACAGTTCGGCGTCTCCCGCCCCACCCTGCGCGAAGCCTTCCGCGTCCTCGAATCCGAAGCCCTCATCAGCGTCCGCCGCGGCGCCCACGGCGGCGCCCGCGTCCACACCCCCAACGGCCACGTCGCCGCCCGCTACACCGCCCTCGTCCTCGAACACCAACACACCACCCTCGCCGACATCCACACCGCCCACACCCACCTCGAACCCGCCGCCATCCGCCTACTCGCCACCACCGCCACCGACACCC
>NZ_LJFZ01000039.1:0-70386 GCF_001420875.1 Frankia sp. AvcI1 | reverse complement strand
CTGCTGCACCGGGAGGTCGGCCTGCTCCAGAAGATCACCACGATCGGGTCCAGCGAGCTGCGCCGGGTGGACCCGAGCCCCAACTGAGCCGCGGCCGGCGGGCACGGCGCCCATTGCGGCACGGCGCCCGGTGCGGGAGGTCGGTCACCGCTGCCGGCCCGACAACCGTCCTCAGCCTCGGGTGTCAGCCTCCGGTGTCTCCGCGCGCCGGGACCCGGCGGGCGGTGACGTCCCCCGGACTCTGCGGCCCCGAGCTGCCGCCCACAGGTCCGGACTCGGCGCCGCCGGGACCGGGGGCGGCGCCGCCGGGACCGGGGGCGGCGCCGCCGGGACCGGGGGCGGCGCCGCCGGGACCGGGGGCGGGCGGCCGCTCGTCGCGCGGAGCCCGGCGGGGGCGGGAGGTCGCCCACAG
Source organism: Frankia sp. AvcI1 (assembly GCF_001420875.1). Taxonomy (NCBI): domain Bacteria; kingdom Bacillati; phylum Actinomycetota; class Actinomycetes; order Frankiales; family Frankiaceae; genus Frankia; species Frankia sp. AvcI1. The sequence continues at coordinate 69,974 of NZ_LJFZ01000039.1, read as the reverse complement.
GCCGATCGCGAAGACGCCCAGGGCGACCACCGGCATCACCAGGTAGAGCCCGTGCGCGCGGACGCGCAGGTCGACCAGGTCGACCAACACCGGCGAGGCGTTGGCCGGCAGGCTGTGGAGCAGGTCCGGGGAACGGCGGAGATGACCGATCCAGCCGGCGATCAGCGCGCCACCGAGACCCCCCGCGGCGAGCCCGAGCGGCACCCCGAGGCCCGCCTCCCGGGCCCGCCAGAAGGCCAGCAGGCCGCCGACGAGCCCGGCGACCGCGCAGATCAGCGCGAAGCGGGCGTCGATGTCACTCTGGACCGCGAACGCCGACTCGTTGCCGTGCAGCGCGCCGGCGACGTCGAGGTGCGGCGCGACGGCGGCCCACAGCAGGCCGAGCGGGAAGCCGGCGACCGCCATCGCCGCCGCGCAGATCAGGCCGGCGATCAGGTCCGGGCGCAGCCCGAGCGACAGGGGCCACCGCGAGCGGGCCGGCAGCGGGGAGGTCGGGGACGGCTCGGCTGCGGGGCTGTCCGTCGGGACCCCCCGAAACTCCGAAGAATGCTCCGTCACGTCGCCCGTCCCGCCAAGAGGTGTCCGTCTCCTCGTCCGCACCATCGGCGGCGTCGCCGGCCACCGCGGACGGTTGACACTATCGTGCTGGGCGGTCACCCCGGCCACACTGGTGCGACGGTGGTCCGGGACGGCGCGACCCCGGACGGTTGCGCTCCCGGTCAGGAGGTGCCGACGCGGCGCAGCGTCACCGCCGCGACGGCCAGCGCCGCAATCCCCACGGCGGCGCAGACGGCGAGATCGACGACCACCTTCGACCAGTCCACGCCGGGCTGGAAGGCGGCCGCGAGGGCGTCCACGGCGTAGCTGCTGGGCAGCACGTCCCGCGCGACCCGGCCGATCTCGGGCAGTCGGTCGGCCGGGATGACCCCGAGGAACAGCACNATGCTCATCCCGAGCTGGCCGGCGATGGTCGCCAGCTCCGGGCGCGGGGCGAGCAGGCCGACCACGGCCCCCAGACCCGCCAGGCACACCCCGGAGAGCACGACGACGGGCAGGAGCAGCCACAGCCCCGTGATCGGCAGGTTGTAGAGCAGGGCGCCGAGCACGGCCGTGATGACCGTGCCGGGCGCGGCGAACGTCGCGTAGGAGGCGGCCGTACCCAGCACGACCGCCGCCGGCGGGATCGGCAGGGNCAGGTAGTAGTCCAGCGCGCCGGCCGCCCGCAGGGCACCGAAGCGCTGGGCGAGCAGGTTCAGCGCGACGAACGCGACCACCAGCACGGTGGAGCCGGCGACCACCTGGCCGGCGGCGGTGGTGTTGTCGACGTCGAGGATGCCGCGCAGCAGGACCAGGATCCCGATCGACTGGAACGACGCCACGAACAGCAACGGGATGCGGCCGACCTTCGACCGGGCGAGCTGCCCGCGGTAGACCGCGCCGAACGCGGTGCCGAACCGGGTGGCCAGCGGCATCCTCGGCGGCCCGAGCCGCGCCGGCATGGGGATGGGCAACGGCAGCGGCACCGTGGACGGCCCCGACGACGGTGCCAGGGCCGACTCCGCCGACGGCGTCGGCGACGGCTCCGGCTGCAGTGCCGCGAGGATCACCGACGCGTCGCGCGCGTCCGGGACGATGGTCATCGGGTCCACACCTGCTGGCCCGGACGACGCACGTGCACAGTCATGTCCGCTCCAGGTCTCGGGACGCCCCGCCGAGGGTGAGGTAGACGTCCTCCAGGGATGGGGTGGCGAGGCTGAAGTCGTCCAGCGCGGCGAGGGCCGCGCCGGTGGTCAGCCGGCCGAGGGCCTCGCGGGCGGTCGCCGGGTCCAGGCGGACCGTCCAGCGCCGGCCGTTGGTCGTCGCGAGGCCGGCGAGCATGGCGACGGTGGGGTCGTCGGCGGGGGGTTCGTGACGCCAGGCGAGATCGAGCCGGACGTCGCCGGACACCGACGCCTTGAGCTGGCCGGGGGTGTCGCAGGCGATCACCCGCCCGGACTCCAGGACGGCGACCCGGTCGAGTACCGACTCCGCCTCCAGCACGTTGTGCGTGATCAGCACGACGGTGGTGCCGGCCGCGTCCCGGCGGCGCTGTAAGGCCCCCCACACCGCGCGGCGGGCGACCGGGTCGAGCCCGGTGGTCGGCTCGTCGAGGACGAGGACCGGCCGGTCGCCGACCAGTGCCGTGGCCACGCAGGCCAGCCGCCGCTGGCCGCCGGAGAGCCGGGCCAGCGGCCGGTCGGCGACGGCGGTGAGGCCGAGCTCGTCGAGGATGTCGTCGCGGACCTCCCGCACGGCCGCGCGGGGAACGCCGCGCATCCGCGCCGTGGTCGCCACCGCGGTGGCGACGGGCAGCTCCGCCAGCGCGAGGTCGTCCTGACCGAGATAGCCGGCCAGCCGGGCGGGCAGGTCCGGCGCGGCGCGGACGTCGCGACCGAACATCATGATCGTGCCGGCGTCGGGGCGCAGCAGCCCCATCAGTTGGCGAACCAGCGTGGTCTTCCCGGCGCCGTTCGGGCCGAGCACCCCGAACACCTCGCCCTGCCGGACGTCGAGATCGATCCGGTCGTTGGCGAGGACGGAGTGCCCGCCCACCCCGTGTCGTCGGGTGAGCCCGCGGACGGCGTAGCTCAGCACGTCACCCATTCTCGCAGCCCGCTGCGGGCGATGGCCCNGGGCCGGCGTCGGGACGAGTCACACTGCGCTGCTCATCCACACCACGACGTCAAGCATGCGCAGCGGGGTGACCGGCGGGCCGCTCTGCGGCACCAGTGCGGCGAGCCGACGGAACTCCTCGGCGTTCTCCCGAAGGTCGTACTGCATGGCCCGGACGAGCAACCCCATGTACTGCCGCCAGCTGCGACCGTCGCGCGGGGACGGCGGGACGCAGTCCTCGTGCTGGTAGAAGATCCGGACCTTCGAGTCGAACAGGGGGACGAGCGCGGGCCTCTTGCGGTGCAGCACCTTGGCGATCAGCGAGCCCTTGACGTCCCGGTCGGAGACGTCGGGGTCGTCGAGCGGGTCGTAGAGGGCGGCCACCAGGTCGAGGGTCACCTCGTCGGCCTCGATCAGCTCGATGCCGGGCGGCAGCTTGTCCAGAGCCCGCTGCAACAGCGGCGTGAGCGCGGTCAGGGTGTGCATCNGGTCGACGTCGACGTGCACGCCGAGCAGGCTGGGCGCCAGCAGGTCGCCCGTGCACAGCAGATCCGGGTCGTCGTTGGTGACCAGTCCGTCGTAGTAGGGGTAGGCGTAACGCAGCCCGCGCTTGCGGGGACCCAGGTACTCCTCCACCAGGCTCTCCGCGTCGAAAACCTCCCGGGTGCCTTTCGCCAACTTCACCCCTGAGCTCCTAACCGTCCTGTTGTCGTGATCGTCGCCGTCATCGTGATCGTGATCGTCGCCGTCATCGTGGTCGTCGCCGTAGCCGTGATCATCACTGGTGCCGTCCGGAGCTGCCTGCCGGCTACGCCGTTACGCCGCGACCGGCGTCGTCCGNGCCCCCCGACACCGCGCCGACGAGGGCTTCGCGCCTCATCCTGCCTTGTCGCCGTCGCGACCGGTACGGGGGCCGACGACGACGGCGGCCACGACGGCCCGCGCCCCGTCCACCGGATGGCACCAACTCGGCCAGATGATGAGGGACGGCGCGCCCGAGGTCAGCGGCGATCCGGCGACAGTGGGAGGAATCTCACCCCAGGCGGCCCGGCGCCGGGCGGCGCGGGATCGACGACCCGGACCCGGGGATCGGCCGCGAGCTGCGACAACCGCCCGGCCGGAGCCCGGACCACGGCGGCGAACAGGCACGCGCACCCGGCCCGTAGCTGCTGCGCGGCCAGGCGGTCCCGGTCGTTCGCGCCGGCCTCGCCGGCTCCCGCCTCGGCCGCGGCCCGCGCCTGCGCCTGGGTCGCCGCCGAGGCGAAGGCAGCGTGGACGTCGGTGACCGGGTCGCGCACGGTGGCCTGCTCGACCTCCCCGCCGACCCCGGCGGTGAAGAACACCTGCACGGCCCGGTAGGCGCCGAGCACTCCGAGCATCTCGTCGGGGGTGACCGGGGCGGTGAGGCTCGCGACGGCGTAGAGGTCCGCGGCGGGGGCGGCGGCGGTCAGGGACGCGAGGTTCTGCCGGCTCGCCCCGAGGTACTCGGCGACCGAGTCGTTGGCACCGGGGCCGATCGTGACCGTCGGCGCGACGGGCTGCCCCGCCGGCGGGGAGGCGGCCGGCACGTCGGCGGGCGCCGTCGCCCTGGACGGCCGGTCCCGGTCGACGCTCTGCAGCATCGCCGCCGCCGCGCTCACCACGATCAACGCGACCAGGCCGAGGACGAGCACCCGCGCTCCCCGGTCCACCACGCCACCGGGCGCGACGCCGACCACGTCGAGCAGGGCCGGCGAGCCCTCCGCCCCGGGCTCGGCCGGCCCGTCCCGGCCCGCCCGCCCGCCCCGGGCCCGTTCGGCCAGCCGGCGAGCCCGGCAGGCCTCGCGATCGGCGGTGCCGGCGAGGTGGGACCGGGCGGCGTCGAGGATGCGGAACACGGTCGGCAGCGCGGCGTTGTCGAGCCGGTCGAACGGGTTCACGGCGGGCCGGGGCGCCATGGACCGCGCCTCGACGGCTGCAGGGCGGGCGGCCGTCGGCGGCCCTGCGTCCGCCGACGCCGACACGGCGGCCGAATCGGCCTCGGCGGACGGGCCGGCTTCGGCGGGCGCGGCGGACGGCTCGGCGTCGGCCAGCACGGGCGGCCGGGCTCCAGCGATCGGCGGGGCCGCGGGGGTGGGCGGGGCCGGCAACGCGGCCGCCACCGGTTCGGTCATGCCTGTTCCCGCAGCCGTTCCACCGCCTCCGCCAGGTCGGCCGGGTCCGGGCTGGTGAACTCGACGGGGCCGCCGTGACCGGGATGGTCGAACGACAGGCGGGCCGCGTGCAGCCATTGCCGGGTCAGGCCGAGGCGCTCGGCGAGGGTGGGATCGGCGCCGTAGGCGAGGTCGCCGACGCAGGGATGGCGCAGGGCCGACATGTGCACCCGGATCTGGTGGGTCCGGCCGGTCTCCAGACGGATCGACAGCAGCGACGCCGAACGGAACGCCTCCACCAGGTCGTAGTGGGTCACGCTGGGCTTGCCGTCCGCGACGACGGCGAACAGGCCCGGTCGGCGGGGATGGCGGTCGGTCGGCGCGTCGACGGTGNCGCTGAGCGGGTCGGGATGGCCCTGCACGACGGCGCGGTAGCGCTTGTCCACCTGGCGCTCGCGGAAGGCCCGCTTCAGCAGCGTGTAGGCACGCTCGCTCTTGGCGACGACCATGGCCCCGGAGGTGCCGACGTCGAGGCGGTGCACGACCCCCTGCCGCTCCGCGGCACCCGAGGTGGAGATGNGGTAGCCGGCCGCGGCCAACGCCCCGATCACGGTCGGCCCGGTGAAGCCGGGAGCCGGATGGGCGGCCACGCCGGGCGGCTTGTCGACCACCACGATGTCGTCGTCGTCGTACAGGATGCCGAGGCCCGCCACCGGAGTCGGCTCCACGGTGACCGGGCGCGGCGGGGCGGGCAGCCGCACCTCCAGCCACGCGCCGCCGCTGACCCGGTCGGACCGGCCGCGGATCCGGCCGTCGAGGCTGGCCTGGCCGTCGTCGACGAGGGTGGCGGCGGCGGTCCGCGAAAGCCCGAACATCCGCGCGATAGCGGCGTCCAGGCGGATGCCGTCGAGCCCGTCCGGAACCGGCAGCGAACGCAGGTCGCCCCCGGCGCCCAGGTCTCCCCCGGCGCTCACGTCTTCCCCGGCGCGGGTCACTGGCCCCCCGGCCCGGTGCCGCCTCGGCCGGCGTCGGCGGGCGGCTCGGCCCGCAGTGCGCCGCCGTCTCCGCCGACGGCCGCGCCGCCGCGGTCGTCGGCGCCGGCAGCGCCGGCGCCGTCAGCCGAGACGGCCATGCCACCGACGGCCACCCCGCTCGCGGCCACCCCACCGGTGGCCGCGGCCGGGTCGGGGTCGGGGTCGGGGTCGCCGTAGCGGGTGCCGTCCAGCCCGATGCCTCGCAGCGACAGCACGACGGCGAGGACGCCGCCGCAGACGATCGCCGAGTCGGCGGCGTTGAAGATCGGCCAGTGGTGCAGGTAGACGAAGTCGACGACGTGGCCGCGCAGCGGGCCGGGCGCACGGAAGATCCGGTCGGTCAGGTTGCCCAGCGCGCCGCCGAGCAGGGCGCCGAGCACGACCNCCCAGGCCACCGACCGCAGCCGGCGGGCGGTGAAGACCACGACCGAGATCACGGCCAGGGCGACGAGGCTGAGCACGACCGTCGCCCCTCCCGCGAGGCTGAACGCGGCTCCGGAGTTGCGGGTGAGCCGCAGGTCCAGAACGCCGGGAATGATGTCGACCGGACCACGGTCGGACAACGTGGCCACCGCGAGGTGCTTGGTCACGATGTCCAGCAGCAGGATCACCAGGGCCGCGACCGTCAGCGTGACGACCGGACGCCGGGCTGTGCCCGCGGCGCCCCCCGTGGCGGCCGACCCACGGTCGGCGGGATCTTCGGACACACTGCTCCCGATGGTCGTCTCCGCCCCCACCCGATCCACTCTACGGGCCAGCCCGCACGGGGCGCCCCGATGGATCCCCGCCGGGCACCGGCCGAGCCGCCGAGCGGTCGACTAGACTGCACCGACAGNGGCACGGCGTCGACGGGGACGAGTAGCGGCGGGCGCAGCCCGAGCGAGCCGGGGTTGGTGGAAGCCCGGTGGTCAGCGCGTCGCGAAGATCACCCCCGAGCCGCCGGCAGAACGGGACCCCGCGGGCGCGAGCCGGCGGAGTCCCCAGTAGACCCGGCCGCCGCGAGCTCTGACGAGAGGCCGCCCCACGGCCCGCTCCGCCCCGGCGGATCGGCCGAGCCGGGGCGTGCAAGGAGGGTGGTACCGCGGTACCCCCGGTCCCGGGCGGGACGCGGCGGCGGGCAGGCCCGTCGGCCGTCGTCACGCGCGGCCGGTGAGGCGTCGTCCCTCCGTTGGTCCGACGCCAGCCACGACCGAGGAAGACCGGGTCCGTCACGATGACCACCGCCCCGCNTACCCCCAGCGCCCCGCGTACCCCCACCTTCGCCCCGCTGCCCGGGCAGGTGGACCTCCCCGCCTTCGAACGCGAGACACTCGCCCGCTGGCGCGACGCGAAGGTCTTCCACCGCTCGCTGGAGTCCACCGCGGACCGCCCGCTGTGGGTCTTCTACGAGGGGCCGCCGACCGCGAACGGCAAGCCGGGCGCCCACCACGTCGAGGCGCGGGTCTTCAAGGACCTGTTCCCGCGCTACCGGACGATGAAGGGCTTCCACGTCCCCCGCCGCGCCGGCTGGGACTGCCACGGGCTGCCCGTCGAGCTCGCGGTGGAGAAGGAGCTCGGCTTCACCAGCAAGAACGACATCGAGGCCTACGGGATCGCCGAGTTCAACGCCCGCTGCCGCGAGTCGGTGCTGCGCCACGTCGCCGACTTCTCCGCGATGACGGAGCGGATGGGCTACTGGGTCGACCTCGACAGCGCCTACCGCACGATGGACACCAGCTACATCGAGAGCGTCTGGTGGTCNCTGAAGCAGATCTTCGACAAGGGTCTGCTCGTCGAGGACTTCCGCGTCACCCCGTACTGCCCGCGCGACGAGACGCCACTGAGCGACCACGAGGTCTCCCAGGGCTACGCCGACGTGGACGACCCCTCGGTCTACGTCCGTTTCCCGCTGGTCGCCGACGACCTCGGGCTCGCCGCGCGTGGCGCGGAGCTGCTGGTCTGGACGACGACGCCGTGGACGCTGGTGTCGAACACCGCCGTCGCCGCCCACCCGGACGTCGACTACGCCCTGGTCCGCGCCGCCGGCGGCGAGCTGTTCGTCGTCGCCGAGCCGCTGGTCGCCGCCGCCGTCGGTGAGGACGCCGAGGTCGTCGAGCGCTTCCGCGGCACCGCGCTCGCCGGCGCCCGCTACACCCGCCCGTTCGAGCTGCTGGCCGCCGAGCGGTTCGCCGCCGGCACCGGCACCCCGCACTCGGTGGTCCTCGCCGAGTACGTGACCACGACCGACGGCACCGGCCTGGTGCACCAGTCGCCGGCGTTCGGCGCGGAGGACCTCGCGGTCTGCCGGGCCGCCGGCCTACCGGTGGTCAACCCCATCGGCACCGACGGCCGGTTCCTCGCCGACACCCCGCTCGTCGGCGGGCTGTTCTTCAAGGACGCCGACGCCCCCCTGACCGCGGACCTGCGCGAGCGCGGCCGGCTGTGGCGGGGGCTGACCTTCACGCACAGCTACCCGCACTGCTGGCGCTGCCACACCCCGCTGATCTACTACCCGCTGCCGTCCTGGTACATCCGCACCACCGCGATCCGCGAGCAGCTGCTGGCCCAGAACGAGGCGACGGACTGGCACCCCGAGCGGATCAAGACCGGGCGCTACGGCGAATGGCTGCGCGGCAACGTCGACTGGGCGCTGTCCCGCAACCGCTACTGGGGCACGCCGCTGCCGATCTGGCGCTGCGACGACGACCCGGACCACCTGGTCTGCGTCGGGTCGATCGCGGAGCTGTCCGAGCTCGCCGGGCGCGATCTCGCCACCCTCGACCCGCACCGCCCCTTCGTCGACGAGGTCACCATCTCCTGCCCGGCCTGNGGCGCGACCGCGCACCGGGTGCCCGAGGTGATCGACGTCTGGTACGACAGCGGGGCGATNCCGTTCGCCCAGTGGGGCGCGCCGCACCAGAACGCCGACGACTTCGCCCGGCAGTACCCGGCGCAGTACATCTGCGAGGCGATCGACCAGACCCGGGGCTGGTTCTACACCCTGATGGCGATCGGGACCCTGGTGTTCGACCGATCCTCCTACGAGACGGTGCTCTGCCTCGGGCTGCTGCTCGACGCCGAGGGCCGCAAGATGAGCAAGCACGTCGGCAACGTCCTCGACCCGTTCGAGCTGTTCGAGCGGCACGGCGCGGACGCGGTGCGCTGGCTGATGCTCGCCGGCGGCTCCCCGTGGGCGGACCGCCGGGTCGGCCACGAGGCGATCGAGGACATCGTCCGCAAGGTCCTGCTGACCTACTGGAACACCGCCTCCTTCTTCGCCCTGTATGCGGGCGCGGCCGGCTGGCACCCCGGCGCGGGCCCGGCCGCGGCGGCGCCCGCCGAGCGGCACGTCCTGGACCGCTGGGCGCTGTCCGAGCTCGCGGCCACGGTGACCGAGGTGGACGAGTCGCTCGCCGGCTTCGACTCGCTGCGCGCCGGGCGGCGGATCGCCCGGTTCATCGACGACCTGTCCAACTGGTACGTCCGCCGGTCGCGGCGGCGGTTCTGGGCCGGCGATCCGGACGCCCTGACCACCCTCTACACCTGCCTGGACGCGCTGACCCGGGTGATGGCCCCGTTCACGCCGTTCCTGACCGACTGGCTGTGGGCCCGGCTGTTCGCCGACGCGTCCCCCACGGCACCCGACTCGGTGCACCTGGCCGCCTGGCCCGAGCTGCCGGCCGGCCTGCACTCGCAGCGCCTGTCCACGCAGATGGACCTCGTGCGCCGCATCGTCGAGCTCGGCCGCGCCGCGCGGGCCGGCAGCGGGGTGCGCACCCGCCAGCCGCTGCCCCGGGCCGTCGTCGGCGCCGCCGCGTTCGGCGAGCTGTCCGCCGAGCTGCGCGCCCAGATCGCCGAGGAACTCAACGTCACCGTCGTCGAGGCCGCGACCGCGGACGTCGTCGACATCACCGTGAAGCCGAACTTCCGCGCCCTGGGCCGGCGCTTCGGCAAGAACACCAAGGCGGTCGCGGCCGCGATCCCCGCCGCCGGGACGCCGGTCGACGGCCGGCTGACCGTCACCGTCGACGGCGAACCCGTCGAGCTGTCCGGCGACGAACTGATCATCACGGAGACGCCGCGGCAGGGCTGGGCCGTCACCGCCGAGTCCGGCCTGTCGGTCGCGCTCGATCTGGAGATCACCCCGGAGCTGGCCCGGGCCGGACTCGCCCGCGACGTGGTGCGGGTGCTGCAGGACGCGCGCAAGGCCGCCGGCCTGGAGATCACCGACCGGGTGGACGTGCGCTGGTCGGCGACCCGCGCGGCCACCGCGCTCGCTCTGCGGACCCACGGGGACACCGTGGCCGAGGAGGTGCTCGCGGTCTCCTTCACCGAGGCCGCGGAGGGCGAGGCGGATCTGCGTTCGGAGGCGCAGGAGCTGGGCCTGGCGTTCAGCCTGGCGCGGCACACTCCCGCGGCCGGCTAGGCGCCGCGCCGACGATCGCCGCGGCGCTGCTCAGGAGGACGTTCGGCGCAGCGCGCCGAGCGGGAGCAGCGCCGCGGCGATGAGCGTCAGAATCAGAGAGGCGTAGACGAAGCCGCTGCCGGCGACGATCCCGACGATCGCCAGCACCGCGCAGAGTGCGAGCAGCAGGCCGCACAGCATCAGCATGGGCGCGTCCGGGCGGGGCGGGCCAGCGGGTCCGGCGGCACCGCGGTGGCCACGGCGGTGCTCGCCGACACCGGACCGACGGGCCAGGCCGCACGCGGCGTGGTCACGGACGACGCGGCCATGGCAGAGACGATCTCGACGGGGCGGGGTGCGGCGACGCGACGGATCAGAACTCCTGCAGGCCGGGCGCGTCGCGCCGGTTGGGGTCCAGATCCGGGCGGCCGCCGTGGCCGTTGTCCCGGGCGATGGCGCCGGCGGGCATGGGCGGGCCGGGCGGGAACGTCGGCTGGTGGCCGGGGCTCTGCTGGCCGCCGTTCGGGCCCATCCCCACCGCCGGCGGCGGCGTCGGCCCACCGGGGTTCAGGCCGGGGCGGGGGGTGTTGCCCGCGCCGACGGCCGGCGGCTGGGTCGGCATGCCGTCCAGGTCCCGAAGCTNCATCTCCAGGTAGGCGCGCAGCCGCGTGCGGTACTCGCGCTCGAAGGCCCGAAGCTGCTCGACCTGGCCCTCCAGGCGACGCTTGTCGTCCTCCAGGCCGCCGAGCTGCTCGGCGACGTGGGCGCGGGCCTCGCCGATGATGCGGTCGGCGTCGGCGCGGGCCTCGCGGCGAGCCCGCTCGGACTCGGCGCGCGCCTCGCGCAGTGCCTCGTCGGCGGTGCGCTGGGCCAGCACGAGCGTGCGGGCGACCCGCTGCTCGATCTCGGCCTCCGAGGCCTGGCCGGAGCCGGCACGAGCCGGCACGCCGCCGCCGCCCGAGCCGACGGCGGGGATCACCGTGGTCGGGGCGCCGCCCTGTGGGACGCCGGGCGGGGGCACCGGCTGCTGTTGCTGCTGCGCACNCTCCCGGGCAGCGACCTGGGCGGCCTGCGCGGCCTGCGCCTGGACCTGGGCGAGCTGGCGACGGGTCTCCTCGACCTGGCGACGCAGCCCCTGGTTCTCCTCGAGGATCTGCGCGGGGACCCCGGGGCCGCCGCCGCCGGAGCGGCGGGCCTCGTCGAGCTGCCGGCGCAGATCGCTGTTCTCGTCGAGCAGCCGGGTCAGCTCCGCCTCGACCTCGTCGAGGAAGGTGTCGACCTCATCCTCGTTGTAGCCGGTGCGGAACCTCGTCGGACTGAAGACCTTGTTCTGTACGTCCTGTGGTGTCAGAGCCACGTCGCCTCCTCGTGCGGCATCGCCGCTCCCCGAAGAGAGGGCGGTCTGCGGGCAGTCTGNCGCGCCCGCGTTCGCGGTGTGCACACAACCCCGTCACAGGCTCTGGGCATAGCTTCGCAGCACCAAGATCACCAGGAAGAGCACCAGATACCCGAGGTCAAGCGATACGCTACCCACCCTCAACGGGGGCAGGATACGGCGGATGAGCCGCAACGGGGGGTCAGTCACCGTGTACACGGATTCGAAGATCAACAACAGTGGGCCGGTCGGACGGAACGATCGACCGAGGACGAGAACAAGGTCGGTGATCCACCGCGCTATCAGGAACAGGAAGTAGACCAGCAGCACCCATGAGATCAAGTCGCCTAGTGTGCTGATGGTGCTCTCTCCTGGAAACCTTGGGGATCCGGGGGGCGCGTCAGTGGTCCGCGCTCCCCGTCATGACTGGTTGTAGAACCCACCCTCACGGATGCGTCGCTTGTCCGTCTCGGTGACCTCGACGTTGTGCGGCGAGAGCAGGAAGACCTTGTTGGTCACCTTCTCGATGTCGCCACGCAGCCCGAAGATCAGCCCGGCGGCGAAGTCGACCAGCCGCTTGGCGTCGACGTCGTCCATGTCGGTGAGGTTCATGATAACGGGGGTGCCGTCCCTGAACTCCTCGCCGATCTGCCGCGCCTCATTGTAGCTACGTGGCTGAAGCGTCGTGATCCGGTAGGGGTGCGTCTCCTCGACGGGCATCACCCGCCGCATCGGCACAGGTCCGGCGGGGCGCAGTGGTTCGACCGGTGGACGTCGCGGCATGGCGACCGGCTCCTCCCGTGCGTCGATCCGACGGACCGTGCGGTCCATCGGGACCGGTTCGTGCATGGCACGCCGGTCGTCATGACCGACCGCACGACCGTCGTCGTAGTCGTCGTCGTCGAGATAGTCCTCGTCCTCCTCGGCCAGACCGAGGTAGACCATCGCCCTGCGCCCGAGCCCCATGGGCGCGACTCTAAGGGACACCCGGCCGTTCACCGAACAAAGCGGTCCCGATCCGAAGGTGTGTCGCGCCCTCGGCCACCGCGGCCTCGAGATCGCTCGACATGCCGGCGCTGATCACGGTGGCCTGAGGGTGGTCCACGACCAGCCGTTCGGCGACGGCACGCAGCCGCTCGAACGCGGGACGTGCTGGTTCACCACGGGGCGCAACCGCCATGACGCCGCGCAGTGTCAGTCCGGGCGCCTCGTCGACAAGATCAGCCAGCGCCGGAAGCTCCCCTGGATCGACGCCACCCCGGCCCGAATCGGCGACCACGGACCCCACCCGCCCCCGGGAATCACTCCGTGAGTCCAACGAGACCTGCAGGCAGATCGACAGCTGGCGGCCTCGTTCGACCGCGAGCCGGGACAGGACGCCGACCAGGGCCGATCGGTCCACCGACTGGACCCAGTCCGCCCAACGCAGGACGGATCGGGCCTTGTTGCGCTGAAGTTGGCCGACGAAGTGCCAGATGACGTTCGGTTCACCCGGCGCCGGGTCCGCCGCCGCACCCGGCGCCACGCCCGCCCCGGCGAGCCCGTCCCCGCCGCCCGCGGACGGGTCGCCGGAGACCTGGGCGAGCTCACGCGTGACCATAGTCACCTTCGGGCCGGCCTCCTGCTCGCGGTTCTCGGCGAACTGGCGCGCCCCGAGTGTGTGCAGCATCACGACATCCGCGGCCGGATAGGTCTTGCTCACAGCGATGAGGGTTAGCCCGGCCGGATCGCGCCCGGCCGTGCGGGCCGCGGTGGCGATCCGTTCCTCGATCACGCTGAGCCGGCGGGCCAGCTCCGCCCGGCGCGCCGGGTCGCCGCTTCCCGCCGCGGCCGGATCGACCCCGGCGGGCGGGTCCGGACGCGCGATCACGCGGCCGACCCGAGCCACGCCACCCCGGCGAACCGACCGGTACGACCGTCGCGGCGGTAGGAGTAGAGCTCCGGGTCCTCCGCAGTGCAGCGGGTGGCGACGGCGATGTCGGTCACACCCGCTGCGGTGAGCTGATGGTGGATGCCCGCCCGCAGGTCGATCGCGGCGGTCCCCCGCCGCGTCGCCGCCGCGCTACCCGGCACCCGCTGCTCGACCTCCCGGCGCAGCTCCGCCGGCACCTCGTAGCAGCCCGCACAGACGCACGGTCCGATGGTGACCGTGAGCCGATCCGCCGGGACACCGAGCCGGTCGAACGCCGCCAGCGTCGCGTCGATCACTCCGTCGGTCATGCCGGCCCGCCCGGCGTGCGCGACCCCCACCGCCGTCGGGGACTCGAACAGCACCGGCGCGCAGTCGGCGACCATCACCGCCAGCGCGAGGCCCGGCACGTCGGTCACCAGGGCGTCCGCCTCCGGCGGTGGGGCCGGCTCGCGCGCGACGACGACCCGCGTGCCGTGTACCTGGCGCATGTACTGCACNGGCATCCGCAGCCGCTCGGCCAGCCGGCGCCGGTTGGCGGCGACGGCATCCTCGGCGTCGCCGACATGATCACCGAGATTGAGCCCGCCGAACGGCGGCACGCTGACCCCGCCCGCGCGGGAGGTGACGAGAACCGGCATGGCCGGAAGTCTGCCCGGCGCGGGCTATTTGAGGAAGTCCGGCACGTCCAGCTCGTCGTCGTCGGCCACCGGCCGAACGGGGCGGCGCGGCGGCGGGTAGGTCGGTCGCGGCCCCGTCGCCCGTGGCGGGTCGACCCGGTGCGGCTGGGCGTAGCCGGGGTCGGCCGCCGGCTCCACGGGTTCCCGCACGGGCGGCGCGATGCGCGACTCCACCGTCGGGATCACCGTCGACTCGCCGGGCGAGACGCGCTCGTGGGCGGCCGGCGCCCCCGGCAGCGGCTCGGGATGGTAGTGCCCGACGTTCGCCTGGGCGATCGGTGACGGCGGCGTCTGCAGGTAGCTCGGCGTCGGCGGGGCCGGCTGGACCGGCGCGGGGGTGGGCGGCGGCGGGGGTGGCGGGGGCGGCGGCGCGGCCTGGGCCGCGCGGGCCGAGGCGCTCGGGATCGTCGGCAGGGGCGGCAGAATCGTCGTCGACGGCGCGGACGCCGGGGCCGGAGCCGGGGCCACGCTCCCGGTGCCGCCGCCGGCGGCCCCACCCTGGCCGGGGGGCCGCCGCGACTGCTGCACGTGGGACGGCCTGATCCGCCGGTCCTGCACCGTGTCGAACCCGGCGGCGATGACCGTCACCCGCACCTCGTCGCCGAGGGCGTCGTCGATCACCGCGCCAAAAATGATGTTCGCCTCGGGGTGGGCCGCGTCCGCGACGAGCTCCGCGGCCGCGTTGATCTCGAACAGACCGAGGTCCGAGCCGCCGGAGATGTTGAGCAGGACGCCCTGGGCGCCGTCCATGCTCGCCTCCAGCAGCGGGGAGGCGATCGCCTGTTCGGCGGCCACCGTGGCCCTGTCGTCGCCACGGGCCCGCCCGATACCCATCAACGCGCTGCCGGCGTGCGACATGACCGTCTTCACGTCGGCGAAGTCGAGGTTGATCAGACCGGGGGTGGTGATCAGGTCGGTGATGCCCTGGACACCGGAGAGCAGCACCTGGTCGGCGCTGCGGAAGGCGTCGAGCACGCTGATGTCGCGGTCGGTCATCGCCAGCAGGCGGTCGTTCGGGATGACGATGAGGGTGTCGACCTCGTTGCGCAGAGTGTCGATGCCCGTGTCCGCCTGGGTCGCGCGGCGCCTGCCCTCGAAGGTGAACGGCCGGGTCACGACACNGATGGTGAGCGCGCCGAGCGAACGGGCCACGTTCGCCACGACGGGGGCGCCACCCGTACCGGTGCCACCACCCTCACCAGCGGTGACGAAGACCATGTCGGCCCCCTTGAGGACCTCCTCGATCTCCTCCCGGTGGTCCTCGGCGGCCTGCCGGCCCACCTCGGGATCGGCCCCGGCGCCGAGGCCCCGGGTCAGCTCGCGGCCGACGTCGAGCTTCACGTCGGCGTCGCTCATGAGCAAGGCCTGGGCATCGGTGTTGATGGCGATGAACTCGACACCCTTGAGACCGACTTCGATCATCCGGTTGACGGCGTTGACGCCACCACCACCGATCCCGACGACCTTGATGACCGCGAGATAGTTCTGTGGGGCAGCCATGCGGTGTCGGTCCTCCAGCGGCGTCGGTGGTCGGACGGGGGGATACCCCGCCCCTGNGGCGCCGCGGGATGGCGGATTCACGCGGCGAGCGGGGGAAGCAGTCAGAGTCTCAACCTTCACCGTCAGCTAGACGGTTACAGTTATGTCAACTTCCGACTGTGGATCGGACAGTAGGCACGGCTACGTCGGTGGTCAAGGAAGCTGTCGGCGCGTCACGTCCCTTCCTGGCACGTCCGCTTCGTCACAGCCTTCCCCGCGCATCGCCTTCGGCGATGCGCGGAGGCCCCTGGCCCCCTGCGGCAGCCCTCTCCCGTCAGATCACCTTCGGCGACCCTCCTGGGATGGCAGACCTCGGCCTCGGCGATTCGCGGGGGTGCCCGGACGGTTCGCGGGGGCGCGATCAAGGGGGAGCGTGGCGGGGCGGGGGCGTGATGGTGTACTGCCTGCGTGACCCGTCAGCGCACCCAGCACGTCCATTTCCTCGGCATCGGCGGCTCCGGCCTGTCGCCGCTGGCCCAGATCCACCTCGCCGGTGGCGGGAAGGTCAGCGGCAGCGACGCGGAGGACTCCCCCCGCGTGGCGACCCTGCGCGCTCGCGGGGTGCCCGTCCGCGTCGGGCCCGCGCCGGCCGCGGAGAAGATCGCCGCCGAGCTCGCCGGCGTGGATGTCGTGGTCGCCTCCAGCGCCCTCGCCGAGGATCACCCCGAGATCGTCGCCGCCCGGTCGCTGGGCCTGGCGGTCCGCCGCCGGTCCGAGTGGCTACCGGAGCTGACCGCGGGTTACCGGCTGGTCGCTGTGGCCGGCTCGCACGGCAAGTCGACCACGTCGGCGATGTTGACCCTGGTGCTGCGCGCGGCCGGGCTCGACCCCACCGCCGTCATCGGCGCGGAGGTCTCCCAGCTCGGGGGCAACGCCCTCGCCGGCTCCGGCGACCTGTTCGTGCTGGAATCCGACGAGTACGGCGGCGCGTTCGCCGGCCTCGAACCCACCATCGCCGTGATCACCAACGTCGAGTGGGAGCACCCGGACATCTTCCCGGACGAGGCGTCGGTCCGGACCGCCTTCACCGCGTTCGCCCGGCGGGTGCGTCCCGGCGGCCGGCTGGTCGTCTGCGGGGACGATCCGGGGGTGGCCGCCGTCCTCGCCGAGCTGCACCGGCAGGGGACGCCCGCGGCCGCGCCGGTGCTCGACTACGGCTTCGGGACGGATCGCCGCTGGCGTGCGGTGGACGTCGCCACCGTGGCCGGGGACGACACGGCCCGCGCCGTCGTCCTGCACGGCGGTCAGGAGATCGGCACCCTGACCCTGGCGGTCCCCGGCCGACACTCGCTCCTCAACGCGCTGGCGGTCCTCGCGGTCGCCACCGAGCTGGGCGTCGCGCCGGCCCAGACCCTGGCGACGCTCGCGACCTACACCGGTGCCGCCCGCCGCTTCGAGTTCGTCGGCTTCTGGCGCGCCGGCACACCCGATCCCGCCGTCCCGGCCGCCGCAGGCGCCGCAGCCGCCCCACCCGTCCGCCGCGATCCCGCCACCGCGGCCGCAGCCGCCACCACGGCACCCATCGGGCCGCCGGACTCGCCGCCGCCGACCGGCATCGCCCTGCCGCGGGCCGCGCCCCCGGCCGTCGACGCACCGGTGGCGGCGACGCCGGCCCCCGCGGCCGGCCCCGACCATGCGGCCGCCCTGCCGGCCCCCGCCGGCGCGCTCGCCTCGCGCTCGCCGACCGGACCGGCCACCGCCGTCGCCGATCCGGTCGGCGAGTGGAGCCTGGAGATCATCGACGACTACGCCCACCACCCGACCGAGATCCGGCTGACGCTCGCCGCGGCCCGCGCCCGGACACACGGCCGGGCGCTGTGGGCCGTGCTCCAGCC
The DNA here is from genome assembly GCF_001420875.1 of Frankia sp. AvcI1. Lineage (NCBI taxonomy): Bacteria > Bacillati > Actinomycetota > Actinomycetes > Frankiales > Frankiaceae > Frankia > Frankia sp. AvcI1. Next base: position 52,434 of record NZ_LJFZ01000039.1, on the reverse strand, counting down.
GCACACCTACAGCCGGTTCGCCGCGCTGCTCGACGGCTTCGCCACCGCCTTCGCCGACGCCGATCGGGTCTACGTCACCGACATCTACGCCGCCCGGGAGACCGACGACCTCGGCCGGCACCCGACGGACCTGGTCGAGCGGCTGGTCGGGCCCGCGGTGGTCGGCTACGTGCCCTGGCCGGAGCTGGTCGACCGGCTCGCCGCGGACGTCCGCGACACGCTGAGCGGCCCCGTTCCCGCCCAGGCCGGCGGCATCCTGCTGCTCACCCTGGGCGCCGGGACGATCACCACGGTCGGGCCGCGGCTGCTGGCGGCGCTGGACGAACCGGCGGCGGGCTGAGGCCGACGCGGCGGCACCCGGCCTGATCCTCCCTGCCGTGACGCTGCGTCGATGGTTGACTGCCGCAACACGCCCACCGCCGGCACGGCCGGCGGCGACCGGTGAGGATCAGGTAGATGTCCGACACTCAGGACCCGCGCAGCCCCGGCTTCGACATCCGGGCGGTCAACCAGACCGTGATCGCCGAATACCGAGCCACCGGCGGAGCACTGGAGAAGACGCTGCCCGGCTCCCGGCTCGTGCTGCTGACGACGACCGGTCGGCACAGCGGGCGGGAACACACCACGCCCCTCGGTTACGTGACCGACAGCGCCGCCGACAGCCCCGCCGACAGCCCCGCCGACGCCCCGACGGACGAGATCCCGACGGACGAGGAGCACCAGGCCGGCGGGAACGGGCGGGCTGGCCGCCACGACCGCATCATCGTGTTCGCGTCCAACATGGCGGCCTCGCGGCATCCGGACTGGTACCGCAACCTGACGGCCAACCCCAAGGTCACCGTCGAGCTCGGGGACGACCGGTTCGCCGCGCAGGCGTCCACCGCCACCGGGACCGAACGGGAGCGGCTCTACCAGGCACTGGTGGAGACGATGCCGGGCATCCGCGGACACCAGGAGCAGGTCGAGCGCGAGATCCCCGTCGTCGTCCTGTCCGCCCTGCGCTGACACCCCCCGCCACCGCCAGCCACCGCCAGCCGCCCCCGTCCGGCCGGCCCGTCCACGGAAGGCACGGCCCCGGTCGCGATGCGCGGGAAGCGAAGCGGTGCGTTGCGCACGCTCCTGGAGCGCAGACCGTGCAGAACGCACCGCAATCGCCCCTGCCCGGGTTCGGCCTGGCCAGGAGGCGGCCTGGCCAGGAGGCGGCCTGCTAGGAGGCGGCGTGACGGGGGCGGGACCGGCGCCGGGTCGCCGCCGCGTCGCGGACCATGGCGACGATCGCCGCGGCGGCCTGCGGGTAGCCGGTGCCCGCGCACGCCGCCGACATCTTCGCCAGCCTCTCCGCCGAGGTGAGCACCGGCAGCACGTTCGCCAGCAGCCAGTCCTCGTCGAGGGCGGCGTCCTCGACGAGCAGGCCACCGCCGGCCTCCACCGTCGGCAGGGCGTTGCGACGCTGCTCGCCGTTGCCGTGCGGGAGCGGCACGTAGGCCGCCGGCAGGCCCACCGCGGCGAGTTCGGCGCAGGTCATCGCGCCGGAGCGGCACAGCGTCATGTCGGCGGCGGCATACGCGGACATGATGTCGTCCAGGTAGGGCCGCAGCTCGTAGGGGGCCGGCAGCCCGCGGGGCAGCGCCGCCGCGACCTCCTCGAAGTTCTTCGGTCCGGCCGCGTGCAGCACCTGGACGCCCGCGGTGGCCAGCGAGTGCGCGGCCGTGGTCATGACCTGGTTGAGGCTGCGGGCCCCCTGGGAGCCGCCGAAGACGAGCAGGGTCGGGCGGTGCGGGTCAAGCCCGTAGCGGGCCCGCGCGGCGCGGGCGGCGGCCGGTGAGCGGTCGAGGCTGAGGATCTCCGCACGCAGCGGGATCCCGGTGAGGGTCGCGCCGCGCAGTGGGGTGCTCGGGTACGAGGTGGCGACGAACGGGGTGAACCGGGCGCCGAGCCGGTTGGCCATCCCGGGCAGCGGGTTCGCCTCGTGGACCACGATCGGGATGCCGCGGCGCCGGGCGGCGAGGTAGGCAGGCACCGACACATAGCCGCCGAAGCCGACGACGACGTCCGCCCGGACCCGGTCCAGCGTCGCGCCCGCCTGGCGCACCGCGTCGAACAGGCGGACGGNCAGCTTCAGCAGCGCGGGGGTGGGCCGGCGCGGCATCGGCACCTTCGGCACCGTCGCCAGCTCGTAGCCCCGCGCCGGCACCAGACGGGCCTCCAGGCCGGTGGCCGTGCCCAGCAGGGTCAGCCGCGCGCGCGGATCGGCGGCGCGCAGGGCGTCCGCCACGGCGAGCGCGGGTTCGACATGGCCGGCTGTCCCGCCGCCGGCGAGCACTACGCTTCGCAACATCGGTCAAGACGATGACACATCGGGCCGGCCCACGGACAGCCCGGTACCGGTCGCTCGCCCACCGGTGCCGGGTGCTATGTCGAGGCCGTCGACGGGCACGAGCTCCAGGTCGGGTCGGCGGCCACGGCGGCCGGGCAGCCGCGGCCGCCGCCGCACCCCGGCGCGCTCGGCGCGGGCCGCGCGGCGTTCCTCGGCCCGTCGGGCCAGGTACTTCGCCGCCGCCGGCTCCGAACGGGCGAAGGACAGCAGCATCCCCAGCGCGGCGAGGGTGGGCAGCAGCGCGGACCCGCCGAAGGACACCAGCGGCAGGGTGACGCCGGTGATCGGCAGCAGGCCGACGACCGCCCCCATGTTCACCACCGCCTGGACGATGATCCAGGCGGTGACGCCGGCGGCGGCCAACCGGACGAACAGGTCGTCGGAGCGGTGGGCGATGCGCAGGCCCGCGTAGCCGAGCACGCCGAACAGCCCGACCACCACGAGGCTGCCGACCAGCCCCAGCTCCTCGCCGATGATCGCGAGGATGAAGTCGGTGTGCACCGCGGGCAGCAGCTCCGGCCACTTCGCCCGGGAGGCGCCGAGCCCGTCGCCCCACCAGCCGCCCGTGGACAGCGCGTAGATGCCCTGGACGGCCTGGAAGCCGTCACCGTTGGCGTCGGCGAAGGGGTCGGTGAACGACAGCAGCCGCCGGATCCGGTAGGGCTCGACGACGGCGAGCACGGTCGCCGCGAGGATCATCGAACCCATCACCGCGCCGTAGAAGCGCTTCGGGGTGCCGATCACCCACAGGATGGTCAGCGGGACGACCGTCACGCAGATCGCGCCGCCGAGGTCCGGTTCGAGCAGCANCAGCAGGTCGATGAACAGGAACACCGGCACGAGCGGGACGAACAGGTGCTTCGGGTCGGACAGCCGCCGCCGCTTGCGCACCAGCAGATCCGAGCACCACAGCACCAGCGCGATCTTCGCCAGCTCGCTGGGCTGGATGGTGATCGGGCCGACGACGATCCACTGCCGGGCACCCCCGCGCACGCTGCCGATGCCGGGGACGAGCACGGCCATGAGCAGCAGCACCGTCCCGGCCAGCAACGGGTAGGCCAGGGCGCGGAAGACCCGCACCGGCAGCCGGCTGGCCGCGACGACGATCGGCAGGCCGATGCCCACCCAGATCGCCTGCCGGATGAACAGCGTGTACGCCGAGCCGAACAGGGCGTAGGAGCGCACGCTCGACGCCGAGAGCACCATGACCAGGCCGAGCAACAGCAGCAGACCGGCCGAGGACANCAGCAGGTAGTAGGAGGCCAACGGCCGGTCGAGCAGCGGCACCCGCAGCTCGGNGGTCTCCCGGTCCACCGGGCCGTCGTCGTCCTGAGCAACCCGGTCCTGAGCCTCCCGGCCGGTCCGGCCGGTCCGGCCAGATCGGCCGGATCCGCCGGAACCGGCGGCGATCGGCCGCACCGGCATCCCGGTAGGGGGCGACACCGGCCTCGAACCAGCCACGGCTACCCCTCTCGTGCGCGCACCGCCTCGGCGAACAGGTCTCCGCGGGCCGCATAGTCGCGGAACATGTCCATCGAGGCCGCGGCCGGCGCGAGCAGCACCGTGTCACCGGCGCGCGCGAGTGCCGCCGCGGCCCTCACCGCATCGTCCATGCCGGCGGCCCGTTCGACGGGGACATCGGGGGCGTGTCGGGCGAGCGCGACCGCTATCTCGTCGGCGCAGCGGCCGATGAGCACCGCGCCGCGCAGCACGCCGCGGGCGTCGCGGACGAGCTCGTCGAAGGCGAGGCCCTTGTTCAGCCCGCCGGCGATCCACACGACCGACGGGTAGCCGGCCAGCGAGGCGGCGGCGGCGTGCGGATTGGTCGNCTTGCTGTCGTCCACCCAGCGGACGCCGTCGATGACGGCGACCTCGGCGTTGCGGTGGGCCCCGGCGCGGAACTCGGCAAGCGCCGCGCCGATCGCCGCGGGGTCGACGCCCTCGGCACGGGCGAGCGCCGCCGCGGCCAGCGCGTTGGAGATCAGGTGGGGGCCGGTGACCCGCAGGTCGCGCACGGCGACGAGCCGGCCGCCACCGAAGGCGTGGTCGACGAGGTGACCGGCCTCGACGGTCAGCCCCGGGGCGGGGCGGGCCGCCGGGTCCCGGCCGAACAGCACCCGGCGCCCCGGCGCCCCGGCGAGCAGCCGGGCGCTCGCCGCGTCGTCGGCGTTGCCGATCGCGATCGTCGCCGGATCGCGCCAGATCCGCGCCTTGGCCTCGGCGTAGGCCTGCGCGCCGCCGTGCCAGTCGAGGTGGTCGGGGGCGACGTTGAGCACGGCCGCGGCCAGCGGGGCCACGGTGTGGGTGTAGTGGAGCTGGAAGCTGGACAGCTCGACGGCGAGCGTGTCGTAGGGCGGCTCGGCGGCGACGGCCTCGACGATCGGCGTGCCGATGTTGCCGGCGGTGATCGCCCGCCGGCCCCCCGCGGCGAGCATCGCCCCGAGCATCTCGGTGGTCGTGGTCTTGCCGTTCGTGCCGGTCACGGCGAGCCAGCGGGTGGCGCCGCGCCAGTGCCAGGCGAGCTCGACCTCCCCCCACACCGGCACCCCCGCCGCCGCCGATCCGGTGATCAGCGGCGCGGTCGGCGGGACGCCGGGCGACGTGACGACGAGCCCGGCGCCGCCGGGCCCCGCCGGCAGGCCGCCGAGCACCACCGTGGCCCCGAGCGCCCGCAGGTCGGCGGCGGCCGCGCGGTGCCGCTCGGTGTCACCGGCGTCGACGACCCGCACCCGGGCGCCGCGGGCGAGCAGCGCCCGGGCCGCGGCGAGCCCCGACACCCCCACCCCGACGACCAGTACCGACAGCCCCGCCCAGGCCCGCGGCCCCGCCGGCTCCGGGAGGCCGCTCGCCTCCGTGGGGCCAGCAGACTCCGCGGGGCTAGCCATTGCCGTGGGAGAGGAACTCGGCGTAGAACAGGCCGAGCCCGAAGGCCACGGCGAGGCCGGAGACGATCCAGAATCGGATGATCACCGTCGTCTCGGGCCATTCGGCGAGTTCGAAGTGATGGTGGATCGGTGCCATGTTGAACACACGTTTCTTCGTGGCCTTGAAGAACGCCACCTGGATCATCACCGACAGGGTCTCGATGACGAACAGGCCGCCGAGGACGACGAGCAGCAGCTCGGTCCGGCTGACGATGGCGATGCTGGCGAACGCGCCGCCGAGGGCGAGCGAGCCGGTGTCCCCCATGAAGATCTTCGCCGGGCTGGCGTTCCACCACAGGAAGCCGAAGCAGGCCCCCATCGCCGCCGCCGCGACCAGCGCCACGTCCAACGGGTCGCGCACCGCGTAGCAGCCGGCGGGCGAGTCCCCCGGCTCGCACAGGTTGCCGAACTGCCAGAACGAGATGACCACGTACGCGCCGAAGACCATCGCCGACGTGCCGGCGGCGAGGCCGTCGAGGCCGTCGGTGAGGTTCACCGCGTTCGACGTCGCGGCGATGATGATCCAGGCCAGCAGGGGGAAGCCGATGATGCCGACCGTCAGGGAGGTGTCGCGCACGATCGAGATGTACGTCGACCCCGGCAGCAGCCCGGCGTGGTTTTTGAACCGGACCGCGAGCAGCCCGAACGCGAGCGCGACCGCGGCCTGACCGGTGAACTTCATCCGGGCGGTGAGCCCGAGGCTGCGCTGCTTGCGGATCTTGATGTAGTCGTCGAGGAAGCCGACGATGCCGAGTCCGGTCATCACCAGCAGGACGAGCAGACCGGAGGCGGTGAAGCCGATCCCGGTCACCAGGTGGGCGAGGAAGTAGCCGACCAGCGTCGCCACGATGATCACGGTGCCGCCCATGGTGGGCGTGCCGCGTTTGGTCAGGTGGCTCGACGGGCCGTCCTCGCGGATCTCCTGCCCGTACCCCTGCCGGCGGAAGAACCTGATCACCCAGGGCGTACCGAGCAACGACACGACCAACGCGACCATGGCCGCGATAAGAACGCCTCTCACGCGTGTGTCACCCGCGCGTGTCCGCCCCGGTGCACCCAGCGGTCCGTTCTCATGCCCCCTCGATCCCGGCGCCGACCACGCCGAACCTCGTCACCACGTCCTCGGCGACGCGCTCCAGACCGTAGGACCGGCTGGCCTTGACCAGCACGACGTCGTCCGGCCGGGCGAGCGCGACCACCGTCGCCACCGCCTCGTCGGCGTCCGCCACCCACCTCGACTCGCCGTCCCAGGAACCCTCCAGCGACGCCGCGAGGTGGATGCGCCGAGCCGCCGGCCCCACCGCGATCACCTGGTCGATCCCGAGCCGGACGGCGAGCCGGCCGAGCGCGTCGTGCGCGTCGTCGGCGGCGTCGCCGAGCTCCCCCATGCCCCCGAGCACCGCGATCGCCCGGCCCGCCCCGCGCATGTCGACCAGCGTCGCCAGGGCGGCGCGCATCGACTCGGGGTTGGCGTTGTAGGCGTCGTTGACGACGACGACCCCGGCGGCGGTCCGGGTGACCTCCATCCGCCAGCGGCTGCGCGCCCGCGCCGCGCCGAGCGCCGCCGCGGTCCGCGCGGGGCTCAGGCCGAGGCGCAGGGCGACGGCCGCCGCGGCGAGGGCGTTGGGCACCTGGTGCGCGCCGACGAGGCCGAGGGTGACCCGGTGGCGCTCGCCGCCGGCGAGCAGGTCGAACGAGGCGTGCCCCAGCGGGTCGACGCGGACGCCGGCGCCGCGCACGTCCGCCGCGGCGTCCTCGCCGAAGGTGATGACCTCGCCACGCGCCCGCGGCGCCATCGCCGCCACCAGCGGGTCGTCGGCGTTGAGGATGACGGCGTCCTGGGCGGCCTCGGCGAGCTCCCCCTTGGCCGCGGCGATGCCGAGCCGGCCGTCGGTGTACTCGCCGACGTGCGCGCTGCCGACGTTGAGCACCGCCCCGACGGACGGGCGGGCCACCGCGCACAGCGTGGCGATGTGCCCGAGGCCGCGCGCGCCCATCTCCAGCACGACGAACGCGGTGTCCGGTTCGGTGCGCAGCAGCGTCAGCGGCAGGCCGATCTCGTTGTTGAACGACCCGGGCGCGGCCACGGTCGGGCCGAGCTCGGCGAGCAGGTCCGCCAGCAGATCCTTGGTCGTGGTCTTGCCCGCCGAGCCGGTGACGGCGACGACGGTGGCGCGGGCGATGTCGCGCACGTGCGCCGCGAGGGCGGCGAGGGCGGCGGACGGGTCGGCCACGACGACCGCCGGCACGCCGAGCGGCCGGGCGGCGAGCACCGCCGGCGCCCCCGCGGCCACCGCCGCGGCGGCGAAGTCGTGCCCGTCGGAGCGGGCGCCGACCAGGGCGACGAACAGCGTGCCGGGGCCGACCTGACGGGAGTCCACGGCGACGGCGCCGACCACGGCGGCCGGGTCGGCGACCGCGTCGAGGCGTCCGCCGGTCGCCACGGCGACCTCGGCGAGGGTCAGCGGGATCATCCGCGGGCCGCCGCGTCCAGCGCCGCGCGCAGCACCACCCGGTCGTCGAACGGGGTCACCACCCCGGCCTGTTCCTGTCCGGACTCGTGCCCCTTGCCGGCGACGACGACGGCATCCTGCGGGCCGGCGGCGGCGACGGCCGCGGCGATCGCGGCGGCCCGGTCCGGTTCGACCAGCACCCGGCCCGCCGCGCGCGCGGCGGTCGGCACCCCGGCGAGCATCGCGGCGAGGATGTCCGCCGGGTCCTCCGAGCGCGGGTTGTCGTTGGTGAGGATCGCGAGGTCGGCGAGCGTGGCCGCGGCGGCGCCCATGAGCGGGCGCTTGCCGCGGTCGCGGTCCCCGCCGCAGCCGAGCACGACGATGATTCTTCCCTTCACCAGGGGACGGACGGTCGCCAGCAGCGTCGTGACCGCGTCCGGGGTGTGGGCGAAGTCGACCAGTGCCAGGAACGGCTGGCCGGCGTCGACCCGCTCCATCCGGCCCGGCACGCCGGGCAGCGCACCGATCCCGGCGGCGGCGGCGGCCGGGTCGACCCCGACGGCCACCAGCAGCGCCAACNCACCCAGCGCATTGGCGATGTTGAACACCCCGGGCAGCGGGACGGACAGCTCCACCCGCTCGCCGCCCGGCCCGGCGGCCAGCAGCTCGCTGCCGGTGGGGCCGGCGGTGACGTCGCGGGCCGTCCAGTCGGCGGGGCCGTCGACGGCGAAGGTGACCGCGTCCGGGCGGCGGGCCGCTAGCCGCCGGCCCCACTCGTCGCCCACGCCGATCACCGCGGCCGCCGCCCGGCCGGGAACGAACAGCGACGCCTTCGCCTCGAAGTAGTCCGCCATCGTGGGATGGAAGTCGAGATGGTCCTGGCTGAGGTTGGTGAACAGCGCCCCGGCGAAGTGCAGCGCGTCCGCCCGGTGCTGGGCCAGCGCGTGGCTGGAGACCTCCATGGTGGCGGCGTCCACGCCCCGTTCGACCATCGTCGCCAGCAGCGCCTGCAGGTCGCTGGCCTCCGGGGTGGTGTGGGCGCTGGCCAGCCGGTCCCCGGCGATGCGGNTCTCCACCGTGCCGATCAGCCCGGTGGTGTGGCCGGCGGCCCGCAGCCCGGCGTCGAGGAGGAACGCGGTCGTCGTCTTGCCGTTGGTCCCGGTGACACCGAGCAGGCGCAGCCCCGCCGACGGATCGCCGTGGATGCGGGCCGCCACCGGGGCGAGGTCGCGGCGCGGGTCGGCGCTGACGAGCACCGGCAGCGCGGCCGCCGGCCCACCCGCGGCGGCGATGCGCCGCGCGCCCTCGGCGTCGGTGAGCACCGCCACCGCGCCGCGGGCGATCGCGGCGGCGGCGAAGTCGGCGCCGTGCACGTGCGCGCCCGGCAGGGCCGCGTAGAGGTCGCCGGGCGCCACCCGGCGGGAGTCGTGGGTGACGCCGCGCACCACCGCGTCCGATCCGGGTCCGGCGGGCGCGGCGGGCGCGGCGGGCGCGGCGGCGTCCGGACCAGGGCCGGCGGGCAGCGGGGCCGGCGCCGGTGGGAGTTGCGCGGCCGTGAGCACCGCGCGCAGATCAGCCAGGCCGCACGCCGTCGGGGCGGCCGGTCGGGGTGCCGGTGGGGTCACGCTGACGACCTTAGTGGGAGCAAGCTCGGCCATCGGCAGGGGCGCCCGGGCTTGGCGGTGGTCCCCCGAATGCCGCAGGTGGACCGCTCTCGCACCGCTTGTCCAGGTCTGGCGGGTTACCTGCTGTGGTCGCAGTGCTACTTGTCCAGGTCGAGGACGAGCGGCGTCGGCTTCGTCGTCGGCTGCGGCACACCGAGGGTGGTCAGGGCGAAACTCATCACGCCCTGGAACACCGGCGCGGCGACCTGACCGCCGAAGTACCCCTTCTTCGGGTTGTCCAGGACGACCTCGACGACGACCTTCGGGTCGTCGGCCGGCGCGAAGCCGATGAACGACGAGGTGTACCCCTGGTAGCCACCGTGCACGGGATCCGGCCGGTACGCCGTGCCGGTCTTGCCGGCCACCCGGTAGCCGGGGACCTCGGCAAGCGGCGCGGTGCCCTCGTTCGTCGCGACCGTCTCCAGCATCCGGCTCAGCGTCGCCGCGGTCTGCGCGCTGATCACCCGCTGGCCCGGGGGATGCGGGGTGACCTGAACGGTCCTGTCCGGGCCGGTGACGGCGTCGACGAGCCGGGGGGTGACCCGCACCCCGCCGTTGGCGACGGTGGCGTAGACCGACGCCATCTGCAGCGCCGTCGCCGACATACCCTGCCCGTAGGAGATCGTCGCGGCCTGGCTGCCCGACCAGTCCTTCGCCGCCGGCAGCAGGCCGCTGCCCTCGCCGGGAAAGTCCAGCCCCGTCTTCGCGCCCAGGCCGAAGGCGCGCAGCGCCTGTTCCATCCCCGCGCGTCCGACCCGCTCGGAGACCTCCACGGTGCCGATGTTGCTGGAGCGGGCCAGCACCCCGGCGGTGGTCAGATGCTCGACGCCGTGCGGCTCGGAGTCCTTGATGGCCACCCCACCGCGGATGATGGACGGCGGGACGGTCAGCGGCGTCTGGGCGGTGATGAGGCCGCGATCGAGGGCGGCGGCCATCGTGATCACCTTGTTGACGCTGCCGGGCTCGTAGGCGTCCCGGGTCGAGCGGTTGCCCAGCGCCGGCTGGTCCCGAGGGGTGATGTTGCGCGGGTCGAACTCGGGCGCGTCGGCCATCGCGAGGACGTCGCCGGTGCGGGGGTCCATCACCACGACCGTGCCGCCGTCGGCCTCGGAGGACCGCACCGCGTTGGCGATGGCCTGCTGGGCGTTCCACTGGATGTCGCGGTCGAGGGTGAGCCGCAGCGCCGAGCCGGGGACGGGATCGCGTTGCCGGCCGTGACCGGAGGGGATCTCGATGCCCTCCGGGTTGGCCTCCAGCACGCGCATGCCGTCGGTTCCCCGCAGCACCTTGTCGTACTCGAGTTCCAGGCCGCCGGCGCCCTCCAGCACGTCCCCGTCGCCGCGCCGCATGAACCCGACGACGTTGGCCGCCAGCGGACCGGCCGGGTAGGTCCGGCCGCGTTCCTCGGTGATGCCGATACCGTGCAACTCCAGGGCGCTGACCTTCTTCGCGACGTCGGGGTTCAGGCCGCGGGCCAGGTAGACGAACTTGATGTGCCTGGTCGGGTCCGTCAGCAGCTTCGTCAGCCGTGGCACGCTGTCGTCGAGCACGGGGGCGAGCTTCGCCGCGGTCGCGGCGACGTCCCGGACGTTCGTCGGGTTCGCGTAGACCGCGCGCAGCTCGACGTGCTGGGCGAGGGTGTGGCCGGAGCGGTCGGTGATGGCGCCGCGCACCGCGGGCAGCACGATCGTGCGCAGCCGCTCCTTCTCGGCCTGCGCCGCGTAGGTCGACGCGGAGAAGCCCTGGAGCTGGGTCAGGCGCAGCGCGAGGATGCCGAGCAGCGCGCACATGAACACGATCGTCACCCGCAGCCGCCGCCGCGGGCTGCTCAGCCGGTAGCTGCGCCGGACCGGGGGACGCGGTGGCCGACGACCACCGCCCGCACCCCCGCCGCCCCGGACATAGCGGCCCCGGCCGGCACCGGCGCCGCGGGGCAGCGCCCCCGGCCGATACACGCGGCGACCCGCCGTCCCGGCACCGCTGCGCGCCCGAACGCGTCTGTCGAGGCCGTCGTAGCCGAGGCCGTCGTGGTCGACGGCGGCGTCGCGGTCCAGGGCGTCGTCGTAGTCCAGGGCGTCGTCGTAGTCGTAGTCCCGGGCGTCGTGGTCCCGGGCGTCGTGGTCCCGGGCGTCGTGGTCCCGGGCGTCGTGGTCAAAGGCCTCGTGGTCGCGGTAGCGGCCGTCGTGCCCGCGGGCGGCACCCGCCCGGCCTCGTCCCCGGGTGCCGCCCCGGGCCGCGCCGCTGCCGCCCCGGCGCGCCCGCGGGTGCTCCTGGGCGCCGCGGGGCCTGGCGGTCCGCAGGCCCGACGGGCTGCGGGGGCGGCCCGGATCGTCGTGATCCCCGTCGTCCGCCGGGCCCCGATCCGGATCGTCGTCACGGCGCAACCGTCCGCCGTGCACGGAGGCCGGCGGTGGGGTCACCAGCCGTAGCCGTCCGCGCCCGCGCCGGGGTGAGCCGGAGAGGGCGGAGCTCACCGCGCGGGCCCACCCCGGTCAGCGCCGGCGGTGCCGGTCGAGGTCGCCGTGCCCGACGGCGCCCCGGCGCCCGAACCGCTGCCGACCGCGCCCGACTGCTGCGGTCCCACGGCCGAGCCGGCCGCCGCGGGGCCGGTTGCCCCGCCGCTGGTGCCGGTGGCCGCGGTGCTCGTCCCGGCCGCGCCGGCGCCCACGACGCCGGGCGCGGTCGTCTCCGCGCCGATGGCCGCGCCCGCGGTGGCCGCCGCAGTGCCCGCGGTGCCGGTGGCCGCGGCGCCGGTGGCCGCGCCGGCGCCGGTGGTGGCCGCGCCGGTGTTCGCGCCGGGTGCCGCCGCGGCGCCCGGGTCGGCATCCGGCGCCGTGCCCGTCCCGGACCCGGCTGTGCCCGCGACGGCCGGAGGCTGCTGGCCTGGCGGTGCGGGCACGATCACCAGGATCGAACCGCTGCCCGGCTCCCGGGACAGCACCCGGGCCCCCGGCGGCAGGGGGGTGCCCGGCGCAAGGTACTCGGGCACCCCGCCGGGAACCAGGCCGAGGCGGCTGGCCTGGGCGGCCAGCGCCGCCGGGTCGGAGAGCTGATCGGCCCGCACCGCGAGCGACTGCTCCTCGTCCGCCAGGGCGGAGGCCCGATTACGCAGGGTGTTCTCGTGGAACGAGTTCTCCATCAGCGCGAGGTTGAGCCCCAGCAGACCGAGCAGGCCGGCGCCGAGCAGGACCAGCAGTAGGACGACGAACGGTCCCTTGCGAGCCCCGGTCGGCGCCGGGCGGACCACCGTGAGCCGCGTCCGGACGGGGGCGCGCCGCAGCGGGGGGTCGAGGACCGGAGCCGTCGCCGCGGCGGTGCGCGCCGCCGCGCCTGCCGGCACCCGGCCCGCCCGGGCGCCGGGGGGCGGGCCACCGGCGCGGGCGGCGCCGCTCCGCCCCGCCCGGGAAAGCGGCTGCGCGGGAGCGGTCACGATGCACCTCCGATGGTGGGCTGGGTACGGTCCGGGTTCGGAGCCGTGCGTTCGGCGGCCCGCAGCCGCACGGACGCCGCCCGCGGGTTGTCGGCCTTCTCGACCTNGCCGGCCGGTTCGGCACCACGGGTGAGCCAGCGCAGCCGCGGCTCGGCGCCGGCCGGCACCACGGGCATGTCCGGCGGCACCAGCGTCTCCGCGTAGCCGCGCAGCTCCCGCTTGACCAGTCGGTCCTCGAGGGAGTGGTAGGACAGCACGACGAGCCGGCCACCGACGGCCAGCGCGTCGAAGGCGGCGGGCAACGCCCGGGCGAGCACATCCAGCTCGGAGTTGACCTCGATGCGCAGCGCCTGGAAGGTGCGCTTGGCCGGGTTGCCGCCGGTGCGCCGCGCCGGCGCCGGGATGGCGTCGCGGACGAGGTCGACCAGCCGCGCGGAGGTGGTGAACGGCTCGACGGCACGGGCCCGGACGACCGACTCCGCGATGCGGCGGGCGAACCGCTCCTCGCCGTAGTCCCGCAGGATCCGTGCCAGCGCGGCGGCGTCGTAGGTGTTGAGGACCTCGGCGGCCGTCAGGCCGCGGGTGGCGTCCATCCGCATGTCCAGCGGCGCGTCCCGCGAGTAGGCGAACCCGCGCGCGTCGGTGTCGAGCTGCAGGGACGAGACCCCGAGGTCGAACAGGACGCCCTGGACCCGCGCGGAGCCGAGGCCGGCGAGAACCGTGCCGATCTCGTCGTAGACGGCGTGGACGAGTCGCACCCGCTCGGGTGCGAGGGCGCGCAGCCGCTCGCCGCTGTGCGCCAGGGCGTCGAGATCGCGGTCGAGACCGACGACGCGGACCTCGGGGAAGGCGGCGAGCAGGGCCGCGGCGTGTCCGCCGAGCCCCACCGTGGCGTCCACCACCACGGCCCCCGGCCTACTCAGGGCGGGGGCCAACAGTTCCAGCACGCGGTCGGTCAGCACAGGCGTGTGCATGGCGTTCAGCGCTGAGCCTCCCTCGACCGCTCGTGGACCTCGTCTTCAGATGTGCTGACGGGCTCGTCCGGTACGGCGGCATCCCGCGCAGGACGCGGGCACCGCCGGTGCGGNGGAATCCGCACGCGGGACCGCCGGGGGTGACCAGCCCGGCACGCTGCCCACCGTGCCGGCCGCCGGGGAAGGGGTGGCCGGAGAAGCGGGTGCGGGCGCAGGCCGGAACACGTGTTCCGGGCGTCCGGATCGCGAGATCCCAGGGCAGCTCAGATAACTCCGGGCAGGACCTCCTCGGACAGCTCGGCAAAGCTCTCCTCCTGGCTTTCCAGGTAGGCCTGCCAACGCTGGGCGTCCCAGATCTCGACCCGGGTGTTCGCCCCGTTGACGACGCAGTCGCGCGTCAGCCCCGCGTAGGTGCGCAGCGGGGCGGGAATGGTGATGCGCCCCTGCCGGTCCGGCGCGTCGTCGGCAGCCGAGGAGAAGAACACCCGGCTGTAGTCACGCAGTGCCTTCGCGGTGACCGGGGCGGTGCGCAGGGACTCGCTGATCCGGGTGAACTCCGCCATCGGGAAGACGTACAGGCATCGTTCCTGCCCCTTCGTGATCACAAGCCCCCCCTCCAACTCGTCGCGGAACTTCGCGGGCAGGGTCAGCCGCCCTTTGTCCCCCCCCCGCGGCGTGTGGCTGCCGAGAAACACCGGCGACCTCCCTGCCACTGCCAGGAAGACAGCGCCTGGTCACCCCGCGACGGTCAACCGTGAGCTCCTGTCCCCCACTGCGCGCCACTCTACTCCACTGCCCCCCACCCGACACCCCCTCAACACCCCNCGGCACCCCACCGAAACCACTCCGACATCAGGCGCGCGTGATGCCCCGACAAGGACTGGTATAAACCCCCTGAAATTGGTAGGAAAGTCTCTTACCTGCGGGGGTTCGAGCGACTCCCCCGACCCGCCGACCGGGGCCCGGTGGATGGGGGCCCACAACCTGNCACTCCCCACCCGTCGGCCCGTTCCCGGGCATGTTTCCTTGACCACGGTGGCCTGCGTGGCCGCTGTGGATGTCACACTCGGGAGGGGGACGGGTTTCGTCGGGGCCGGCTCCGCGCAGCCCAAAAGCCCGACACCCGGAGGGGGGCCAACTAGTGGTGACCGACCCAGGTCTGCTCCACTGGCGTGACCCGGTGGCCGACATCGNCCACCTTGCCGAGATCGCCGACCGGGTGCGGGCGCGCGTCGAGACGGTCATCGACGGCNAGTCCGAGGCGATCACCACCGCACTGGTGGTCCTGCTCTCCGAGGGCCACCTGCTCATCGAGGACGTCCCCGGGGTGGGCAAGACCATGCTTGCCAAGGCCCTCGCCCGCTCCATCGACGCCCGGGTGCGGCGCATCCAGTTCACGCCCGACCTGCTGCCCAGCGACGTGACCGGCGTCAGCGTCTACAACCAGGGCACCCGGGACTTCGAGTTCCGCCCCGGCCCGGTGTTCGCCAACATCGTCGTCGGCGACGAGATCAACCGGGCCGAGCCCAAGGCNCAGTCCGCACTGCTGGAGTGCATGGAGGAGCACCAGGTCACCGTCGACGGGGTCACCTATCGGCTGGAGTCGCCGTTCATGGTCATCGCGACCCAGAACCCGGTGGAGATGGAGGGCACCCGGGCACTGCCCGAGGCGCAGCGGGACCGTTTCACCGCGCGCATCTCGATGGGCTACCCCTCCCCCGCCGCCGAGATGGCGATGCTCGACAACCACGGCAACGCCAATCCCCTGACCAGCATCACCCCGGTCACCGACGCCGCCGAGATCGCCCGACTGATCACCCTGGTACGCACCGTGCACGTGTCTCCCGAGGTGNGGCACTACATCGTCGACCTCGTCGGCGGGACCAGGGCGCATCCGGAGATCGCGCTCGGGGCGTCCCCCCGGGCGGCGCTGCACCTCATCCGGGCCGCGCGCGCCCGCGCCGCCCTGGACCAGCGCGCCTTCGTCCTGCCCGACGACGTGCAGGAGATGGTCATCCCGGTGATGGCGCACCGCCTGCTGCTGCACCCGGAGATCATGCTCTCCGGCGAGCCGGCCACCGAGGTCGCCACCCGCGTGCTGACCGAGGTCCTGCACCGGATCCCCATTCCCCGGCCCGGCACGGCACGCCCGGCCCGGCACGGCCGTTAGAGATCCGTGTGCGGGACTTTGTCGCGGCGCTGCGCGGCCTGACGGTCCGCGGCCGGTCCTTCCTCGCCGCGGGGGCGGCCTNCGCCGTGTCCGCGATCATTCTGGGTGAGCAGGACCTGCTGCGCATCGGGCTGCTCGTCGCGAGCCTGCCGGTGCTCGCGGCGGCGGTCGTCTGCCGCACCCGTTACCGGCTGTCCTGCACGCGCCGGCTCGAACCGCGCCGGGTCACCGCGGGCGATCGGGTGAGCGTGCGCATTCAGTTGGAGAACGTCAGNCGCTCGCCGTCGTCGGCGCTGCTGGTGGAGGACACGACCGGCTCCGGTCTGGGCGGCGGCGCCCGCTTCGTGCTCGACCGAATCGAGCCCGGCGGCAGCCGAGACCTCTCCTATGCCCTGCGCGCGTCGGTCCGCGGCCGCTACCAGATCGGGCCGATGGCGATCCGGCTCGGCGATCCGTTCGGGCTCTGCGAGCTGTCCCGCAGCTTCCGCAGCCTCGACGAGCTGATCGTCGCGCCCGCCGTGGAGCGGCTCCCGCCGGCCCGGCCGCGTGCCTCGGCCAGCGTGAGCGCCGAGCTGCGCCGGGCCACCGGCCTCGTCGGCGAGGACGAGACGACCACCCGGCCGTACCGGTCCGGCGACGACCTGCGCAAGGTGCACTGGAAGACGACGGCCCGCAGCGGCGAGCTGATGGTCCGGCGCGAGGAGCATCCGCAGACCGGCGCCGCGGCGATCCTGCTCGACTCCCGCGCGCGGGCCTGGCCGGACTCCGGCCCCGCCTCGGCGTTCGAATGGGCGGTCAGCGCCGTCGGCGGGATCGGGCTGCACCTGGTCCGCGGCGGCTATCGGGTCCGCCTGCTCACCGACCGGGGGCAGGTCACGACCGCGGCCGGCGCGACCGTCTCCGGGCTGCTCGACGAGCTGGCCACGCTCGCCCCGGCCAGCGCCGAGTCGCTGCACCCGGCGCTCGCCGCCCTGCGTCGCCCCGGCGGCGACCGGGGCGGCCTGCTCGTCGCCGTGCTCGGCCACACGGAGCCCGCCCAGATCACGACGCTGGCCGCGGTGCGCTCGCGCCGGGCCCCCGCGATCGCCGTCCTCGTCGACGTGACGAGCTGGCACCCCCACCCGGCGGCCGCCGCCGACCTCGCGGCGGCGCGGACCACACTGACTCGCGCCGGTTGGGCGGTCCTCGTCGCCCGGCAGGGCATGAGCCTCGCCTCGGTCTGGCCGCGGGTGACGGCGCTCGCGGGCCAGGGGGGATTCGCCGGCGTCGGCCGCGCGGACGAGGGCACGGGCGGTGGCCCGGCCGCGGCGACCCGGACCGCAGCGACCCGGACCGCGGGCCAACCCCCGCGCCGGGCGGGCCGGTGAGCGTCCGCCCGGTTCCGACCGTCGTCGCCGCGGCCGCCTGCCTGCTGTCCACCAGCGCGTTGTCCCGGCTGTTCGACGGGACGCTGTGGTGGATGCGGCCCGTCGTGATCGCCGTCGTCGTGGCGGTGGCGACCGCGACGCTCGGCCGGTTGCTGCGGCTGCCGGTCGCAGCCGCCGTCCTGCTCAGCCTCGCCGGGCTCGTCGGCACCGTGACCGTGTTGTGCGCCCGGGGGACGGCGCTGCTCGGGGTGGTGCCGACCGCGGGGACGGTGCGGACCCTGCNCACGCTCATCGCCGACGGTAGTTCGGACATCTCCCGACTGGCGGCGCCGGTGCCGCACCGGCAGGGGCTGGTGGTCCTGACCGTCATCGGCATCTACCTCGTCGTCATGGTCGTCGATCTGATCGTGGTGACGTTGGACCGCCCGGCCCTCGGCGGGCTGCCGCTGCTGGCCCTGTACGCGGTGTCCGCGGCGATCCTGCCCGGCGGGGTTGGCACCGTCCCGTTTCTTCTGGGGGCGTCGAGCTTCGTCGCGCTGTTGCTGCTCGACGGTCGGTTGGCCTTCGGCCGGTGGGGCCGGACGGTGTCCGACGCCGGGCGTGGGCGCGGGCGGGGGGACGGGGCCGGCGAGCGGGAGGCGTTCGGCGGCCGGCTCACCGTGAACGCGCTCGGGGTGGCGCTCGTGGCGCTGCTCGTCGCGGTCGCCGTGCCGCTCGGCCTGCCGTCGCTGGACGGCGAGGGGCTGGTGTCGCGTAAGGGCGGCTACGGCGCCGGAGACGGGCCGAGCTCGGCCAGCGTCGTGCAGCCGATCGTCTCGGTGAACCAGCAGTTGCACGCCAGCAAGGAGGTGCCCCTGCTCAGGGTGCGCTCGCAGACCCCGCGATACCTGCGGCTGACGGCGCTGGAGAACTTCGACGGGCAGTTCTTCACCCTGCGGGCGCTCAACGCCACCCGGGACAACCGGATCAGCGAGGGTCTGCCGAAGCCGCGCCTGGGCGGCACCACCGCGCAGGTCAGCGCGACCATCGACGTCACCACCCGGTTCAACGAGCTCTACCTGCCGGTCCCCGGCATCCCCACCAAGATCAAGGGGCTCACCGGCGACTGGCGGCTGGCGGCCCCGACCGGCACGATCTTCTCCACCCGGACCTCGACCGCGGGCGTGCGCTACCAGGTCGACGCGACCGTGCCGGACCCGACCCGGGCCGAGCTGGAGGCCGCGACCGGGCCGACCCCCGCCGATCTGGCCGTGGACACCGCGCTGCCGGACAACCTCGACCCCCGCCTGCGTCAGCTCGTCGAATCGATCACTCACAACGCGCGCACCCCCTACGAGAAGGTGTACGCGATCCAGCAGCACCNGCGCGGGCCGCTGTTCACCTACGACCTGACGGGCGCGCCGACCACTCAGGAAGGCGCCCTCGCCGAGTTCCTCTTCGAGTCGCATCGGGGCTACTGCGAGCAGTTCGCCTCCGCGATGACCGTCCTGGTGCGGCTGCTCGGCCTCCCCGCCCGGGTCGCCATCGGCTTCGTGCCCGGCGAGCAGCAGGCGGACGGCAGCTACCTGATCACGAACCGGCAGGCGCACGCCTGGCCCGAGGTGTGGTTCCCCTCGGTCGGCTGGGTGAGCTTCGAGCCGACCCGCCGCTCGGACGGGGCGACGGCGGCGCCCTCGTACGCGCCCGCCGGCATCGACGATCCGGACGGGGCGGCCGCGCCGCCCGGCCAGGAGAGCGAGTCCGGCGCCCAGCCGCTGCCCGAACCGGTGCCGATGCCCGTGCCCAGTGCCGGGGCGAACCCCGAGGACCCGACCGCGACACACTCCCCGACCGCGGGCCAGGACACCGACACCTCCCCCGGCATCCCCGCCTGGGTGATCTGGCTGTGCGCGACCGTTCCGCCCGTGGCGGCCCTGCTGGCCACCCCGGCGATCATCCGGTTCCGGCGGCGGCGGGCCCGGCTGCGCGCCGGCCGACCCGAGGCCGGGGCGGGGACGGCCGGCGCCGGCGCGCCTGGTCGGACCGGCGCGCAGGGCGTCGACCAGGTGCACGACGCCTGGGCGGAGCTGCTCGACGTCGCCTCCGATCTCGGCATCACGATCCGGGTCAGCGACTCACCGCGGGCCGGAGTGGCCCGGCTGACCGCCTACCTCGACGCCGAGCCCGCGCCCGCGCGGCGGTCCGATCCGGCGGTCGACCGGCAGGCCGATCCCGAGGCGGCGGCGCAGCCGACCGATCCCGAAGCCGACCCGACGCCGGCCGCCCGGTCGTACCCCCAGGCCCGCGAGGCGCTGGCCCGGCTGGCGGCCGCGGAGGAGCGAGCCCGCTACGCGCCCCCGGAACTCGCCGCCCCGCCGCCGCACGCCGAGGTGAGGCGGGACGTCGCCATCGCCTCCGGGACGCTCTGGGCCGTCGCCCCGCGCACCCGACGGATCATGGCCCGCCTCGCACCGCCGTCGGTGTTCCGCCGCCGCGAGCCGGACGAACCGCCCCGCGAGGGCGCCACCGGCCGACTCCGCCGGTACCTGCGGCGCCGCCCCACCGACACCGGACCGGCCCGCTCCGGTGACGGCCAGCGACCCGCGGCGGTGAACGATGGTGAGGTCCGCGTCCCGGAGCCGGCGCACAGCGGTGGGTCAGCGCCGTCGGACGGCCCCTGAATCGGACAGCCCCTGAAATCGTCCAGACGACGGCTGAGGTTCCGCGGCGGCGCGGCGGCTGGGGCTTGTGCCGATGCAGTACCAGGGGCTAGGGCCGGTCCTCCCAGCGGCGCCGCCAGCGCTCCTCGACCCGCTCCATGAAGTGCGCCTTCGTCCGGGATCGTCCCTTCGACCGCCCCCGGCCGCCGGGCCGGCGGCCGCCCGTGTCGCGCCCGCTGATGCGGCGCAGGTCGGCGGCTCCGCGCAGCGCGGCGAACAGCATCATCAGGAACCCGAGGATGCCGAGGATGACGGTGAGCGGCACCTGGTTGAGCACCACGCCGACCACCAGGACGGCGAGCCCCAGCAGGAAGACCACCGCACTGCGGCGCACCCGGCGCAGCAGGTACGTGCGGGGGTCCGTCGACCGCACGGTGCTGGCGAACTTCGGGTCATCCTCGACGAGAGCGCGCTCGATCTGCTCCAGAAGGCGCTGCTCGTTCTCCGAGAGCGGCATCGACGCTCCTCCCACGACCTACAGGCCCGGCAGACGGAACCTGACAACCAAGAATAGGCATGCGCGGGCGGGTGNGGTAGGCAACCCGTCATGCCGGTTGGAACCGAGCCAATCACCTCACGTGTCCCGTGCCCGAAGCAGCGGCGTTCATGCCCGGCCACACCATCGTCACGGAGGCCCCGGCGGGGGCGCGGGTGGGGGTCCCTCGGGGTGGTCGAGCAGAGCCGCCGGACCCACCGCGTCCGCACCGAACCGCTCACGCGCCCGGTCGGCCACCCGGTCCAGCTCCGCCCAGCCGTCGGGCCGTTCTCCGAGCCGTAGCTGCTTGCTGGCGCCCCCCGCGTCGACGAGGTTGCCCGCCCGCACCCCCAGCAGACGCACGGCCATGACCTCGGCGGCGGCGNCCCGGCCGGCGCCGAGCAGACCCAGATCCGTCACCAGGTCCGTCGCCGTGGCGTAGANCGCCTGGGAAACGTCGGTGCCATCACGCAGCGTGCGAGCGCGAGTCACGGTCCGGAAGTCGCCGTAGCGCACCTTGACCGAGATGGTCCGGGCGCGCCGGTGCCGGAGCCGGAGCTGGCCGGCCACCCGCCCGGACAGGCGCAGCAGCTCCCGGGCGAGCGCCGCCGGCTCGGTGATGTCGGTGGCGAAGGTGCGCTCGGCGCCGACGGTGACCTCCGTGGTGGCGGGATCCACCCGCCGTTCGTCGATCCCCCACGACAGCCGGTGCAGGTGGGTCCCGACGGCGTCTCCGAGCGCCCGGCGCAGCGTGTCCACCGGAGTGTCCGCGATGTCCCCGATCGTGTGCAGCCCCAGCCGGGTCAGGGCGGCCTCCGCCCGCGGGCCGACGCCCCACAACGCCCCGGTCGGCAGCGGATGCAGGAAGGCAAGCACCGCGTCGGGGGCGATGACCGCCAGTCCGTCCGGCTTGCACCGGGTCGAGGCGATCTTGGCGACGAACATCGACGGTGCGACGCCGACGGAGCAGGTGAGGTCCTGCTCGGCCGCCACCCGCCGGCGGATGTCCGCGGCGATCCGCGGCGCCGACCCGAACAGCGCCCGCGCGCCGGCGACGTCGAGGAACGCCTCGTCGACCGACAGCGGTGCGACCAGCGGGGTGACGTCCCGGAAGATCTTCATGATCGCGACCGAGGCCGCCCGGTACGCGGCGTGGTCGGGCGCGACCACCGCCGCGGTGGGGCACAGGCGCCGCGCCCGCGCCATCGGCATCGCGCTGCGGACCCCGTACGCCCGGGCCTCGTAGGTCGCCGACAGCACCNCCCCGCGTTCNCCCCCCGCCACGATCATGGGTCGGCCGCGGAGCTCGGGGCGGCGGCGAAGTTCCACCGAGGCGAAGAAGGCGTCCATGTCGACGTGCAGGATCGTGCTCTCAGCGTTCATGGGGACCCGTGCCGCCCGGACTGCGGGCAAGGACGTGCAGCTGCGCCGCCAACGCCCGAAACGGCTNGCGCCCGGCGGCCGCAAGCTCCAGCCGCAGCAGCCGCCGCGCCGCCAGGGCATCGGGCAGGCGCTCCCCCGGCACCAGATCCGCGAAGATCCGCACGCCGTGGACCTCGAGCACCTCCGCCCCCGCGGCCCGGACCAGCGCGACGGCCTCGGCGGTGCTGAACCGTCGGGGCGCCCGACCGGCTGCCGACTCCCTGAGCTCCGACGAGCCGTGATCCGCGCCGGACGGCCGGTGCACGGGGGGCGCGTCCTCGACGAGTGCCGCAAGGGCGGCCTCGAACTGCCCGGCCAGCGCGCGGGCGAGGACCGCGGCGGCGAGACCGGCCACGACGACGCTGAGCGCACCCCCCGGCCGCAGCACCCCCAGCGCCTGCGCGAGCGCGGTCTGCGGATCGTCCACGACATCGAGCACCGAATGGCACAGCAGCAGGTCGGCCTGCCCGGTGCCGACGAGGCCGGTCAGGTCACGCAGGTCCCCCTGCATCGAGGTGACCCGCCCGCCGAGCCCCCGCTCGGCGACGCGCCGGTGCAGGGCGGCCAGCGCGTCGGGCGAGGGATCCACCACGATGACCGGGTAGCCGGCAGCCGCGATCGGCACGGCGAAGCCACCGCTGCCTCCGCCGGCGTCGACGACGAGCGGCCGGCGCGCCCCCACCCCCGGCTCACCCGGTGCCCCCGTCCCGGCGCCCGCGGGCTGGTCGGCCGGGGCTGGCTGCGCCGGGCGGGGCAGGACCGCCCACAGGCCGTGCCAGATCGCGGCCTGCCGCAGATCGCCGCCGGTGACATCGCCGGCAGTGACATCGCCGGCAGTGACATCGCCGGCAGTGACATCGCCGGCAGTGACATGGTCGGCCATCGACATCGCCTCCTCCCCCCAGCCGCCCGCGCCGGTCGGCCCGGTCGGGCGCGGGCGGGTCAGCGGCCCACGACGAGGCCGATGGCGACGCCGACCGCGAGCCCGCCGACCGACAGTCCCAGAATCTGTAGCACCCAGGCGTTGCGCCGGGCCACTGCGGACGGCACCGCACGATGCGCGCCGTGGTGCCGGAACCCAGAACCGGNGAGAGCCATCGATGATCACCTNCTTCGTCACGCGCAACANCCCAGGAGATGACCGATAGTGAACGACGGCTACGCTGCGTGCAACAGCAGGCGAAGGGATCATCGGAAGTCCCGGGAGCGGGAGGTGACGGCGACCGGCAGCGGCCACATCCGCTCGGCGATCACATTGGTCACCCCCTCGGCCCGTTCGAGGCGACCGCGGACGACGAGGGCCACCGCCGTGCGGGCCACGATCCGATGGCGCGCCCAGACCCCGGGCGAGCAGATCACGTTCACCAGGCCCGTCTCGTCCTCCAGGTTGACGAAGGTCGTGCCGCCCGCCGTCGCCGGCCGTTGCCGGTGGGTGACGATTCCGGCGACCAGGACCCGCCGGCCCGCCTCGGCGTCGCGCAGACCCGCCGCCGCCGTCACCCCCTGGGCGGCGAGCCGCTCCCGGAGGAACCGGGTGGGATAGCCCTCGGTCGTGATCCCCGTCGCCCAGAGGTCGGCCACGGACTCCTCGACCCCGGTCATCCCCGGCAGGTACGGCGCGACGGCGGCGACGTCGGCGCCGAAGACCATCCCGTCGAGCCGGTCCGGGCGAGCCTGTGCCACGGCGCCGGCCGCCCACAGCGCCTCGCGCCTCGCCACCCCGAAGCAGGCGAACGCCCCCGCGGTGGCCAGCGCCTCGACCTGATCGACGGACAGTCCGACCCGGCGGACGAGATCGGCCATGCCGGCGTAGGGGCCGCCCGCCACCCGCGTCTCGACGATGCGGCGGGCCAGACTCTCCCCCACCCGCCGGACTCCGGACAGGCCAAGCCGGACCCGCGGTTGCGCGCCGACCAGACTCGCCCCGACCGCGGAGGCGTTGACGTCCGGCCGCAGCACCTCGACGCCGTGGCGGCGGGCGTCGGCGACCAGGCTCTGCGGCGAGTAGAAGCCCATCGGCTGTGCGTTGAGCAACGCGGCGCAGAACGCGGCCGGGTAGTAGAGCTTGATCCAGGAGCTGGCGTACACCAGGAACGCGAAGCTCACCGAGTGGCTCTCGGGAAACCCGAAGTTCGCGAAGGCAGACAGCTTGGTGAACAGGTCGTCGGCCAGCGCGCCGGTGATGCCGCTGGCCGCCATCCCCGTGTAGAGCCGCTCACGGAGCCGTTCGATGCGGTCGGCGGACCGCTTGGAGCCCATCGCCCGGCGCAGCTCGTCGGCCTCCGCCGCCGAGAACCCGGCGATGTCGATCGCCATCTGCATGAGCTGCTCCTGGAACAGCGGAACACCCAGGGTCTTGNCCAGGGAGCGACNCAGCAGCGGATGCGGATAGGTGACCTCCTCCGCCCCGTTGCGGCGACGGATGTAGGGGTGGACCGACCCGCCCTGGATCGGCCCGGGCCGGATCAGCGCCACCTCGACCACCAGGTCGTAGAAGCGCCGGGGCCGCAGGCGGGGCAGCGTGGCCATCTGGGCGCGGCTCTCCACCTGGAACACCCCGATGGAGTCGGCCGCGCACAGCATGTCGTAGACCGCCGGATCCTCCGGCGGGATCAGGGACAGGTCAAGGTCGCGGCCGTGGTGGCCGCGGATGAGGTCGAACGCCTTGTGCAGCATCGAGAGCATGCCGAGCCCGAGCAGGTCGAACTTGACCAGGCCGGCGGCGGCGCAGTCGTCCTTGTCCCACTGGATCACCGTCCGCCCGGGCATCCGGGCCCACTCCACCGGGACGACCTCCCCGACCGGGCGGTCGCAGATCACCATGCCGCCGGAGTGGATGCCGAGATGTCGGGGGAATCCGAGCAACCGGTCGGCCAGCTGGGTCACCTCGGGCGGGATGTCGTGTTCCGGGCCGCCGCCGTCACCCGACGGCGGCGGCCCGGCCGCGGGGAGGGACCACCGGTCGAGCTGGCGGGACCAGGCGTCCTGCTGCCCGGCGGAGAAGCCCAGGGCACGCGCCACGTCCCGCACCGCCGACCGCGGCCGGTAGGTGATCACGTTTGCCACCTGGGCGGCCCGGTCCCGCCCGTAGCGCCGATAGACGTACTGGATCACCTCCTCCCGCCGTCCGGATTCGATGTCCAGGTCGATGTCGGGCGGCCCGTCGCGTTCCGGGGCGAGGAAACGCTCGAACAGCAGGCCGAAGGAGACCGCGTCCACCCCGGTGATGCCCAGGGCGTAACAGACGGCCGAGTTCGCCGCCGAGCCCCGTCCCTGGCAGAGGATCCGGTGCCGGCGGCAGAACTCGACGATGTCATGGACGATCAGGAAGTAGCCCGGGAAACCGAGCTGTTCGATCAGCCCCAGCTCGTGGGCGAGCTGGTCGTAGGCACCGGCGATCCGTTCCTGTCCCGCTGGGCCNTACCGGCGCGCGGCGCCCTGCATGGTGAGCAGCCGCAGCCAGCTCGCCTCGGTGTGCCCCGGGGGAACCGGGAAGTCGGGCAGCCGCGGCGCGACCAGGTGCAGGTCGAAGGCGCACTCGGCACCGATGCGGGCCGCCTGCTCCACCGCGGTGGGAAACCGGGCGAACCGCTGCGCCATCTCCGCGCCGGAGCGCAGGTGCGCGGTGCCCGCGGCCGGCAGCCAGCCGTCCATCTCCGCCAGGCTGCGCCGCGCCCGCACGGCAGCCATCGCCGCCGCCAACCGGGCCGCGCCGGGCGCGGCGTAGTGGACGTTGCCGGTCGCCACCAGGGGAAGCCGCGCGGTGCGGGCCAGCTCGGCCAGAGCGTCGTTGCGGGCCGAGTCCAGCGGATGGGCATGGTCGGCGAGCTCCACCGCCACGTTCTCGCGGCCGAACAGCTCCGCCAGCTCCGCGAGGGCGGCCCCGGCTGCGGCGGGACCGGAGCGGGCCAGGGCCCGGGGAACCGTGCCCTTGCGGCATCCGGTGAGCACCTGCCAGTGCCCGCCGGCCGCCCGGGCGCAGGCCTCGGGCTCGGCCACCAGCCGGCCCTTCTCCCCCCCGGCCAGGTGGGCGTCGGACAGCAGCCGGGCCAGCCGCCGGTAGCCCTCCGGGTCACGGGCGAGGACGAGCAGGTGGTCACCGTCGGGATCGGTCTCGCCCGCTCGGGCCGCCCGCGCCCCGAGCGAGATCTCCGCCCCGAAGACGGTCCGCAGTCCCACCTCCCGGGCCGCCTCCGCGAAGCGGACCACGCCGTAGAGCCCGTCGTGGTCGGTGAGTGCGAGCGCCGACAGCCCCAGCCGCACCGCCTCCTCCACGAGGTCCTCCGGCTGGCTCGCGCCGTCGAGGAAGCTGAACGCGGAATGACAGTGCAGCTCGGCGTAGGGGACGGCCGCGGCCGAGGCGGCCCGCAGCCCCGCTCGCGGCCGGTAGGGGGCCCGCTTGCGCGACCAGGCCGGGCTGTCCCCGCCGTCGCCGGGCTGACCGGTGCGAACCGACGCGTCCCGTCCTCGGTCCCCGCCCGCCAGGCCGGCCGCCGCCGATTCAGTCATAGGACGCCTCCACCCACCACCGCCCGCCCGCGACGGCGAGCAGGTAGGCGCCCCCCTCGGCGACGCTGATCTGGAAACGGGCCCGCCGGCGGGCGTCGGCGTCCCACCAGCGCTCGTCCACCGGCCACGGCCCCGCCCAGCCGGTCACCGGCATCGGCGAGCCCGCGCCGATCGCCAGCCGCGCGGGCGGCGCGGTCACCGTGCACCGGGCGCTGACCCCCACCGGCTCCCCGGCGTCGTCGAGGACGCTGGCCACCAGCGGGGGTCGGTGCACGAGGGTCGGGGCCGGGGCCGGCAGGGTCCCGGGCCAGGGTCGATCCAGCCCGGTGGCCACCCGGGGTTCTCCCCAGGGCACCAGGCGGATCCGGTCCCCGGGATCGCGGCCACCGCCGACCACCGCGGTGAGGACGGCGTCCGGACCGAGCAGCCCCTGCACCCGGGTGAGGGCGCGGCCGACCCGCGCGGCGGCCGCCCCCGGCTCCCCCCACAGCCCGAGCTGGCGACCGGCTGCGGGCACCAGCCCCACCGGTTCGATCCGGAGCCGGACCACCCCGGCCGTGGGCCCCGATCCGGCCGCCCCCCGCGGCCGGGTCGGCATGGCGGCGTGGGCGACCTCGTCGCCGGCCGAGGCCGAACCGGCCAGCCAGCCGTCGAGCTGCCAGCGGACGCGGTCCGTGATGGCCGCGGCCGCGAGCGGGCCGTCGTGGCGCCACGTCCGCACATGGTGTTCCCCGTGGCCGGTCTCCGCCTCCATCCGGATCCCGGTGCAGGCCAGCCCGTGGTCGCGGAGCCGATCATGGGCCTGCTCGGCGAGCCGGCGGGCGGCGAAGGCCGCCTGTTCGACCCGCTCGGCCGGCGGGTCGAACGCCGTGACGACGCCGAGGTCGACCGGATGCTCGCGCGGGGTCACCGGGCGGGGGTCCTCGCCGCGGGCGAGGCGGTGCGCCCAGTCTCCGGGCGGCCCGAACCGGGCGGCGACGTCGGCCGCCGGGAGCGCGGCGAAGCTCCCGAGCGTGACCAGTCCCAGCCGGCGGAGCAGATCGACGAGCTCGGCGTCGCCGAGCAGGTCGACGGGATGCGGGGCGAGGAAGGCCGCGGTCCCCCCGAGGGGGACGACCGCCTCGCCGCGGGCCGCGATCCCGGCCGCGAACGGCCCGTCGGCCACCCCGAGGCCGCAGCGCGGCGCCGGCCCGACCGCCCCGGCCGACCGGACCGCGGCGGGCCAGGCCGCCGTCAGCGCCCGGCGGACCTCGGCGAGGGCGGCCTCGACCCCGCCGAAGTACCGGGCGACGCCGCGTACCGGGACGACGCAGTCACCCGGGCCGCGCACCTCGACGCCGGGGGCCACCGACTCCACCGCGGCGACCAACGGCTCGAAGACCCGGGCGGCGCGGCCGGGGTCGTCGGGCACGAGGGTGATCTCGGGACAGCGGGCCTGCGCCTCCCGGCGGCGCAGCCCCGGGCGGATCCCGGCGCGCCGGGCGGCGGGGGTCGCGGCGACGACCCGCCCGGCGGCCAGCACCGCGCCGGGCTGGTCCGCCGCGACCCCGGCCGCGACGGCCGGCCAGTCCGGGTAGTGCACGGCGAGCATGCGGACCGGCATGTCAGGCCACCTCGACCGGAAGGGCACGCACCACCGCGGGCACCGTCCCACCCGCCTCGACGGCCGGCGGGGCCGCGGCAGGCGGCGCACCGGCCCCGGCCAGCCACGCCCGGCGGGGGCGGCGCGCCGCCCCGCGCCCGGACACCTCCACCAGCAGGTTGGGTGCGCACACCTGGCCATGGCCGGCGCCGAGGCCGTCCCACCGCCGCTCGACGGCGGCCACCCGCAGATCGGCGCCCTCCCAGCCGTCCACGGCGACCAGGACGGCGCCGCGCTCGCGCGCCCGCGCGGTCAGTCGCCGGCCGTCCGCCGGGCGGGACCGGGCCGGCGGGCGGACCACCACCACGTCCATGGCGTCCAGCAGCGCGGCCACGACCACCGGCCAGCGCTNGCCCGGCACGGGGACCAGGGCGAGGCGTTCCAGCGCGATGCCCGCTTCGGCGGCGGCGAGCGCTCCGAGCTGGGCGAAACCCACCACCGCGCACCACGCACCCGCCTGGGAGGGCCCACGCAGCAGGGTCAGCAGCAACGAGGTGGACCCGGTGACGACGATGGTCGTCCCCCGGCGCAGCCCTGCCTCGGGAAGAAGCGCGGCGAGGGTGGAGACCACGGGCAGCAGGCGCTCACCGGTGTCCCCCACCCGCGGCGGCGCACCGCGGGCGACCTCCTGCAGGGCGGCCAACGCCGCCGGACCGGCCACGGCCGGCTAACCCCGCCGCGGCGGGACGGCCGCGGCTGCCGCGACATCGGCCGGACCGGTGCCGGCGAGCACCGGCTGGGACGGCAGCCCCAGCGCGCCCTCGACGACGCCGATGAACTGGTCGACCTGGCGGATCAGATCGTCGGCCTCGCGGCGGCCCACCACGTTCAGGCCGGCCTCGGCGGCCGCTCGCCGACCGGCGCCCGCCGCGAAGAAGTCCGCCCATTCGACGAGCTCGGGAGCCACCCGCACGAGCAGGCACCAGGCGCTGACCGGCCGGCCGCGGCGGCCCGGCCGGGGCCGCGCCCGATCCGCCAGCACGGCGGCGGCGGCCCGCAGGGCGGCGAGATGAGCCAGGGCGTACCGCTCCCCGGCCCGGGGGGCGTACTCCGCCTCCCCGAGACCGCGCCGGGCGGCGGCGAGCAGCTCGTCCCGGGAACGGTGGGGCAGCCCCGCCGCGGGCAGCAGGGCCCGTCCGGGCGGCCCGCTGGATGCTCCGCGCCCGGCGGACGTACCCTCCACCCCGACGGCTCCGCCCGCGGGGCCCGCGCCGCTGACAGGTCGACTCACGACGGCCATGACACCCTCCCGGCGTCGAACACAAGTTCGAATACCTGGAAGGTAACCCTCTCCCGGCCGGCCCGTCAAACACCCGGCTCTCGAACACGCGAGCGAGCCGGCACGACGGCGCTGGTCTCGAGCAGCCGCAGGAACCAGGCCAGCACGAGCAGCGCCACCACGTCGGGCACCCAGCCCAGGCGCGGGTCCGGGACATCCCCCCGACGGGTATCCCCCGGACCCGCGTCCGACGCCCGGACCACCCGGGTGACCTCCGGGACGAGCAGGTCGGGATGGGCCACGACGAGCGCCGTCCCGTCCAGCGCGAACCGGATGATGTTGACCTCGCGGTGCCCCACCAGGCCGCTGGCGAACGCGCCGCGGGTCGGCGTGAGCCACCGCAGCACGCAGCCGTCCGCCAGGCGCACCCGGCCGCCCGCCCGGTCGGCCGCGAAGGCCGCGACCGGCACCCGCCCCATCGGCTCGACCAGCCGCACGCCCTGGCCGTCAAGGTCCAGTTCCAGGACGAACGGACGCCGGGCGGCCATCAGCTCGACCCGCCCCCGCGACGCCCAGTCGGCGAGCACCGCCTGCTCGTCGGTCTCGACCCACACCTGCCGGACCGCGGTGCACCGGCTCGCCGCGGTGACCCGGAAGACCACCTCGTGCGGCAGGCCGCCGGCGCGCCGGGGGAGGGCCTGCGCCCCGGCGCCGACCTCCGGCAACGGCCGCGTGCAGGTCACGGGCCGTTCCGACCGTCCCGACCGTCCCGCGACCGCCTCGGCCCGCGTCCCCGACGCCGCCGCCGGGGAAGGCGCCCGCCCCGGCGCCCCGGGCCGTCGCGACAGGATCCTCGTCACCGCGATCGCCATAATCCCGACACCTCCTACCGTCGGCCGACTGCCGACGGTCCGTCATCCTCGGTTCTCGTCGATCCGGAGTGCACACCTGCGGTGTCAATGAGCGGTGCACGCACGGTCACCGCAGACGTTGAGCGGTCGTTGACAGGTCCCGTGCGCCGTGCCGGGATCACAGCGGGTGCGGTCCTGACGCGGAAACGACAGCGCCCGTGGAGGATCGGTGGTTGCCGCGGGCTCCCCTGCGGGCGCACGCTGCGATAAACAGACATCACCACGGGGCCGTGACGAGAGGACCAGATGCCCGACCGCGACAGCCTGCAGTTCGCCATCCTGGGTCCGCTGGAGGTCACCGCGGCCGGGACACCCNTCTCGCTGGGCGGCGCCCAGCGCAAGGTCCTGATGACCGTTCTGCTGCTCGAGGCCGGCAGGGCCGTGTCGATCCCCCGGCTGATGGAGGTGATCTGGGGCGACTCGCCCCCGGAGGGTGCGCTGCGCACGCTGCGCACCCACGTCAGCGAGCTGCGGCGGGTGATGGCGGACGACAGGCCGCCGCGGGTGCTGCTGCGCAGGGGCGCGGGCTACCTGCTCGACGTGCGGGCCGAGCAGATCGACGTCGAGCGGGTGCGGCGGCTGCTGGCGCAGGGCCGCCGCGCGGTGGACGACGGCGACCCGGTGAGCGCGATCGCCCCGCTGCAGGAGGCCCAGTCGCTGTGGCGGGGGCCGCCGCTGGTCGACGTCGCGGACCATCCGTTCGCGCACGGCTACGCGGAGGCGCTTACCGAGCTCCAGCTCGACGTGACCAAGACGCGGATCGCCGCCGACCTGTCCCTGGGCCGGCACCGGGAGGTCATCGGCGACCTGCGGATGCTGGTCGCCCGTCATCCGCACGACGACGGGCTGCGCCGGGAGCTGGTCGTCGCCTTCTACCGCGACGGCCGGACGGAGGACGCCGCCCGGGCCTGCCGCGACGGCCTGGAGGCCCTGCACGAGCTCGGGCTGGACTCTGCGATGCTGCGCCGGCTGCAGGAGGACGTGCTGCGCGGGGCGCCGGATCTCGCCTGGGCGCCGCCGCGCTCGCTGGGCCGCCCCGCCCAGGTCGCGCCCGCCGGCGCCGGCGGCCACCAGCTCCCGCCGGACACCCCGGAGTACACCGGGCGGGACACCATCCAGGCCCGGGCGCACGCCGTGCTCACCGATCAGGCGGCCCTGGCCCGGGGCACCGTCACGGCGGCCTTCGCCGGCAAGGCCGGNGCGGGCAAGACGGCACTGGCCGTGCACATCGCGCACCGCATCCGCGCCGGGTTCACCGACGCCCTGTACGTGGATCTGCGCGNCACCAGCGAGCCGCTGGAGCCGACGCGGGTGCTCGCCCGGTTCGTCCAGGGGCTCGGGGTCAGCCGGGCCGCGGTCCCCACCGATCCGGACGACCTGGCGGAGATGTACCAGGAGCTGCTCGCCACCCGCAAGGTGCTGATCATTCTGGACAACGCGGCGGGTGAGGCACAGCTACGTCCGCTCATGCCGACGAGCCCGGGCTGCGCCGTGCTCATCACCAGCCGGTCGCGGCTGCACGGGCTCACCGTGCCGTACTGGATGGTCGACGTCCTCATCCCCAGCGACGCGGTGGAGCTGCTGGNCAAGGTGGTCGGGGCGGCGCGGGTCGACGCCGAGCCCGAGGCGGCGCGCGACATCGTCGGCCTGTGCGGGTACCTGCCGCTGGCCATCCAGATCGCCGGGCGCAAGCTGGCCGCGCATCCGCACTGGCGGCTGGCGCGCCTGGCCGGCCGGCTCGCCAACGAGCGGGACCGGTTGTCCTGGCTGGAGGTCGGCGACCTGGAGGTCCGGGCCAGCTTCTCGCTGAGCTACGAGGGTCGGCCGGCCGACGAGCAGCGTGCCTTCCGGCTGCTGTCGCTGCCCGCGGTCAACGACTTCGCGCCGTGGGCCGCCGCGGCCGTGCTCGACGTCGATCTGGACGAGGCCGAGGACGTCGTCGACCGCCTCGCCGACGCGCAGCTGCTGGAGCGGCGTGGCGTCGACGCCACCGGCACCGAACGTTACCGGTTCCACGACCTGCTGCGGGTGTTCNCCCGGGAGCGGGAGACCGGCGTCGGGACCGCGATCGGCCAGCCCGCGTCGACGACGTCGGGCGCCCACCCGGGGTCCGCGGACGGGGAGCGGGCGGGGAACGGCCACGCGGGGGACGGCCACGGCGGGCGGCCCCCGGGGGTCGCGCCCGAAGGTGGCGTCGCCGCCGGCGGCGACGGCGGGCACGGCGCCTCCGACGCCGCGAAACCCGACGATTCGCCGGCGTTGTCCGGTGAACACCAAGCGGCGCTGAGCCGACTGCTGTACGCCTATCAGGTGATGCTGCGTGAGGCGGTCGACACCTTCAGCCCCGGACGCGTCCGGACCCTGTCCGCCGACGGGCCGGACGCCGGCTTCGCCGCGCAGGCCGCCGCCCGGTTCGCCCGCGCGGACCTCGCCGAGGTCGTCCGCCGGCCGCTGGTCTGGTTCGGCGGGGAGCGTTCGAACCTGCTCGCCCTCGTCGAACAGGCGCAGGCCGCCGGGCTCGACCCGCCGACCTGGCTGCTCGCCGTCGAGGCCGCGGAGTTCTACGCGTTCGCGGCGCACTGGGCCGACTGGGCGCGCACCCATGCGCTGGGCCTGGCCGCCGCCCGCCGCACGGGGCACCGCCTCGCCGAGGCCGAACTGCTCACCAGTCTCGGGGAACGGGAGATCGTCCTGACNTTCGAGGAGGCGTTCTGGCGGTTGGACGCCGCCGGGGCCGATCCCGACGGCGAGCCCGCGGTGGCGGTCACCCAGGACGCGCTCGAGCGCCTGGCGCTGGCCACCGAGCGTTTCACCCGGGCACGGGAGATCTTCGCCGGGTTCGGGGCGGAGCTGGGCGAGGCACGGGCCGTGCGCGGGCTCGCCGACGCCTGCCGCGGCCGCGGCGAGTTCGCCGCCGCGCTGGATCACTTCGAGGCCTGTCTGGGCACGATGCGTCGGGCCGGGGCCCGCCGCCTCGAGGCGGAGACGCTGGTCGCCGTCGCCATGACCCACGGCGACCGCAGGGAGCTCGCCGACGCCATCACCTGCCTGACGATGAGCCTGTCGATCGCCCGGGAGCTTGCCAACCGGCCGCTGGAGGCGCAGGCCCAGCGGCGGCTGGGCGATCTCTACCGCTACCGGGAGCGCCCCGAACAGGCGCTGGCGGCCTACAACGAGAGCCTGCCGCTGCTGGCCGAGCTGCCCGACCTGTTGTGGGAGCCGCGCGTGCTGGTGCGCCGCGGCGACATCCTCGCCCAGCTCGACGACCATCCGGCGGCCCGGCGTTCCTGGCAGCAGGGCATCACGCTGCTGCGCCAGCAGGGCTCCCCGGAGCTGNCCGCCGCCGAGGACCGGCTGAGCGCGCCGGTCACCACCGAGCCGACCCAGTTCACCGGCGGCCGGCTGCTCGGCGCCTTCGAACCGGCCTACTTCATCGCCCGGGTCGCCGCCTCGCGGCGCAGCGTGCGGTTACTGAACACGTGGACGGACCTGGTCTCCGCGCCGCATCGGGACGCCTTCACCGACGCGGTGCTGGCGGCGATCGACGCCGGGGCGATCGTGCAGATCCTGCTGCTCGACCCGGACTCGCCGGCCGCGGCGGCGCGCACGGCCGATCTGTCGCACCGCATCGACGTACCCGCCGAGATCCGGGCGAACCTGCTGGTCCTGGACGGGCTGCGGGGGCGGCTCACCCCGGTTCTGCGTCCCCGCCTCGCCGTGCGGCTCTACGCCGAGCAGCCGCTGACGACCTACCACCGTTGGGACTCCGGCGCGCTCGTGTCAAGCTTCCCGGTCGGCTACTCCTCGGCCGCCGCGACCCAGCACGAGGCGACGATCTCCTCGACCCTCGTCCAGTTCGTCGAGCAGCACTTCGAGCGGCTGTGGAGTCCGGCGGGCAGCGCCGCCCTGGACGACTACCTGCGCGTGCCGTTGCAGGTCCTCCGGTCGGACGCCGACCCGGTCGACGTGCGCGCCGAGTTCGTCCGGCTCGACGGGGCGGTGTACGTCGCGTCCGCGGAGCTGGCCGCCCTGCTGCGCCAGGGCGGCCCGGACGGCCTGGTCACGGCCGTGGCGGGCGACGGTCGGCACGCGCTGTCCGGTATCGGCCGCGCCCGGGTGGTACCGCTGCGCGACGACGCCGGCGCCGGGGTGGTGGCGGCGGCCTTCACCCAGAAGTACGGGGCCGCGCGCGACGGCCTGCTGCGACTGTCCTCGGTGCGGAGTTGAACGCGATGCGAACGGCGGTCCCGATGAATCCGGCCAACCCCGCCGCCCTGCTGGTGACCGTCGACTTCTGGCGGGTCCCCCGCCGCCGGATCGGCCACGCCCTGGCCCGGGTCGCCGCCGACCGTTCCGCGCTGCGGCACGTCACCGGGTTGACGTTCNCCAAGCTGCTCGGCACCGGCTCGGCGAGCAGCCTCGGCCTGCGCGGCGCCGACCCCTGCCAGTGGGCGATGGTCTCGGTCTGGGAGACGCCGTCGGCGGCCCGGTCGTTCGAGCGGTCCGCGCAGGTGCGGGCCTGGTCGGTGCTGGCCGAGGAGCGGTGGCGCATCGACCTGCACCCGCTGTCCTCGCGCGGGCGGTGGTCGCGGCGGGAGCCGTTCGGCGACTTCACGGCTGCGGCCGCGCCGACCGCCACCGCCGCGGGCACGAAGGTCGCGGTGATCACCCGGGCCCGGGTCGCTCCCCGGCACGCGCTCACCTTCCGCCGGGCGGTCCCGCCGGTGGTCGCGGACCTCGCCCGGGCCGAGGGGCTGCTGTTCGCGGCCGGGATCGGTGAGGCGCCGATCGGGCTGAAGGGGACGTTCAGCCTCTGGCAGGACGCGGCCTCGCTGCNCCGGTTCNCCTACGGCCGGCCGGCGCACAGCGAGGTCGTCCGTCGGACCCCCGAGGTCGGCTGGTACAGCGAGGAGCTGTTCGCGCGGTTCGCGGTGCTCGGCTCCCGCGGCACGCTCGGCGGACGCGATCCGCTGCTGGCCCTGCTCCCCGACCCGACGTTGACGGCTCGTTGAAGGTGCCGTGTACGCCCGCCCCGCCCCGGGCCGGCACCGGGTCCGACGGTTTGACAACCCGTTGACGGACGTCCGCCACGGTGGGGAGGTCCGGCGGCGAACCGGATGAGGCAGCCCGACGAACCGGATGAAGCGAACCNCATGCCGATGTCCCGTGACCAGGCACGTGCCCAGGTGTCCGCAGGCCAGGCACCCCCCGAAGCGACGCCCCGCGGCCCAGGACCGCACCCCCCGGTTGCGCACGGCTCCGTCCCCCACCGCCGGATACTGATCGCCACGGCGGTGGGCGCCCGCGCGGCGGACCTGCTCACCCGGGCCGCCAGCGTGGTCCTTCGCCCGGAGCTGGCCGCCCGCCCGGCCGAACTCGCCGACGCGCTGGTCGAACTGCGCCCGCAGACCCTGGTCGTCGGCGCGAACGCGGTCGACGCCGCGACCCTGCAACGATGGGCCGCGGCGGTCCGCGCGGGCGGCCCGGTCCCTGCGGGCGGTCCGGTCCCTGCGGGCGGTCCGGTCCCTGCGGGCGGTCCGGTCCCTGCGGGCGGTCCGGTCCCTGCGGGCGGTCCGGTTCACGTGGGCTCGCCGCAGTCCGACGCCGACCGCGAGCTCCTGCTCGTCCGCCGCGGCACCTCGCTGGCCGCCGTCGACACCACCGCCGCCGCCCGGCTACGGATCGAGGTGCGCAACACCCCGGAGGTCAACGCCCGTCACGTCGCCCGGTTCGTGGCCGACCGGCTGTTCGGCCCCGCCGACGGCGCGGCGGCGTCGCCCGCGCGGGATCGGCCCGGCGTCCTCGGGCTACTCGGCGCCGGCAACATCAACGGACGGGTGGCCCGGGACGGCGCCGCGCGGGGCTGGCGCCTGGTCGTGCACTCCCCCTCCCTCGTCGCCGATCCCGCGTCGGTGGGCGCCTGGGCGCGTCATCACCGGCTGCCCGCCGACCGGGTGCGCGTCGCCCGCACCGTGGAGGAGGTCCTCGAGGTCGCCGACGCGGTCGCCGTCGCCGTGCCGCTGGTCCACGCCGGGCCCTGGGCGACCGTCGACCTGATCGACGAGCGGGTGCTCAAGGCGTTCACGGGCGAACGGATCGTCTCGGTCAGCGAGCCCGAGGTGTTCGCCGAGCGCGCCCTGCTCGACGCCTACGACCGGCGTGATCTCGCCGTCGTCCTCGACAACGCCCCCCGGCTGCTCGCCGCGGCGCGGGAGCTGCTGGCCACGCGGATCGACGGCGACGGCGGCGCCCCGCGCCCCGGGTTCACCCTGTGCTCCGCGGCGATGCGCTCCGCCGCCTGCGACGACGATCTGGATCAGGCCATGCTCGCCGTGGTCGGCCGGGCGGACCTGGACGAGCTGACCGGCGCCGACCTGTTCGGACCGCGATCCGACCCTCCCGGCCCGGGCCGGGACACCGACCGCCGGGTCGACGAGGACCCGGCACCCGACGATCCCGCCGCGGGCGGCCACGGCGTGGTGGTCGTCGGCGGCGGGATCGTCGGACTCACCGTCGCGCTGCTGCTGCGGCTGCGGGGCCACCGCCGGATCCGGGTGCTCGACGCCGCGCCGGCGGATCGCGCGGATCCGGACCGGCAGGGCACGACGTTCGGCGGAGCCAACGCGCGGCACCTGTCGGCGACCGAGACCCTGCCGCCGGCGGATGCCGGCCGGGCCGGCGTCCTCGACCGCGGCCCGGCGGACGGCGGCTGGCGGCTGCGCGACCCCGCGTCCCTGAGCGCGGCCGAGCTCGCCTGGTCGGCGGCGTTCGACCGGGGCACCGACCGGCCGGGCCTGCACGCGACGGCCCAGGAGCTGGTGATCGCTCTCAACCGGCTGGGGCTGCGCGGATGGGAACACCTGTTCGCCGTCGACGGCGCGGGCTGGCTGGCCGGCCTGCGCCGGGACGCCCGGCTGGCCCGGATCTACCTCGACGCCGCCGAGCTCGCCGCGGGCGAACGGCTCCAGCGCACGGCCGGCACCGACGCCGTCCGCCTGCCCGGGGCGGCGCTGGCCCGGGACTGGCCGGGCCTGGCCGCCTCGATGCCGCTGCCGGGCGGCGTCCGAGAGATCGCGGGCGCGGTCGAGGTGGACGGCTACGCCGTCAACATCCACGATCTGGCGACGGCGCTGGCCGGCCGGCTCACCGACCTCGGCGTCGAGGTACGCGCCGGCGTGCGGGTACGGGAACTCGACTCCGGTGGCGGCGCGGTGCGGCTGCGTCTCGACGACGGCGCGGTGCTGCCGGCGGATCGCGTCGTGATCACCGCCGGGGGTCGCGACCTGGACCGGCTGCTCGGGGCCGCCTGGCCCGGGGCCGGCGCGGTGGCCCACCTGCTCGGCCTGTCGCTGACACTGCCGAACCCCGGGCTGCGCCGCCCGGCGAAGATCCACGCCGGCGACCCCCTCGGCGTGATCAACATTTCCCTGTCACCCGACGGCACGCTCATCCACGTCAGCGGCGGCTTCGGCTACCTGGGCACCGCCGAGCGCCAGGCCGCCGCGGCGGGGATCGCCGGGCTGCGGGACGTCGCCGAACGGGCCATCGCCGGCCTGTTTCCGGCGCTGCGGCGGGCCGACGGCAGCCTTGACGTACGCGACGTGCGCGTCTGCGAACGTCCGGCCACCCCCGACGGACTCCCCCTCGTCACCGCGCTACCGGGCCACGCCGGCCGGGTCCTGGTGGCCGCGGGGACGAACGCGGGCGGCGCGGTGCAGGCCCCGGCCGTCGCCGGCCTGGTCGCGGACCTGCTCGACGACGTTCCCCGCTGTGCGGGTCTCGCGATGGCGGTCGATCGGATCGGCCTCCCGCGCCTTCCGGGGAAAACGCNCTGCGCATCAGAGTAATGACGTTACGTGGCAGGCACTCCCGCCGCTCGGCGCGCCCCGCTACCGGCGCGTTATCGTCGAGCGACGTGTTGGTGTGCCCCGACCTCCTGGCTCGCCAGACCCGTTCGCGGGACCAGGTCGACGCGCCGAGGGACGGACAGGAGGCGACGCCGGTGACCGACGGGGACGTGAGCGTGGTCCGCTGGTCGCCCAGCCGCATGCGGGCCCGGCTCGACGATGTGATCGGTGTCTACAAGGCCGCGTTCCTCGACCATCACGAGGCCGACCCCGTCCGGGCCGCCCGGGACCGGGCCCTGCACGCCCGTCGCCACTTCGACCGCCGCGACCTGCTCGCCGTCGCCGCCGTCACGCCCGACGACACCCTCGTCGGCATCACCTACGCGCTGCCCGGCCAGCCCGGCCAGTGGTGGCACGACGTCGTCGTGGACGCGGTCGCGGCCGGCTCGGCGGCCACCGCGGCGCACTGGCTCGACGACTGCCTCGAGATCGTCGAGCTGCACGTGCTGCCCTCCTACCAGGGCCGCTCGATCGGCCGCCAGCTGCTGCGGGAGCTGCTGCGCGACGTCCCACAGCGGACCGCGGCCCTGTCCGCGCTCGAACCCGCCGGCAGCCGGGCGCGCCGGTTGTACGCCAGCGAGGGATTCGTCCCGCTGCTGTCGGACTTCCAGTTCCCCGGGACGCTCACCCCCTACGCGGTGCTCGGCAAGGAGCTGCGCGCTCCGTCGGCCGCCAGCCCCGACGGCGAGCGCGCCGGCGACGCCGACCAGCCGGCACCCGTGCGGTGACCCTCCACGGCCCGGCGTCCACGGCGCTCGGGTCGGCCCGGCCCGTCGGCCGGCGCATCCCGGGCAAACCGCCTGTACGCCGGGCGCCGATCTGGGGATGGATTCCCGTGCTGGCCACGGTGGCGGTGCAGATCCCCTACCCGCTCGTCGGCGGCGCCGCGCGCAGCGCGCTGGCCGTCGTGACGGTCCTGCTCTTCTTCGTCGCGTCGACGGCGCATGCCCTGGCCACCCGCGGCCCGCTCTGGACCGCCGGCTTCCTCGCCGTGACCGTCGGTGGGGGGCTCGCCGTGGAGACGGTCGGGGTTCACACCGGCGTCCCGTTCGGCCGCTACGCCTACGCCGNCTCGCTCGGCCCCCGCCTGTGCGGCGTCGCCGTCGTGGTGCCGCTGGCCTGGGCGATGATGGCGTATCCCACCTATGTCCTGGTCCGGCGGCACCGGCGCGCCCCGGTCCGCGCCGCCGTCCTCGGCGGCCTGGTGCTGGCCACCTGGGATCTCTTCCTCGACCCGCAGATGGTCACCGCCGGCCACTGGCACTGGCTCGGCGGCGGTCCGGCGCTCAACGGGATCCCGCTGACGAACTTCCTCGGCTGGCTGGTGGTCGGCACCGTCATGACCGCGATCCTGCTCGCACTGCCCGACCCGACGGACGGTCCCCGCCACGGCCGCCGTAGCGACCGCGGCGACGAGCGCATCCCGCTCACCCTGCTGGCCTGGACCTACCTGTCGTCGGTGCTGGCGAACCTCGCCTTCTTCGGCGAGCCCGGCGTCGCGGTCACCGGTGGCGTCGCGATGGGAGTGGTGCTGGCCGTGGCGCTGCGGCCCTGGCGTGCCGAACGCCGAGCGGACGATCCCGGGCGGTGGGGGTGGCGGTGAGGGCGGTCCCGGCCGGGGCGGCGATCATCCGAGCCGGAGCGGCCATCATCCGAGCCGGAGCGGCGACGGTCCGGGACGGTGTGGTGGGGGCGGCGGCGGTGGCGTCCCTGGGCATCGCGGTGCACGCGGCGGTGAACGCCCGGCTGCTGCGCGTGGCGCCGCCGGCCCGGCCGGTGCCGGAGCGGGTGTCCGTGGTCCTGCCGGTCCGGGACGAGGCCGCCCGGCTGGACGACTGCCTGGCGGCCCTGCTGGCCGCGCGGGACGTGCCCGATCTGGAGATCGTGGTCTATGACGACGCCTCCACCGACGCCACCGGACGCATCCTCGCCGGCTGGGCGCGGCGCGACCGGCGGATCGTCGCGTTGCGCGGCGCCGGCCCACCGCCCGGCTGGCTGGGCAAGCCGCACGCCTGCGCCCGGGGGGCGGCCGCGGCGACCGGAACCGTGCTGGTCTTCGTCGACGCCGACGTGATCCTCGCCGCCGACGGGCTGGCCCGCGCCGTGCTGCTGCTGCGCGCCAGCGGACTGGACCTGATCTCACCGTATCCGCGCCAGGTCGCGGCGAGCCCGGCCGAGCGGCTCGTCCAGCCGCTGCTGACCTGGTCGTGGCTGGCCCTGCTGCCGCTGCGGGCGGCCGAGCGGTCCCCGCGGCCGTCGCTGGCCGCGGCCGGCGGCCAGTTCCTGTGCGTGGACGCGGCGGCGTACCGGCGGGCTGGCGGGCACGCCGGGGTCCGCGACCAGATCCTCGAGGACATCGCCCTGCTGCGGGCGGTGAAGCGCTCCGGGGGGCGCGGGGTGGTCGTCGACGGCTCTGCCCTGGCGACCAACCGGATGTACGCCGGCTGGGCCGAGCTGCGCGACGGCTACGCCAAGTCGCTGGCCGCCGCCGGCGGCGGCCCGGCGGCCAGCGCCGCGCAGATCGGCCTGCTGTGGTGGCTGTTCGTCCTGCCGGCCGCCGCGGCGGCGCTCGGCTCCCGCGCCGGACTGGCCGGCTACCTCGCCGGGGTCGCCGGCCGGGTGGTCGCCGCCCGGCGCACCGGAGGGCGCAGCTGGCCGGACGCCGCAGCCCACCCGGTCTCGGTCGGCCTGCTGGGATAC
Source organism: Frankia sp. AvcI1 (assembly GCF_001420875.1). Taxonomy (NCBI): domain Bacteria; kingdom Bacillati; phylum Actinomycetota; class Actinomycetes; order Frankiales; family Frankiaceae; genus Frankia; species Frankia sp. AvcI1. The sequence continues at coordinate 11,591 of NZ_LJFZ01000039.1, read as the reverse complement.
CTGACGGCGCTGTCGTGGTGGCGGCGGCGACGTGGTACCGCGACCTGGAAGGGCCGACCGGTCACGGCGCCCCCACCGCGGCGAGAACCGCGGGGCGCGGGCTCGTAGAGTCGACGCCGTGGCCCGGGTGGTGGTGATCGGCGCCGGGGTGGGCGGGCTGGCCGCCGCGGCCCGCCTGGCCGCCGCGGGGCATGAGGTCACCGTCTGCGAGCAGTCGTCGCGGATCGGCGGGAAGCTCGGCTGGTACGAGCGGGACGGCTACGGCTTCGACACCGGGCCGTCCCTGCTGACCATGCCCGCCGTGTTCGAGGACCTGTTCGCCGCGACCGGCGGACCGTTGCGCGCCGAGCTGGACCTTCGCCGCCTCGACCCGATCGCCTCCTACCGGTTCGCCGACGGCACGGCCCTGGCCGCGCACGCGGACGACGGCGCCTTCGCCGCCGAGCTCGACGAACGCCTCGGCGGCGGCGCCGGCGGCGACTGGCGACGCCTGGCCGACCGGGCGGCGCGGGTCTTCGACGCCGCCGAGGGGCCGTTTCTGTCCAGCCCGGTGCGCGCCGCCGGGCTCGCCCGGCTGGCCTGGGCCTCGCCCGGGGACGTCGCGGCGGTCGCCCCCGGCCGCAGCCTGCGCGGCCTGGGCCGCGGCTACCTGCGCGACCCCCGCCTACGGATGGTGCTGGACCGCTACGCGACCTACTCCGGCTCCGATCCCCGGCGCGCCCCGGCCGCCCTGGTTTCGGTGGTACACGCCGAACGCCGCTTCGGCGGGTGGTACGTGGAGGGCGGGCTGCGCCGGCTGGGCGAGGCGATCGCGCGGCGCGCCGAGGAGCGCGGGGCCCGGATCCTGCTCGACACCCGGGTGCTGACGGTGACCCGCACCCCCGGCGGCCGGGTCGACGGGGTGCGACTCGCCGACGGCCTCCTGCTGCCCGCCGACGTCGTCGTCGCCAACGTCGACGCGGCATCGCTCTACGGCCGCCCGGAGAACGCCCGGCGGGCGGGGGGCCGGCTGGTGGACGACCGGGCCGGGCGGCGCCGCGTGGGGCGGGCCACGCCGTCGATGTCCGGGTTCGTGCTGCTGCTGGCCCTGACCGGCGCCACGCCGGGGCTGGGCCACCACACGGTCACCTTCCCGGCGGACTACGACGGCGAGTTCGACGCGGTGTTCGCCGGGCGCCTCGCCGCCGACCCTGCGGTCTACATCGCCGCCCCGGCGGACCCGGCCTGCGCGCCGCCGGGCGGCGAGGCGTGGTTCGTCCTCGTCAACGCCGCGCCGCATGCCCCGGCGCCGGTCGCCGCGGCGGGGCGTCCCGACGCGCGCGGCCTGGACTGGGACGAACCCGGCCTGGCGGACCACTACGCCCAGCACGTCCTGGACATCCTCGCCGCCCGCGGGTTCGACGTGCGGTCCCGGCTGCGGTGGTACGAGACGATCACCCCGGCGGACCTGGAGCGGCGCACCGGTTCGGTGGGCGGATCGATCTACGGCGGGTCGTCGAACGGTGCCCGGGCGGCGTTCCTGCGTCCACCGAACGCCGCCCGGGTACCGGGGCTGTTCCTCGTCGGCGGGTCCACCCACCCCGGCGGCGGCCTGCCGCTGGTCGTGTTGTCCGCCGGCATCGTCGCCGGGCTCGTCGGGCCGGCCTGACCGGCCCGGCTCACCCGGTGCCCGCGGCCTACAGCCCGGCGCGGACCAGCGTCACCGCGGTGACGCCGGAGACGTACCGGCCGCCCTTGGTGTCGCCGGGGGCGGTCAGGCGGGGCCCCTCCTTCGCCAGCGACACGCCGTCCTGGGTGACGGCGAGCAGCGCCTCGGTGTTGGCGAAGCCGGGGTCGATCTCGCCCCACGAGACGACCGACTCGTAGCCGTCGCTGGCGTGGACGACCGCGGCGTAGCGCAGCGCGTCGTTCTTCACGTCACTGCGCAACGCCGGCTTCGCCGCCTGCAGGACGTCGTAGAGCAGGGGGCCGGTGTAGGTGTGGGTCTGCGGACCCGCCCCGCTCTGGAAGGAGACCGTCTGGGTGTGCTGCGGGTACTTCGCGGCGAGATCGGCGACGGTCAGCAGCACCGGGTGCGCGATCCGGCCGAGGAGCACCACCCGGCCCGGCGGCAGGGTGGGAAGGGGATGCGGGACTGCCTTGGCGGGCGCCGCGGCCGCAGCGGGGGCCGGGGTGGCGGCCGGAGTGGCGGCCTCGGCCCGCCAGGTCGGCAGCAGGCTGACGACGAGGATCGCGGCCAGGGCCAGAACGATCGCGACGACACGCGGACGGGACACTCTGCGGGCGAGGTACGACACCATTTCCCCGAATCTTTCGTGGGTGCGGAGTTCGCCGGTCACGCGGCCGCGGCCCGCGGCCGATCGGCGACTGAGCGGATGGCCAGATCGTAGCGATGAATCCGCAGATCTGGGCAGAAAGCCGAGAAGAATCCGCGTATGCGGATCACGTGGTCAGCTTTTCCACGCTTCCGCCGGTGACGCTCCGACCCCTGGTCGGCCGCCCGCGGGCCGGCGACCACCACCGGCGGAGACCGACGAGCAACCCGCGGTCAACCGCGACCGCCCAGATCTTCCGGACCCCGCCGGTCGGACGACCATCAAAACTGTCCGCATACTGAACAGATCTCTCGCATACGGTCTGCTCGCGCACGACCGCAGAAGCGGGCGCCGCCCTCGGCACGAAGGAATGGACGGAGGTCCGAACAACGCGCCCGTCACCGGCTGTCGTCACCCGGCTAGTCACGAGGTGGGGGCGCGCCCAGCAGGAGGGCACGCAGAGTGAGCATGAGCTGGCCGAGGCCGACCACGCAGACCGCGAGCGTCGCGCCTGCCGCCACCGTCCCGGCAAAACCGGCCAGGCCGGGGACGATGCCGGCCCCCGCCAGCCCGAACGCGGCGACGATGAGCCGCGTCGGCCGCTCACCGATCGTCACGACGCCGATCTCCCGGAAGCCGGCACTGCCGGCCCGCGCCCGGGTGTACTCCAGCAGCCCCAGCGCGCATCCGGCGGCGACGAGCAGACCGCCCGGCGCCCCGACGTACCACAGCGCGACCAGGTACAGCGCGTCGCCGCAGCGGTCGGCGACCGAGTCCAGCACGTAACCCCAGGCACTCGCCCGACCGGTCAGGACGGCCACGGCTCCGTCGAGGCTGTCGGCGACGCCCCCGAGCAGCATCACCACCACCGCCAGCAGCGGCCAGCGGCCCCCGGCCGCGGCGGCCGGCAGCGCGAGCGCCGTGACCGCCACCCCCGCCCCGGTCACCGCCGACGGCGGCACCCGGCGGGCGGCCAGCGGGCTCGCGACCCGGTGGACCAGCGTCAGCCAGGCGCGCACCAGCCACAGCCCGCCTCGCGGGTCGTACCCGCCGTGCAGGGCCGACCAGCGCGCGAGATAGGTGTCGCGGTCGGGTACGGGGGTGCGCACAACGTCCATCCTGCCCGGGACATCAGCCGCGACCGGGACGCCGACCCCGTCCGGGACGTCACCGCCCCGGGGACGTAGAGTCGCGTGGACTTCCACCACGGGCCGCGGCCACGTCGGCCGATGGGAGCGGACGGACGAGGCCAGGCCGGCCCCGCCAGGCGGGAGTGACGTGACCGAGCAGGTAAGCGGCGTGGTGGAGAGCCTCGACGACCTCGACCCGCGGGTGGTCTTCGCCCCCCACCGCCACCAGGTGATCCTCGCCGTGCGGATCACCCCGGTCTTCAACACCCTCGACCTCGGCCTCGTGGCGGCGGTGATCGACACCGCCAACCAGGCCGGGTTCGCCCTGGAGCGCGAGCAGACCTTCCGCGACGAGTGGCTGCTGTGNGTGTTCGAAGCCTACGACGATCCCGAGTAGGCGCCCGCCTACCGGACCGCCTCGAAGATCTCCCGCGTGGCGCTGGACCGGTTGAGGGTGATGAAGTGCAGACCGGGCGCCCCGCCGTCGAGCAGGCGGCGGGACAGCTCGGTCGCCACCTCGAGGCCGACCGCCCGCACCGCCGCCGGGTCGTCCGCGACGGCCTGCAGCCGGGCGGCCAGCGCGGGCGGGAAGGCGGCACCGGACAGCTGTGCCATCCGGACGATCTGCGCCACGTTCGTCACCGGCATGATCCCGGGGATGATCGGCTTGTCGCAGCCCAGCGCGCGGACCCGCTCGACCAGNCGGAAGTAGTCGTCGGCGCCGAAGAAGAACTGGGTGATGGCGTAGTCGGCGNCGGCGTCGAACTTGCCCACCAGGTACCGGGCGTCGGTGTCGAAGTCGGGCGAGCGGGGGTGCCTGTCCGGGAAGGCCGCCACCCCGACGCAGAAGTCCCCCACCGACTTCACCAGCCGCACGAGCTCGTCGGCGTGCTCCAGCCCCTGGGGGTGGGCCGTCCAGGTGCCCTGCGGGTCGCCGGGCGGGTCGCCGCGCAGTGCGATCACGTTGCGCACGCCCGCGCCCGCGTAGTTGCCGATCACCTGCCGCAGCTCGGNGACGGAGTGGTTGACCGCGGTGAGGTGGGCGATCGGCGTGAGGGTGGTGTCGGTGGCGATCCGCTCGGTCACCCGGATCGTGCCCTCGCGGGTCGAGCCGCCCGCGCCGTAGGTCACCGAGACGAAGGAGGGGCGCAGCGCCTCGATCCGGCGCAGGGCGGTCCACAGGTGACGCTCGCCCTCGGGCGTGCGGGGCGGGAAGAACTCGAACGAGAACGAGGGACGCCCGGAGGCGAGGAACTCCCCCATCGTCGCCGGTTTCGCGCTCGCACTCCGAACCGCCGTCATGCGACGAGAGTAGACCGGCGCGGACCACGGCCGGAGACGTACCCCTGTGCCGGAAACACGCGTGAGCGGCACGTGACATCAACGCACATCAGATCGGCAGCGGCCCCAGCGGGGCGGTCAGGCCGATGCGCACCCGGCCGGCGACGGTGCGGGCCACCACCCGCCGCGTGGCCCCCGGCGTCGGCGCCAGCGCCACGTCGACCGCGCTGGGATCGCCCGTCTCGACCTCCACCGCATACGCGCCGTCGGGGAGCATGACCGTCAGAAGACCCGACTCGGTGTGCGCATGGACCGTGTCCGGCGGCTCGCTGAAGTGCAGGTTGACGTCCCCGCCCCGGCTGCGGGCGGCGACCGGGCCGGCGCCGAGCTCGCGGCCGGCGATCGTGCCGTCGCGGGTGACCAGCGACAGCTCCCCGCGCACACCCCACAGGGTGATCTCGCCGGTGAGCACCTCGGCGCGCACCCGCGTGCCGGGCGGCACGGCCAGCCGGACCCGCACGTCGCTGCGCCGCCCGTCGATCCGCAGCACCGACCCGCCGGTGGTCACCGCGGGACCCGAACGGCCGGGCCGGCGCCGCACCGTGAGGTCGACGCGCACGTCAGAGCGGTCGCGCTCGGCGACCTCGACCCGGCCCGCGGCCACCATGACCTCGACGGCCTCTATACCGTCGACGGTGTGAACCAGCTCGGCGGGTGGCATCCGCAACAGGGACAGACCGCCCACCGCGGCGGCCAGCAGCACGACGGCGATCACCAGGATGGCGGTGTCGAACACGGGCACACCGCACGGTACCCCGGTCACCGATGACCGATGTCCGCCCGCGGGTCTCCNCCGTACTGCGCCGGTTCGCCGACGCCCGGGGGGCGGCGCTGCGCGACATCGACGCCGATCTCGACCCCTTCGTCCGGGTTGCCGAGGACGTGCTGCTCAGCGGGGGCAAGCAGGTGCGGCCGGCGTTCTGTTACTGGGGCTGGCGGGGCGCCGGCGGGCCGGACTGCGACGAGATCGTGACGGCCGCCGCAGCCCTGGAGGTGCTACACGCCTGTGCGCTGGTGCACGACGACGTGATGGACGGCTCGCAGCTGCGCCGCGGTGCGCCGAGCGCGCAGCGCCGCCTGACCCTGGTGCACCGGCGGGCCCGGCTCGGCGGCGATCCGGACACCTTCGGCCGCTCGGCGGCGATCCTGCTCGGCGATCTCTTCCTGGCCTGGGCGGACGATCTGCTGATGGCCAGCGGGCTGACGCCCGGCGCCCTGGCGCGGGCCTGGCCGACGTACGCGCGGATGCGCGGCGAGCTCGTCGCCGGCCAGTACCTCGACCTCGCCAGCCAGGTGGGACCCGGGGCCAGCCAGGGGGGAGCCGGGGGCGGCCAGGTGGACCCGGCTCGGGTCGCGCGGATCGCCCGCTACAAGACCGCCGGCTACACGGTGGTCCGACCGTTGCAGCTCGGCGCCCTGCTCGCCGGGTCACGTCCCGGCCTGCTGGAGACCTACGCGGCGTTCGGCCATCCGCTCGGAGAGGCGTTCCAGCTCCGCGACGACGTCCTCGGGGTGTTCGGCGACCCGGCGGTGACCGGCAAGCCCGCCGGGGAGGACCTGCGCGACGGCCGGCCCAACGGGCTGCTGGCGCTGGCCCTGCGCCAGGCGCGGCCGGCCGCGGCGGCCCGGCTGCGTGACCTCGTCGGTCGCCCGGCCCGGCCCGGCGCGGTCGAACAGGCGCGCGAACTGATCGCGGCCAGCGGCGCACCGGCCGCAGCCGAGGAGCGGATCGCCGCCCGCACCGCGCAGGCCCTGGCCGTCCTGGCACGCTCCGATCTGGACGACACCACCCGCGGCGCGCTGATGGAGCTCGCGACCGCGGCCACGGCACGGGCACAGTAACGCGGACGACCGGGAAGAGCGGGGAGAGGGGGCGGGCGCCGGATGCGCACGGTGGAGGGCCCGACGGATCACGTCGTCATCGTCGGGGCGGGCTTCGCGGGGCTGTCGGCCGCGCTGCGCCTGGCGGGGGCCGGGCGGCGGGTGACGGTGCTGGAGCGCGAGGCGGTGCCGGGCGGGCGGGCGGGGCTGCTCACCCTCGGCGGCTACCGGTTCGACACCGGCCCGACCGTACTGACCATGCCCGAGCTGATCGCCGACGCGCTGGACTGCGTCGGCGAGGACCTCGATCGGTGGCTGACGCTGACCCGGCTCGACCCGATGTACCGGGGGTTCTTCGCCGACGGCTCGTCGCTGGACGTGCGCGCCGACCCGGCCGACACCGCGGCGCAGATCCGGGCGCTGTGCGGCCCGGCGGAGGCCGCCGGTTTCGAGCGGTTCGTCACCCTGGTCACGGCGATGTACCGGGCCCAGGTGCGGCACTTCATCGACGCCCAGGTGGACTCGCCGCTGTCGCTGCTGCGCCCACAGCTCGCCCGGCTCGCGGCGCTGGGCGGCTTCCGCNGGCTCGACACGGTCGTCGGCCGTCACCTGCGCGACCCGCGGACCCGGCGGATGTTCTCCTTCCAGGCGATGTACGCCGGGCTGGCCCCGCACGACGCGCTCGCCCTCTACGCCGTCATCTCGTACATGGACTCCGTCGCCGGGGTCTACCACCCGACCGGCGGCATGCACGCCGTCGCCGAGGCGATGACCGCAGCGGCGGTCAAGCACGGAGTGACCGTGCGCTACGAGACGACGGTGAGCCGGGTGGAGGTGCACGGCGGGCGGGCGGTGGCGGTGCACACCACCGCCGGCGAGCGCATCGGCGCGGACGTGGTGGTCCTCAACCCGGACCTGCCGATCGCCTACGCCGAGCTGCTGCCGCCGGCGGCGGCGCCGGCCCGGCTGCGCCGGCTGCGCTACTCCCCGTCGTGCTTCCTGCTGCTGGCCGGCGCGCGGGCGGAGTACCCGCACACGGCGCACCACACCATCCACTTCGGCCACGCCTGGCGGCGGACCTTCGCGGAGATCATCGACCGGGGCGAGCTGATGAGCGACCCGTCGTTTCTCGTCACCACGCCGTCGCGCAGCGAACCGGCGATGGCGCCCGCCGGCGGTCACGCCTACTACGTGCTGTTCCCGACGCCGAACCTCACCGCGCCCCTGGACTGGTCCGTACTGCGCTCGCGCTACCGCGACGAGGTCGTCGCCACCTGCGAACGGCGCGGCTACGCCGGCTTCGGCGACGCCATCGAGGTGGAGCAGGTGACCACCCCGGCCGACTGGCGGGCCCGCGGGATGGCCGCGGGCGCGCCGTTCGCCGCCGCCCACACCTTCCGCCAGACCGGCCCGTTCCGCCCGGCGAACATGGCGCCGGGGCTGGCGAACGTGGTGTTCGCCGGCAGCGGCACCCGGCCCGGCGTCGGCGTGCCGATGGTGCTCATCTCGGGACGGCTCGCGGCGGAGCGGATCCTCGGCGCCGATCGCGGTTACCGCTCGCGTGCGCTGCGCTCCGAGGCCCCGACCCAGCCCGGCCCAGCGACCGAAAGTTCCTGAACAGGGGCTTAGAAGACGCTTGCAACCGAGCCGTGCCGACTCCGTTGGCGCCCCATTCCGCGCCGGGGCTGGGAGAATACCGGCATGGACGATGGGCAGAGCCCGGCCGGCCTCGCCGCCCCGGACACCACCTCGGACGCGGCGCTGCTCGAGCGCGCCCTGTTCGAGATCAAGAAAGTGATCGTCGGGCAGGACCGCATGGTCGAGCGCATGCTCGTCGCGCTGCTCGCCCGCGGGCACTGCCTGCTCGAGGGCGTGCCCGGGGTGGCCAAGACGCTGGCGGTGCAGACCCTGGCCACGGTGGTCGGCGGCTCGTTCGTCCGGATCCAGTTCACCAACGACCTCGTGCCCTCGGACATCGTGGGCGCCCGCATCTACCGGGCCAGCCAGGAGGCGTTCGACGTCGAGCTCGGGCCGGTCTTCGCCAACTTCGTGCTGGCCGACGAGATCAACCGCGCGCCCGCGAAGGTGCAGTCGGCGCTGCTGGAGGTCATGTCCGAAAAGCAGGTCTCGCTCGGCGGGGCCACCCACCGGCTACCCCGGCCGTTCCTGGTGCTGGCCACCCAGAACCCGATCGAGTCCGAGGGTGTCTACCCGCTGCCCGAGGCCCAGCGCGACCGGTTCCTCATGAAGGTCAACGTGCCCTACCCCAGCCCCACCGAGGAGCTGGAGATCGTCCGGCGGATGGGTGTGTCGCCGCCGGTCCCCGAGCGCGTCCTCGGCCCGAAGGTGCTGGAGCGGCTGCAGGCGCGGGCCGACAACGTGTTCGTCCACCACGCCATCACCGAGTTCGCGGTGCGGCTGGTGCTCGCCACCCGGGCACCGGCCGAGGCCGGTTTGCCGGAGCTGGCCGGCCACCTCGCCTACGGCGCCTCGCCGCGCGCCTCCCTCGGCCTGGTCGCCGCCGCCAGGGCGCTCGGCCTGCTGCGCGGGCGCGACTACGTGGTGCCGGACGACGTGGTCGCCGTCGCCCTGGACGTGCTGCCGCACCGGCTGGTGCTGTCCTACGAGGCGCTGGCCGAGGGGCTGACCGCGGACGCGATCGCCGCCCGCATCCTGGAGACCGTCCAGCCGCCGCAGGTGGCGCCGCGCCAGCAGGCCCCCTACCCCACCGGGCCTGTCGGGCCGAACACCGGCGGCTGGGGCACCAACCCGCGCTCGGGCTTCCCGGAGTACCTCGACCGGGGCCCGCTGTGACGACGCCGGCCGCGGCCACCCCGGGCTCCGACCCGGCGGTGGAGCGGACGCTGCGCCGCCTGGAGCTCACCGTGCTGCGCCGCCTCGACGGGATGCTGCTCGGCGACCACCTCGGGCTGCTGCCCGGCCAGGGCAGCGAGAAGGCGGAGAGCCGCGAGTACTCCGTCGGCGACGACGTGCGCCGGATGGACTGGGCCGTCACCGCCCGCACCACCGTCCCGCACGTCCACGACCTCATCGCCGACCGGGAGCTGGAGACCTGGGCTCTGGTCGATCTCAGCGCCAGCAGCGAGTTCGGCTCCGGCTCCTGGGAGAAGCGCGACCTCGCGGTCGCCGCCACCGCCGCCGTCGGTTTCCTCACCGCCCGCACCGGCAACCGGATGGGCGCGGTCGCGCTCACCCAGGCCGGCACGCGGCTCATCCCGGCCCGGCCGGGTCGCGACGGCCTGCGGGCACTGCTGCGCAGCCTGCTCACGCTGCCCCGCACCGCGCACGACCGGCCGCACCGCCGCCCCGACCCGGCGGCCGCCACCGACCTCGCCGCCGCCGTGCAGGGCCTGCTGCGGCCGCCGCGCCGGCGCGGCCTCGCCGTCGTCATCTCGGACTTCCAGTCCACCGACCTCGGCTGGGAACGCCCGCTGCGGGTGGTCGCCGCCCGCCACCAGGTGCTCGCGATCGAGATCGTCGACCCGTTGGAGCTGGCCCTGCCCGCCGTCGGCCTGCTGCCCGTCGTCGACGCCGAGACCGGGGCGATGCTGGAGGTCCCCACCTCCTCGCGGAAGTTCCGGCAACGGTACNCCGCGGCCGCCGCGGCGCACCGCCGGGAGGTCTCGCTCGCCCTGCGCCGGGTCGGCGCCGACCACCTCGTCCTGCGCACCGACTCGGACTGGCTCGTCGACATCGTCCGCTTCGCCTCCGCGAACCGGCGCGGCCGCGGTGCCGGGCGGCGCGCGCCGGTCGGTCGCGGCGGCCCGGCGGTCCGACCCGCCCAGGCGGGTACCCGGTGAGCTTCCTCGCCGGCCACTGGCTGTGGCTGTACCTGCTCGTCGCCGCGCTGCTCGTCGCCTACATCGTCGTCTCCGCGCGGCGGCGGGTCTACGCGGCCCGCCTGTCGTCCACCTCGGTGCTGGCCTCGGTGCTGCCGCGGCGCCCGCAGTGGTGGCGCCGCCACGTCCCGGCCGCGCTGCTGCTGCTCACCCTCGCCGGCCTGGTGTTCTCGCTGGCCCGGCCGGCCCGCGCCGAGCGGGTGCCACGGGAACGCGCGACGATCATCCTGGCCATCGACGTGTCGAACTCGATGGCCGCCACCGACATCGCCCCGAACCGGTTGGAGGCGGCCAAGCAGGGCGCCGAGGCGTTCGTCGACCAGCTCCCGCCGCGCATCAACCTGGGCCTGGTCTCCTTCGCCGGCAGCGCGACGGTGCTCGTGCCCGCCTCCACCGACCGCGAGTCGGTCCGCGCCGGCATCCGCGGCCTGCAACTCGGCCCGGCGACGGCCATCGGTGAGGGGATCTTCGCCTCGCTGCAGGCCATCAACACCGCCGGCAAGCGGTTCTCCGACGCCGGGCAGAGCCCGCCACCCGCGGCCATCGTCCTGCTCTCCGATGGCGAGACCACCCGCGGCCGGCCGAACACGCAGGCCACCGACGCCGCCCGGCAGGCGCACGTCCCCGTCGACACCATCGCCTACGGCACCAGCGACGGCACGCTCGACGTCGGCGNCCAGGAGGTGCCCGTCCCAGTCAACGAGCAGGCCCTCAACGAGATCGCCGACCAGACCGAGGGCTCCTACCACCGGGCCGCCACCGGCGACGAGCTGCGCTCGGTCTACAAGGGCCTGGGCAGCTCCATCGGCTACCGGACCGAGTACCGGGAGATCACCACCTGGTTCCTGGGCCTGTCCCTCGCGCTGGGCTTCCTTGCCGCGGCGAGCTCGCTCGCCTTCGCCTCCCGCCTGCCATAAGGCGTCCTCCGTCGCGGGTGTGGATCGTGGTGGGGTCGATGTGGCGGGTTGCGCGGGCGAGGGTTCCTGCCGGGTCGGGCCCGGGCAGGACCGGTGGTGCTGCGACGAGGACGCGGCCGTCGACGGTCCGCGCGGTGACGGTCCCGTCCGCGTCGCGGCCGAGGCTGATGTCGTCGTCGTGCACCGCCCGGTGATGGGTCGAACAGA